>DASWLD010000129.1:0-3192 GCA_036396275.1 Burkholderiales bacterium
CTCGGCGTCGCTCCTGCGCTTTCGTCGCTGTGCATTCCTGCTTCGCTCGAAAGCCGGGGCTCGGCTCCTGCCTCGCCCGCTCGCCGGGACAAAGGTCCACTGGACCTTTGTCTATTTCCGGCTCGCCCTGCGCCCGCGACACTGACACATCCATGTGCGGCATCCTGTCTATCGCGATCTTAGAACGTCCCTGTACGTCACCGGAGGGAGAGGGAATTAACCGAATGTTCCTCTGAAAATACCAACGTCTACTTTGCCGCCGTTACGATCAACGCCTTCAACTCCGGCACGCACGAGCCGCAGTTCGTTCCCGCCTTCAGTTTCGCCCCAATGGCCTGCGCCGTCGCCAGGCGATCGCGCTTGATCGCGCTCAGGATGCGCTCGCGACCGACGCCAAAGCAGGCGCATACGACGACGCCCTCCAACACCGTGCCCGCGGGCGAGCGACCGGCCAACAATCCGAGCCGTTCCTCCGGTCGCAAGCTCTCTTGTCCGAACAGCGCTTGCAACCATGAGCGTGGCGGCAATTCATGCGTCGGCGCGATGAACAAACACGCCTCCAAACGATCGTCTGCGATGCACGCGGCGCGATAGCGCCCGCCCTTGGCGTCCTCGAATTCGAGCCACTCGCCGTCGGCCCCGAGCCATTCGCGGGCGCGTTTGGGCCACGCGCCGGTCGCTTGCTCGCCGGCGAGTTCGTAGCGCCAATACGACTCGCCCTTCACTTGCACGCGATAGTCGCAAGCATCGATGGCCAGCGGCACGCGCGACAATACGAACCCGTGCCACGCGACGCGATAAGCCTCGACGCGCACCGGCGTGTGTTTGAACTCCGGCTGGCCGGAAATCGGATCGGCGATCGGATTGACCAACGCATCGGCGCGCGCGCGGCGCGCGAGCGTGTCGTTCCAATGAAGCGGTACGAACACCGAGCCGACGCGCTGGTCGGCGCTCAACTTCACGCGCGCGAGCATTTCTCCATGCGCCGAAACAATGCGCGCCAAACCATCGGGTGTAATTCCGTACGTGAGCGCGTCGTCCGGATGAATTTCAACGTAAGGCTCCGGGATGTGCGCCATCAGTCGCGCGGATCGCGCCGTGCGCGTCATCGTGTGCCATTGATCGCGGATCCGACCGGTGTTGAGCGAAAGAGGAAATTCCATGCTCACGGCGTTCGCCGGCGGGCGCGGCACGATCGGAATCATGCGTGCCTTTCCGGACGGGTGAGAAAACCGCCCGTCACTAAACAGGCGTTCCGTTCCGTTGAAGCCAGCGGCGATTGCGCCACTACCCCCTCCCCCTCCCACTCCCTCCCCCGCAGGAGCGGGGGAGGGTTGGGGTGCGGGTGCGGAACGCGTTACCGGCCATTGGATCGGCGAAAGATTGTCGTAGTCGTCGTCGGATAGGTTGGCGATGCCGCTGATATCGAAGACGCGCGTCCCATCGTTTTCGAATCCGGAAAGCCGTGCATGCTCCCGAAACACATCGGCCGGGCTGACGTAAGGAAACGCGTCGGCAAACCCGAGGCGATGCGCTACCTGTGTCACGATCCACCAGTCGGGTTTCGCTTCTCCGGGCGCGTCCAAAAAAGCACGCTGACGCGAGATGCGTCGCTCGGAGTTCGTGACGGTACCGTCCTTTTCGCCCCAGGCCGCGGCCGGCAGCAGAACGTGCGCGCAAGCCGTCGTGTCGGTATGACGTTCGCAATCGGAGACAATCATCAGTTCGCACCGCTGGAGCGCGGCGCGGAACCGGTCGGCATCCGGCAAGCTCACCGCCGGATTGGTCGCCGTAACCCACACAACCTTGATTTCGCCGCGCTCGATCGCGCCGAACATATCGACGGCTTTCAGGCCCGGCGCGCGCGCCAGATTCGGCGCTCGCCAGAAGCGACCGACGCGATCGAGCGCCTCGGGCGTGAAACCCATGTGCGCCGCGAGCTGGTTCGCGAGTCCGCCGACCTCACGCCCGCCCATCGCGTTCGGTTGTCCGGTAATGGAGAACGCGCCGGCGCCCGGTTTGCCGATACGGCCGGTCGCCAAATGGCAATTGATGATGCTGTTGACCCGGTCCGTGCCGCTCGAATATTGGTTGATGCCCTGCGAATAGAACGTCACGACACGCTCGGTGCGCGAAAACCACTCGTAGAACCGCGCGACATCGTCCTCGGCCAAGCCGCAGGCGCGCGCGACGTCGGGAATCGTTGCGGCGCTATCGCGCGCCGCGGCCAAGGTCGCGGCGAAACCCTCCACGTGGTCTTCCAGAAACTCGAGATCGAGACAATCCGAGCGCCGCAAATAATTCAGCAGCCCATTGAACAGAATCGCGTCGGTTCCGGGCGCGACGGTAAGATGCAGATCGCTCAAATCGCTGGTCGCGGTGCGGCGCGGATCGATGTTGACGACCTTCATCTTCGGCCGCGCTTCCTTGGCGCGCTGCATCCGACCGAACAGCACCGGATGGCACCACGCGGCGTTCGAGCCGACCAACACCAGGAGATCCGCCTGTTCCAGATCCTCGTAGGAGTTCGGCACGACGTCTTCGCCGAAAGCGCGGCACTGCCCCGCCACCGCCGAGGCCATGCACAGCCGCGAGTTGGTATCGATGTTCGCGGTGCCGAGGAACCCCTTCATCAACTTGTTGGCGACGTAGTAGTCCTCGGTGAGGAGCTGGCCGGAAACGTAAAATGCGATCGATGCGGGACCGTGTTCTTTCACCGCGTCGCGAATGCCGTCGGCGACGGTTGCCAATGCCGCGTCCCACGACGCGCGCTGTCCGCGAATTTCCGGATACAGGAGACGATCGTCGAGCCCGAGGGTATCGGCGAGCGCCGAGCCTTTCGAACACAGGCGGCCGAAGTTGGCCGGGTGCCGCGGGTCGCCGACGATGGCGACGGAGTTATCCGGTGCGCGCGTGGCGCGCACCCCGCAACCCACGCCGCAATACGGGCAGGTCGTGGCGATGCTCATAAGGGATCGCTAGACAGCAACCGCCGCGCGCGCATCGGCGGGCGACTTCACCACCAGCCACACGATTCCGTTTTCGACGCGCACGCGGTGCGTCACGGTGCAGCCGACGTCGGGCGCGACGGCGCTCCCGGTCTTCAACTCGATGACCCAATCGTGCAGCGGACACGCGACGCGCGTGCCGAACACGATCCCTTGCGACAACGGACCGCCGCGGTGCGGACAG
>DASWLD010000130.1:0-36004 GCA_036396275.1 Burkholderiales bacterium
GAGGTCAGCTACGACGAAAAGATTCCGAATAATGTAAACCTGTCGGGCGACAAACAGCTGCAGCGTGCGCTCGAAGAGTGGCAACCGAATTATCTCGAGTGGTGGCGCGATATGGGGCCCGAGGGTTTTCAGGCGGCGGACGTTTATTTGCGCACGGCCGTCGGCGTCGATCCGAAGGGTTGGGCGGTATTCGATCACGTCAAGATGCCGCAGTACCGCTGGGGCATACTGCTCGCGCCCAAGGAGGAGAGTCGCAAGGTCGCCTTCGGTACTCATAAGGGCCAGCCGGCGTGGCAAGAAGTCCCCGGCGAATATCGTTCGCTGCTGCGCCGACTTATCGTCGTGCAGGCCGACACTGAACCGGCCTCGGTGGAACAGCAGCGTTATCTCGGCAAGACCGCGCCGTCCCTTTACGATCTGCGCAACCTATTTCAGGTCAACGTCGAAGAAGGGCGACACTTGTGGGCGATGGTTTATTTGCTTATGAAATATTTCGGACGCGACGGCCGGGAAGAAGCGCAAGCGCTGCTCGAACGCCGCTCGGCCGATAAGAACAACCCGCGCATACTCGGCGCCTTCAACGAGCGGACGCCGGACTGGTTGTCCTTCTTCATGTTTACTTACTTTACGGACCGCGACGGCAAGATGCAGCTCGCCGCCCTGGCGCAGTCGGGATTCGATCCGCTGTCGCGCAGCTGCCGCTTCATGCTGACCGAGGAGGCGCACCACTTATTCGTAGGCGAGACCGGCGTCGCACGCACGGTGGAAGCCACGGTGAAGGCGATGAACCAAGCGGGGTTGAAGGATCCGTCCGACATCGCCGCCATCCGTCGTCTCGGCGTGATCGATTTGCCGACGCTGCAGAAGAAGGCGAATTTTCACATGTCCGTGACGCGCGACCTCTTCGGCGCCGAGATTTCCAGCAACGCCGCGCAAGCATTCAGCGCCGGGCTGAAAGGGCGCTTCGAAGAGACCAAGATCGCCGACGATCATGTGCTGACCAACGACAGTTACCCGGTAATGCGCGTACGGGATGGCAACATCGTGACCGATGACGTTCCCGCCCTGACCGCCGTCAACGGTCGATTGCTGGACGATTACATCAAGGACTGCCAGGGCGGTATCGATCGGTGGAACAAGGTTATCAAGAACGCCGGCATCGACTTTGCTTTTAAGCAGCCCCATAAGGGGTTCAACCGCAAGATCGGCGAATTCGCGGATCAGCATATTACGCCCGACGGGAAAGTGGTTACGCAAGCCGAATGGCGAGCGCGAAAGGATCAGTGGCTTTGCACCGACGGCGACTACGCGTTTATCAACTCCCTGATGAAACCTTGCCAAAAGCGCGGCGAGTATGCGAGCTGGATCGCGCCGCCGCGCGTCGGAATCAATAAACGTCCCGGCGATTTCGAGTATGTGAAGTTATATCAGGACTAACGCGCCGAGCGCCGCGGTTCGCAAGCAACACATCGACCCGCGGAAGGCGCTTGGTTGGAGGGCTGACGGAATGGCGCGTGGGAAACCCACGCGCCATTCCGCTATTTGATCAAGACGGGAGCAACCGACTTCAAGGGGCTGGGGTCCGGCGTCGTCTGACCCGGCTGATCCAGCAAATCCGACGGCAAGAGTCTTTACAAAGGGAGGCGAGCAAGAACGACAATTCGGGTCAACGGCGCGTCCGCATCGGCCCGCGCCTCTTTGTCGTTTGGGTATACGCCGGCGCCCGGCGTTACGACAGGCGTCGCACGCGCCGCGCCTTGAATTCGGTCTTCGGCAGCGTATTCGGCGCGAGCACTTCGACATCCGCGCGTACCTCGCAGCGGCTGCGAATCTCCATCGCAACGCGCTCGGAGACCGCGCCGTTGACATGGTCCACGTGCTCGACGCGCACCGTCATGATCGGCAACCCGTCGGCGTTCGTCGAGAGCACGATCTCGAACTCGTCTCCTGTGCCCGTGACCGCGCGCACCGCCTCCTCGATCTGGCTCGGGAAAAACTTGATGCCGCGCAGATTGATGGCGTCGTCCGAGCGCCCGGTCATGGACCCCATCGCTCGAATATGTGAACGGCCGCAAGCACAGGTTTCCCTGCTCATGGTCGTGTAGTCTCCCAACAAGAAACGCAACTGCGGCGAACTTTCGGAATTTAGCGAGGTGCAGACGGTGACACCGCGCTCGCCCTCGTCGACCGGCTTCAGCGTCTGGGAATCGACCAGCTCCCAAACCGCCACGTCTTCCATGAAATGCGCGAACGGCGTCTTGCCCGTCTCACACGAGTACGAACAGGAAAAAGCGCCGGCGTGCGGCGCCGCTTCGGTGCATCCGTAAAATTCCACCACGCGCGCGTTCCAGAGCGACTCCAATCGCCGGCGTGTGCTCTCGACGCCTACCGCCGGTTCGCCGGCGACGATGAGAATCTCGACTGCGCTCGCGGCCGGATCGATGCCCATGTCCTGCATCACGCGCCCAAGATAGAGCGCGTACGACGGCGTGCACGCCACCACCGTCGGTTTGAACCGATCGATCACACGCGCGCGCGCCTGCGTGTCCAGGCCGCCGCCCGGAATGACGGGGATATTCATCCGCGCGAGCGCAAAGGTCGCGCCCCAGACGAATACGTGCGGCCCGAAGCCGCCCAAGGGAAACACCGTATGGCCGCGCCGCACCCCCATGCTGTGCAGCGCGCGTGCGTTCGCCAATTCCCAGTACGGACGATCCACGTGCGTATAGCGCACACACCTCGGCGTGCCGGTCGTGCCGGAAGTGGAAAATTGCATCCAGCCGCGGTCGGCCCATTCGGCGGCGCCGATCGTCTGGTACGTGCCGTACGGTGGATGCTGCGCCGCGTCTTCGCCCATTTCCTTGCTCGTCACGACTGGCCAACGCGGCAAGTCCTCGACCGTGCGAATGTCGGTCGGGGCAAGCCCCAGCCGGTCGAACCGGCGCCGGTAAAACTCGCTGTTTTCGTACAGGAACGGCGCGAGCGCCGCGAGCTTGTCGTTCTGGATTGCGGTCAGCTCGTCGCGCGAAGCGGCATCCAGCCGATTGGACCAGTAACGGTCGGAATCGGGCGCCGCCACGCTGAGATATTTTTTCAAGGTCTCGAGCCAGGCGGCGCGGGTTGCCTCTTTTCGGTTCGACGGGTGCATGGATGCTGCGTTTCTCTAAAAGTACGTCGTTAATTTTATATTATCTCCGATCGCGGGCCAGTTGCCCGCGGCTCGGAGCTTATACCTTCGGGATATCCAACCCCGCTCGTCCAAGGCAATGCCCGATCCACTGGCTCGTCAGCTTTTCCTGGATCGCGTTCTGGGAGAGGCGGGCGGCCAAACCGGGGAAGTCAACGCAGTCGAGCGGCTGGTCCTGATTGAAGCAGGAGAAGACGTGGGTCGTTTTGCCCGTCACCGGGTCGCGATGCGGCTGCAAGCATTGCGCGCAGATTTCCTTCATCATGCATTGCATCGGCGAGTTGATGGAGCCGATCGCGAAATGCTCGGCCTTGAGATAGGGCTTGAGCTCGCGATGCCGCGCGGCGGCAACCGCCGCCATCATGCGATCGGAACCGATGGCGATGAGGCGATCGGCGGCGGCGAGCGCGATCGGCTGCGCGCCGAGTTCGCCGCGCCCATAGGCCAGCATCGCCTGCACGATGTTGCCGACGATGTGCTTGTCTTGCGTGCGCGTGGGCCGGAAGCCCGGCGCTTCATCGCAGCACCAAACGATGGCATCGGCCGCCGCTTCGATTTCCTGGACCTTGTAACGGTCGATGACTTTCTTGTAGCCGGCGAAGTAGAGCACCTTCGAGCCGGCGGCGCGAAACGCCGCGCCGATCGAGAACAGCACCGCGTTGCCGAGTCCGCCGCCGACCAGCACCACGGTTTCGCCGCTTTCGATTTCGGTCGGCGCGCCGGTCGGCCCCATCAGCACGACGCGTTCGCCCGGCCGCAAATACGCGCATAGCGACGACGAGCCGCCCATTTCGAGCACGATGGTCGAAATCAGGCCGCGCTCGCGATCGACCCAGGCGCCGGTCAGCGCCAAACCTTCCATCGCGAGGCGGGTGTCGCCGGTCGCGACCGCGTTCGTCTCGAAATTCTGCAGCCGATAGAACTGCCCCGGCCGGAATTGCCGGGCGGCGAGCGGCGCGCGGACGATCACCTCGACGATGGTCGGCGTGAGTCGCACGACTTGATGCACCGTCGCGTAGAGCTGCGAGCGGACGTGATTCAAGAACGCCTTGTCGTTCAGATGGGATGCCGGCGTGCGCTGGTTCATCACGCGGCTTACGATCGGATAACCCTGGGTCGCGCTGCCCATCGCTTTCACGACGTTGCCGAAATACGACGGATGCAAGTCGCCGAAAAAGCTGACGAAGCGGCTGTCGGCGGTGCGCGCCTGCAGCACCTGCGGCTCGGCCGGCTTCGAGAGCGCGCGCTCGGGCTTCACCGGCGCGCCGGTTTCGTCGCACGCGGCGAAGTAGCGGCCGTCGAGCTTGAAATGCTCCGCGTCTTCGCGCGCGAGCACGGTGTTCGGTTGCGTGCCCGCCGCGATCAGCAACGCGCGCGCGCGGAGCGTGATTTCCTGCCCATTTTTCCATTGGCCGGCATCGTCACGCTGCTGCGTTGCGAAGCGCACCGCGCGCGTGTGACCGCCGTCGTCCACTTCCACGGCCATGGGCGCCAGGCACTCGGCGAAGTACACGCCCTCCTCGAGCGCTTTCTCGATTTCCTCGTGATTCAAGGTGTACGCCGGACTATCGATTAGTCTTTTGCGATACGCGATGGTAACGCCGCCCCAGCCCTGGAGCAGTTCGACGACGCGCGCCGGCCGGCCCTCGGCCTGCGCGGTCGCGCGCTCGGCGCGGATCGCCTTGGCGTGCGCCAGGAAATCGTCGGCGATCGCACGTTCTTCGGCGGACCAATTTTGGCGCACGGCCGCTTCGTCTTTTTCCGCCACCAGCGTTTCGTAACGGCGCAGGAACTTTTCGACCTGCACCGGGTAATACGCCATCGACTCCGTGGCCGTGTCGATCGCGGTCAAGCCGCCGCCGATGACGACGACCGGCAGCCGCAGCTGCATGTTGGCGATGGAATCGGTCTTGGCGGCGCCGGTCAGCTGCAGCGCCATGAGAAAGTCCGAGGCCGTGCGCACGCCGCGCGCGAGACCGTTCGGCAGGTCGAGCACCGTCGGCCGCCCCGCGCCCATCGCGAGCGCGACGTGATCGAAGCCGAGATGGAACGCCTCTTCGAGCGGCACCGTGCCGCCGAAGCGCACGCCGCCGATCAACGCGAACTGCTCGCGCCGTTCGAGCAGCAGGCGGATGATCTTGAGGAAGTTTTTGTTCCAGCGCACCGTGATGCCGTACTCGGCGACGCCGCCGAAACCTGCCATCGCGCGCGATTCGAGCGGCTCGTAGAGTTCTTCGACGTCGCGGATCGGTCGAAACGGCACGTGCGCGCCCGCGGCGTCGACGCCGGAAATGTCGGATGGAAGCGGCTCGATCTTGAGGCCGTCGATGCCGACGACGCCATGGCCGTCGTTCATCAAATGATGCGCGAGCGTAAAGCCGGCCGGCCCCATGCCGACGACCAGCGCCCGGCGGCCGCTCGCCGCGCGCGGATACGGCCGACGCAGATTGAGCGGATTCCAGCGGCTCAACAAGCTGTAGATCTCGAAACCCCACGGCAGCGCCAGTACGTCCTTCAGCGTGCGCGTTTCCGACTGTGGAATGTCGACCGGGTCTTGCTTTTGATAAATGCACGACTTCATGCAGTCGTTGCAGATACGGTGCCCGGTCGCCGCGCACAGCGGGTTCTCGACCATGATCACGGCGAGCGCGCCGACCGGGACGCCTTCGGCCTTGAGCTTGTGGAACTCGGAAATGCGCTCCTCGAGCGGGCAGCCGGCGAGCGTCACGCCGAACACGGTTTTCTTGAAGCCGCCGGTCTTTTCCTTGATCCCGTGGGCGCACGAGTCGCGCCCCTGCTCGTGGCACCAGATGCAGTAGTTCGCTTCGTCGAGCGCGCCGACCAGATCCGTGCCGGGGTCGGTCAGCGCGAAGCCTTCGCGCCGGCGGATGTGGTGTAGCCTGTATGTTTTGACGCCGTTTCGCGTTTCTTCGTCCAACGGCACGAGGTGCATCGGGTCGAGCTTGGCCGGGCCCTTGAACAGCGCGCCGTCGTGGTGAAGCGCTTTACCGGCCGGAGTCAGCGCCGCCCAGGCCGCGTAGCGCAGCGCGAACTGCAATTGTCGCTCGTGCGCCGCTTCGTTCTTGAGCCATTCGGTGACGTGGCGCGCGAACGCAAGTTCGCTGAAGGGTTCCCGAAATTCCTTGGCCAGCTCCGCCGCGAGCGCCGGACCGTCGACGGTCGCCGCCTCCTCGGGCTTTACCTTGGTCATCGCCTTGCGCTGGACGAACAGGCGCTTGCAGCTGTAGAGCGGCGCGAGCTCGTGATGGCGCGCGGCGAGCGCTTGCACGTCGGTTTCGATGCCGAAGAGCTGCGCCAGATAATCCTCCAGGTGCGGGGCAACCGCGAGCAAAAGCTCCGATTCGCGCTTGCGATCGAGCGTGTCCGGCGACTCGCGCGCGGCGAGCAATTGCTGCGCGAGTTGCGACTCGGCGGCTTTCAGCCAGTCCAGAAAGCCGGCGTCGAGCTGTACCAGACGCTCGGGGCGGTACAAATCCTCGAACGCGATGCCGAAAGCGAGAGAAATAGCCGTGTCAGCGCGCTGCTCCATCGCAGCCGAATGGGTTGCCATCGTCCGTACTCGGATTATGTCGTGCCGTGATTACAGCGCATGCCGTGCGATACGCAGGCGCGTGTTACGCATATCGTCGCCGCGCACTTCCTTGAGCGCGTAACCGATGAAGGCGGGTGCGACCTGCTTGCGCCAATAAACCTCGAGATCGGTGTTATCCATCGGCTTAGCGCGCGAGGCAATCGTCTCCGCGGCTTCGGCAATCACCTCATCGGTCAATTTCTTGCCGCGCAGCAGCTCACCCGCTTTGGTGACGACCGGGCGCGAAGCCGCCGCGCCGAGCACGAGGCGCGCATCCTCGACGGTGCCGTCGGCGGCGAATTTCACCGCCGCGCCGACGCCGAGCACGGGGAAGTCGAAGGAGCCGCGCCGGCGCAGCTTCCAATAGGTGCTCTTCCACCCCGACAGGTCCGGCAGCACGACTTCGGTCAACACTTCGTCGGACCGGCGCGTGAGATATTCCATGCCGTCGTTGTTGTAGAAATCCGCGAGCGCCACGTCGCGCTCGCCGCCGGACGAAACGAGCCTTACGTTGGCGCCGAGCGCGATCAGCGCCGGCGCCGTGTCCGTCGACGTCACCGCCACGCAGCGCTTGCTCGCGGTCGCGACCCAACAGGTTTCGCCGTCCTTTTTCATACAGAAGTCGATCGCCTTGCGCCACTCGTAATTCTGGTTGTAATAAGTGCAGCGCGTGTCGAGGCACAGGTTGCCGCCGATCGTGCCCGAGTTGCGCAGGTGCACGGTCGCCACTTGCGCCGCGGCTTGATACAGACCGGCGTAGTTCGCGCGTATGGTCGGCGTATTCACGATTTCGCTGAGCGTCAACCCGGCGCCGAGCGTGAGACCGTTGCCGTTCGCCGTTTTCTTCAGCGGCTCGATGTGACGCAGCGACACCAATATCCCCGGCGTCTGATGGCGCCGTTTCATGTTCGGCAGCAGATCGGTTCCGCCCGCGATGAGCATCGCGTTCGGACCTTCCGCGGCCAAAATGCGCGCCGCCTCCGCGACGGTGCGCGGTGCTTCGTAGCGGAACCAAGGCAGGCGCATCATGACGCAACCGCCTCCTTCGGTTTGCCGGCGTGTTTGCCCGGTTCTTTGATGGCGTTGCCGTCCCCGCCTTCCCACGGCGGCGGGACAATATAGGGCTCCGGATACGGGACGTTCGGGAAATATTCCGGTCCGACGCGCGGATTCTTGCCCTGTGCCTTAAGCTCGATCGCCTTCAGGATTTTGTCCGGTGTGATCGGCAGCTCATCGATACGCACGCCGACCGCGTCGAACACGGCGTTCGCGACCGCCGGCATGACCGGCAGCAGCGGCCCCTGACCGACTTCCTTGGCGCCGAACGGACAGTTCGGATCGGGATCTTCGACCAGCACCGTATCCATCTCCGGCATGTCGAGCGAGGTCGGGCTCTTGTACTCGAGCAGCGACGGAATCTTGTGCACGAGCGCGTCGGAAAGCTTCGGCGGCAGACGGCGGAACACTTGCTCTTCCATCAACGCCTCGCCGAGGCCCATGTACAGGCTGCCTTCCACTTGCCCGCGCGCGAGCACGGGATTGAGCGCGCGTCCGATATCGTGCGCGCACCACATCTTCGGTACCGTGATCCAGCCGGTCGCCGGATCGACGTCGATTTCCACCACGACCGCGGTGTACGAATAGGCCGGCGACGGACCGACGCCGCTGCCCTTGTATCGACCCGGTTGTCGCGGCGGTGTGTACGAGCCGACTGCGCCGAGCGTGCCGAACTTGGCTTCGGCGAATTCCACCGCCTCGCGGAAGCTCATGCCCTTATTGGGATCGGCGGCCGGGAACACGCGGCCCTGCGCGAACGTGATCCAATCGGGCGGAACCATGAACTGCTCGGCGGCCGCGTCGGCCAGCTTGACCCGCAATTGCTCGGCCGCTTGGATGGCGGCGTTGCCCATCATCACGGTGACGCGGCTCGAATAGGAGCCGAGATCGATCGGCGTGATGCCGGTGTCGCCGGTGATGCAGCGCACGTCCGGGACTTCGACGCCGAGCACTTCGGCCACGATGCCGGCCAGCACGTCGTCGGAGCCTTGCCCGATCTCGGTCGCGCCGCAGAACACCGTCACCTGGCCGCTGCGATCGAGCAGTATTTGCACGCCCGATTGCGGCAGTTTATTCCAGTAGATCGGCAGGCCCGCGCCGCACATGTAGGCGCCGCAGGCGATACCGACGCCGCGGCCGAGCGGAAGCTTCCCATGTTTCTGCTTCCAGCCGGAGCGCTCCACGACCTGCTTGATGCACTCTGCGAGTCCGATCGAACCGACCTTGAGCCAGTTCGCGGTGAGCGAGTTTGGCTTGACGATCATATTGAGCCGCAGCTCGGCCGGATCGATCTTGAGCTTCTCCGCGATCTTGTCGAGCTGCACTTCCTGGCCGAAGCGCGGCTGCGGCGTGCCATGGCCGCGCTTGGGACCGCACGGCGGTTTGTTAGTGAACATGCGGCACGCGTCGAACTTGTAGCGCGGTATCTCGTACGTGATCGTCTGCAGCACACCGGTGTAGAACGTGCTTGCCGCGCCGTAAGAACCGTAGCCGCCGCCGTCGAGCAGCGTTTGCAGATGCATACCCGTCAGCTTGCCGTCTTTGTTAACGCCGGTGCGGAATTTCATCAGCACCGGGTGGCGACCGCGGTGCATGTAAAACACTTCCTCGCGGTTGAGGCAAATCTTGACCGGCCGGCCGAGCATCAGCGCGGCCTTCAGCACCACGGCTTCGTGGTTACAGATGTCGGTCTTGCCGCCGAAGCCGCCGCCGTTCGGGCAGGCGATGATACGAATGTGGGCAGCCGGTATGTCGAGCACGCGCGCCATTTGGCGGTGCACGTAGTGCGGTACTTGTGTCGACGACCAGAGCGTGAGCTTGCCTTCGCCGTCGACCGCGCCGACCGCCGCGTGCTGCTCTATCGGGAGATGTGTGTTGCCCTCGAAGTAAAAGACGTCCTCGAACACGTGATCCGATTTCGCCAACGCTTCGTCGACGTCGCCGAACACATAAGACTGATTGCGATGGATGTTGCCATGATCGGTGTATGAATGAATGCGCACCTCGGGATGCGCGAGCGCCTCTTCGGGCGAGGAGATCGTGGGCAGCTTGGTATAGGTGACGTCGATCAGATCCAGTGCCTCGGTCGCCGCCTGCTCGTCTTTCGCGACGACCGCCGCGACCGGATCGCCGACGTAGCGCACGCGCTCGCGCGCGAGCGGATACTCGTCGAGCGATACCGGCATGATGCCGAACGTGACCGGGAAGTGCTTGCCGGTCAGAACCAGGTACACGCCCGGGTGTTTTTCGGCGCGCGACACGTCGATCGCGTCGATGCGCGCGTGCGGATGCGGCGAGCGCAAGAGCTTCGTGTGCAGCATCCGCGGAAGTTTGATGTCGTCCGCGAATATCGTCTGGCCTGTGACTTTGGAGCGACCGTCCACCCGGCGGCGCGCCTTGCCGATGACGTTGAAGCGTTTTTTCGCGCTCATGCTTTTGCTCCCGCGCGCCGCGGCGCGGTACTTGCTTCGCGCAGCCGCTGCGCCGCCTCTTCGATGGATTCGTAAATTTGCTGGTAGCCGGTGCAACGACAGAGATTGCCGGAGATCGCCTCCTTGATGCGTTCACGACTTGGATTCGGATCGTTCTCGAGCAATGCCTTCGCCGTCATCAGGATCCCCGGCGTGCAATAGCCGCACTGCGCGCCGCCGAGGTCGGCGAACGCCGCCTGTAGCGGATGCAGCGTCGAGCCGTCGGCCAGGCCTTCGACGGTTTCGATCGAGCGGCCTTCGCATTCGACCGCGAGCTCGAGGCAGGACAGCACCGGCACGCCGTCGATCAATACGGCGCACGCGCCGCATTCGCCGAGTTCGCAGCCATGCTTGGTGCCGGTCAGATTCAAATCTTCGCGCAACACCTCGAGCAGCGTTTTATAAGGGGCGAACAGCGTTTCGTGCTCTTCACCATTTACTTTCAGCCGCATCCGAATGCTGCGTTTGAAGGCGGCTTGCGGGATTTTGGCGTCGTTCATGATTGACCTCGACAGGCAGCCGCGGGGGCGCGGCGTTGGTGCTGATGGATGGCGCGGCCAGACCGCGCACCAGATAATCGGACAGCGACTCGGCGATTTGCTCGACCGACTGCGTGCCGTCGCGCCGATACCAGCGCGCGGTCCAGTTGACGGCGCCGAGCATCGCCCGCGTGACCAGCACCGTGTCGCACGGGTGGAACTCGCCCTGGTCGATCCCCTGCACGACTAGGCCGCGGACGGCGCGTTCGTAGGCGTCGCGTTTCTCGATGACCGGAGCGCGCAATTTCTCGGACAGCGCTTCGACTTCCAGGTGCGCGGTCGCCCCTTCCATTTCGTCGAGCACGCAGTGCACGTGCGCACGCATTACCTCGCGCAACTGGTCGGCTGCCGGCACGCCCGAACGACGTGCGGATTCAGCCCTTGCGAGCAATTGCTCGAGCGTACGCTCCTGACAAAAGAGCAGGATTTCGTCTTTGCCGCGGAAGTAATGGTAGAGATTCCCGGGCGACAGGTTCGCCTCCTCGGCGATATCTCGCATGCCGGCTGCCGCAACGCCGAGGCGCCGGAACGCCCGAGCCGCGGCGCGCAGAATTTCCAGCCGGCGCGCGTCGTTCTTCTGCCGCACCCGTGCCGACAATTTCTTATTTGAACGCTTATTCAATATTTGAACCATTGTTCTAATTTAGGCCAAAACGCGTTCCAGGGCAAGTGCATGAAACCCGCGATAGCATGTCCGACGCACTTTTACCGCGGAAAACAAGCGAATCCGTGGCCTACTTGGCCTCGGCCCCGCTCACCGCGAGCGGGCGAGCGTCTAGCGGCGATCGAACGGTGGCGGTACCACGCAGGGAAGCGATGACTCGTCTGTAATCGCCGGCAGGTCCATCTTTTAGCTCGATTTGGCCTCGCTGCGTATCGGCGCTCGACACCTCCCGCTAGCTAGAGGTCGAGCGATCTTGAAATCACGGACCTGATGTTTGAGGGGAACCAGACGGCGATGGAGCGTCTGCGACTTCGACGATACAATCAACGCGCGTTTCGAAACTACATTCCCGCAAGACACCCTGAACGTCGAGTTCGGATCAGCGAGCGGTGTCGATAATGCATCGCCCGGCACCGCGATCATCTCGCCGCGCTCGCCATGCGCTTCCGCGGCGAGCGCTTAGCGCCGTTTCCGGCGCGAGAACGCCGGCCGCCATTTGTTCACTGGACATTCGATGTTGAACAGGAGCCGATGCAATGCAGGTATTCGTTTTTCCTGGACAAGGGTCGCAAAAGCGCGGGATGGGACAGACCCTCTTCGATGAGGTGGCGCAGTTCGGAAACGCGGAGCGCGACATCGACGCGCTGCTCGGGTACTCCCTGCGCGAGCTGTGTCTCCAGGATTCGCAGAACCGACTGGCGCAAACCGAATATACGCAGCCGAGCCTGTACGTCGTCAACGCGCTCCACTATTACAAGGCGATCGGGGAGGGGCTGCGGCCGGATTTCTTGGCCGGGCACAGCCTCGGCGAGTATAACGCGCTGCTCGCCGCCGGTGCCTTCGACTTCATCACCGGTCTGCGGCTGGTCAAGAAACGCGGCGAGCTGATGGCGCAGGCGAGAAACGGCGGCATGGCGGCGATCGTCGGGCTGACGCCGGATCGAATTTCCGCGCTGCTCAAGGAAAATGCCTTGAGCGGGTTGGACGTGGCCAACTACAACGCGCCGATGCAAACGGTAATTTCCGGCCCCAAGGGCGAGATCGACAGCGCCAAGCCGATCATTGAGAAGGCGGGTGCGCGTCTGTACAAGCCGCTCG
The DNA here is from genome assembly GCA_036396275.1 of Burkholderiales bacterium. GTDB lineage: Bacteria > Pseudomonadota > Gammaproteobacteria > Acidiferrobacterales > Sulfurifustaceae > JACQFZ01. The sequence continues at coordinate 12,608 of DASWLD010000130.1, forward strand.
CCGTGAGCGCCGCGTTTCATTCGCGCTACATGCAGGAGGCAGGGAGCGTTTTCGATTCGTTCCTAGCATCATTCACGTTCAAGGATCTGCTGGTTCCGGTCATTGCCAACGTGACCGGCCAGCCGTATCCGGCCGGCGATCCGACCCATCATGTCCGATCGCTCCTGGTCAGACAGATCTCGCACCCCGTGCGGTGGACGCAAAGCGTGAGTTACCTGATCAAGGCGGGCGCAACCAGCTTCAAGGAACTCGGGCCCGGCGTCGTGCTGACCAAGCTGATCCAGCAGATACAACAGCCGTCGTAGGAGATGCCGCGGGCTTCACTTGGGTTTCGCCAACACTTGCGCGGCGAACGCTTCATCGAAACGCACGCCGGCGGCGACGAGTTGCCGATACTTGATGAAGTCGATCACGTCCTTGCCCGTCGCCTTCTTTGCATCGAAGGCATTGAACCCGAGCCAGGCCTCGTGGTTCATGTTGGCGGCGAGCCAATGGCGGTTCGCGAGCTTCATCTGGTCCCAGAAGAATTTCTTCTTGGCCCGAATGCCGTCGATCGATTTCATCAAGCAATGCGGGAACAGGTTCGTGAACTTCCAGACAAGCGCGTTCACCTCTTTGTCGAGCAGCTCGAAGTCGACCTGGGCCTGCGCCATGATTTCCTTGGCCTTGACGATTTGATCTTTCGGCACCGATTCGCCGTACACGATCTCGCCGTTATCGACGTAGGTATCGGTGCGCACGAGGGGATTGCGCAGCCACTTGCCGTCCTGTTTCAGCACCGGCGTCACCGCCGTAATCAGGCCTTTGGCCTTCATCTTGTAAGCGCTCCACATCTCGCAGGAAACGCAGTTGTAGAGCGCGTCTTCGAGCGACAAAAACCACGGTAAGAAATCCGTCGAGCCGCCGTCCGGCGCGGAGCCGTGTTTCGGTCCGGCCTGGCCGTAAATCGCGAGATCGGAGGAAATCGTAAGATCGGTGGCCATCCCGATCTCCTGTCCGCCGGCCACGCGCATGCCGTTCACGCGGCAGATCACCGGCTTCTTGCAGTTGAGAATTCCGTCGACCATGGCGTTGAACAAATCCATGTACTCGCCGTACTCGTTGGGCCGGCGCGAGTAGTACGCCGAGTACTCGGCGGTATTGCCGCCGGTGCAGAACGCTTTGTCGCCGACCGCCGTGAATACCACCGCTACGACGCGCCGATCAGAGGACGCCCGTTGAAAGCCGGCGATGACGCCTTTCACCATCTGCGTCGTGTAGGAGTTGTACTGCGCGGGATTGTTCAGCCAGATCCACGCGGAATAGAGGCCGTCAATCGCCTTTCCGCTTTCGTCGCGCACCGGACGCTCCTCATAAACGATGCTCGGCGCGTCTTTACCGAAGTGACGGTCGTCGAGGAGACGATGGTCCTTCAGCTCGTCATCTTTGCGTAGCCACTCGAGTGCCATGATTCTTCTCCTCGGGATGCGTTCAAAAATCGGGTACCAGGACGACGCGCTTACCGAGCGCGCCGTGGTGCGCTTGCTCGAACACGCGCTCGATCTCGCTCATCGGGCGCGTCTCGACGAAGGGCGCGAGCGCGATCTTGCCGTCCCGGCACAGCGCCAGCGCCTGCGGATACAGCGCCGGCGGGCAGCCCCAGGTGCCGATGATCTCGGCGTCGAACGCCATGAGCTTCGAGAGCATGTAGGAGGTTTCATCGGTGCCGTAGCCGACCACGATCAGTGTTCCTACAAACGACAGTAGCGCCAGCGCCAGCTCCTGCCCGGTCTTGGTACCGGTAACTTCGAAAATCTTCCAGCCGTAGTTCGACGGCAGTTGCTGTTCCTTGCAATAGGCCTTGAACACCTCTTTGACTTCCTTGGCGCTCTTGCCCTTCGGGTTGATCGTGTAGTCGGCGCCGTAGCGGCGCATGGTGGCAAGCTTCTGTTCATTGATGTCGATTCCAACGACCGCGCGCGCGCCCATGCCTTTCGCAACTTGCGTCATGAAGCCGCCGACGCCACCGGCGGCACCGATGACGATCACGCGGTCGCCGGGTTTGATTCCGGCGCGCCGGCCGGCTTGATACGGCGTCGTGACGGCATCGGCAATCACCGCCAAATGCTCGAGCGGCAGGCTGCCGCGGTCGCCGACGAAACACAAATCGCGCGCGGCGACCGGAATGTGGCTCGCGAATCCGCCGTAGATGCCCATCGAGTTGCCCGGCATCTGCTGGTTCAGGCAGCGATTGGGGCGGCCGCTGCGGCAGATGTCGCAGTTGTTGCATGGCAGCACCGCCGGCACGATCACTTCTTTGCCAACCAGCGATGCGTCGCCGGCGACGATCACGCCGGCAATTTCGTGGCCGAGCGTGAGCGGCGGCTTCTGAATCGTCGGCACGCCCATGTAGAAATAAGAAAGGTCGGTGTGGCAGACGCCGCAGCCTTTGATTTCGACGAGCGCTTCCCCAACTTTAAGCGCGGGCGTAGCGACATCCGTCCGTGTCAGTTTGCCTGGCTCGGTCATCTGCCAGGTTTGGATCGTTTTCGGAATCATGCGGTCCCCCGTCACTGCCGTCATTTGTTCTGCCACACCGGCTTGCGCTTATCCAAGTAGGCCGCCAGGCCTTCGCGCGCGTCGGCCGTCGCCATCAGTTCCTTGAGATAGATCTCATCGGCTCGCGCCAAGCCGTCGATGAAAGATCGGCCTTGCGCCGCGCGCATGGCCTTCTTGGTCAATACGATCACGGCGCGCGAAAGGCCCAGGAACCGGGCAACATAAGCTTGCGTGCCCGCGGCGAATTCCTCTTTCGGAATCACCCGGACGACGAGCCCGGACCGGAGCGCTTCTTCCGCCGTCAGGCTCTCGCCGCCCAGTACCAGCTCGCACGCCTTGCCGGGGGCGATCAGTCTCGGCATCAACACCGCCGCCACCGGCGGAAACACGCCGAGCTTGATCTCCGGCTGGCCGATCTTCACGTGACTGGCGGCGATCACCATGTCGCAACCGATCGCAAGTTCGCAGCCGCCGCCGAGGGCGACGCCGTTGAGTGCCGCGACGGTCGGGACCGGGATTTCCTCCAATGCCCGGAAGATGTCGCCGAATACCTCGATCATGCGGCCGACTTTGTCGGGCGTATGGTCGGCGACTTCGACGCCGGCGGAAAACGCTTTCTCGCCGCTGCCCGTGATCAACACTAGCTTTGCGGTCGTATCGGTCGCGGCGCGGCGCAGGGCCGCGCCGATCTCCTCCATCGACGCGATGTCGAGCACGTTGTACGGCGGCCGGTTGATCGTGATCGCGACGAGGCCGTTGTCGGCGGAATAGGTGATGAACTTGTACGGGCTCATGTAGGCGTTTTCCTAGAACAAGTCGTCCAACTCGCTCGCGCCGCCGCCGGGCATCTTGCCGTATTGCTGCATGTAGGCCTGGATCAGCTGGCTCTCGCGCTGGGTGTACATCGGCGCCTCTTCGTGCACGAAGAATTTGGCGGCGGCATTCTTGCCGAGTTCTTCGGACAGACCGCGGCGCAGATTCTCGGTGCCTTTGATCACGCGCACGTTCTTATCCGCGTCCAGCAACTGGAAGACGCCGGGCGCCTCGGGCACGCTATCGACCGCCGCGGCGTTGAAGTCGAGCCACGCTTCCGGCGGCAACACCATGTCCTGGATCTCGGCGGCGAGATTGCACTTCAGGCAGCGACTGGCCTCGAACCGCGCCATCGCGTCGTCGTAGCCTTGCTCCACTTCGTTCCAGTTCCCGCGTTCGGTCGGCGCCAGCAGGATCGGATGTACCTTGCGCCGCCGATTGAAATCTTCTTCACGCCCGATGTACGGATTCGTGTCCCAGCCGTCAGGCAGCAGTTTCTCTTCGATGTCGCCGTCGCCGCCAAGCTGCTTGTCGATCGCGGCGGCGGCGACGCGTCCTTGCGCGACCGCGTCGATCAGCGTCGCCGGGCCGAGCACGCCGTCGCCGCCGGCGTAAACCCGCGGCCGGCCGGTGAGCATCGAATCGGCGCGCACGGTGATCCGGCCCTTGGCATCGGTCTGGACGCCGAAACCGTCGAACGTTTTCGGATGTTGACCGACCGCAGCGATCACGAGATCCACGTTCTCGCTGAATTCGCTGCCGGGCACCTCGACCGGCCGCCGCCGGCCAGAGGCATCCGGCTCGCCGAGTTCCATCTTGGCATAAATGATTTTCAACTTGGCGGCATTGGAATCGCCGGCTTCGATTTTTTTCGGCGTGAGCAGGAACCGCAGGTTTACGCCTTCGTCGATGCAGCCCTGAATTTCTTCCTCGCGCGCCGGCATTTCCGCGCGCGTGCGGCGGTACACCATGTCCACGGCCTCGGCGCCGAGGCGGCTCGATGAACGGGCGTTGTCGGTCGCGACATTGCCGCCGCCGATGACGGCGACGCGGCTGCCGGTGGCGATCCCGGAGCCGGGCCGGTTCACCAGGCGCATGGTCGCGGCGCGCAGATAACTCGGGCTGTCGACCACGTTCGGCAGGTCGTCGCCGGGAATACCGAGCTTGTCGCCGCCCTGGCAGCCGATGCCGATGAAGACGGCTTCGTAGCCTTGAGCGAACAGATCGTCGAGTTTCTCGACTTTGTTGTTGAAGCGGAACTCAACGCCGAGTTTTTCCACTTCGCCGATCTCGCGGTCGATCACTTTCGGTGGAATCCGGTACGACGGGATGCCGTAGCGCGCCATGCCGCCGGCCGCGGGTTGCGCGTCGAAAATCGTTACCGCGTGGCCTTTTTTGGCGAGGTAATAAGCGACGGTCAGACCGGCCGGCCCGGCGCCGACGACGGCAGCTTTTTTTCCGCTCGGCGGAAGTTGTTTCGAATATCGGCGCCAAATTCCGGTGTCGTTATCGTCGGCGACCCGCTTCAAGGTGCGAATCGAAAGCGGATCGTCGAGCATGCCGCGCCGGCATGCCGACTCGCACATGGCGAAACAGGCGCGCCCGAGGATGCCGGGGAACGGGAGCTTCTCGCGCACGACCGCCGCCGCCTCGCCGTACTTGCCTTCGGCCGCCAGCTGCACGTACCGCGGTACGTCGATGCCGGCGGGACAGGCGGCCTTACACGGGACCTGCGTCGCCTCGAGCCGGGCGATGTCGAGGGTGCGGTCGATCAGCGCACCGGTCGGACAGACGGCGACGCAGGCACTGCAAAACTTACAGCCGGATTCGATCAGGGTCGGTTTGATGGTGCCGACCCAGGTGCGCCCGTCGGTGTTCTTGACTTCGAGACAACCGACGCCGCGCACGTCGTTGCAGGCAACCAGACAGCGACGGCAATCGATGCACAAATTGTAATCGCGGTCGTAAAACGGCTCGTCCGTGACGACCGGCAGCTTGACGTGTTTGTACATCGGCGTCGTGTTGGGAATACCGACGAAGTCGGCTACCTTGCGCAGCTCGCAACTATTAAAGATCGAGCAACAGCGCTGCTCGGGAGGATTGCCGTAAGAGCACTCCGTACGGCTACAACCCTCGCGCTGCGGGCAGGTGAGACAGACGTGCGGATGGGTGCCCAAAACTTTCGCGATGCGCTCTTGGCGCAGCTTTTCGAGCGCCGGCGATTTCGTTACCACGGCCATGCCCGGGGAAACGATCGTGGAGCACGACATCCGCGGGCCGGTCATCCCGACGATCTCGACGAGGCACAAATCGCAGCCGCCGCCGGCACCGCGCTGGCTGGACGGCGGCAGGTCGGGATGGGCGCAAAGTGCGGGTATGTAGACGCCCGCGGCGGTCGCGGCCGCGAGCACGGAGGCCCCGCCCGGCGCCGTCACCCGCGTGCCGTCGATCGTGACTTCCACCGGCGAGGCGGAACCTTCGGCGCTCCTATACCAGCGTGGTTTTGCTCTCCCGGACTCTCTTGTGGACGTGTCCATAAGCCATTTCCTGAGGTAGTCGAGACGGCGCCGCTCCAAAACCGCTCGTCTCGAAGCATGCGAAATAATGCATGTTCAAAGCTTACGTTGCCGGACCTGTTAAAGAGTTGACCCAGATCAATCCCGAGTACTGAATCTTCTGCTTATATTCTATGTGGGAAAAGCAGGCTTTTTTTGATTTCGATCAAAACTTGACTGGAAAGCGATTGCTAAAATTGCCAATGAATTATTTTGCATGTGTTAACAGCGGAGATCGAACCCAGGTACAAAGAGCCATCGACGGGAGATAGACCATCATGAGCGAGTTGTTCAGCCAGTTCAGCCAGTGGTACGACAAACGTCATGATTATGCGCGCGCCTGGAAAGCGCGTACCGGCGGTAGCGTCGTTGCGACCATGTGCACCTACACGCCGGAGGAGATGCTGATCGCGGCGGGCATGTTGCCGGTGCGCGTGCTCGGGGCGCACGAGCCGCAGAACGTGACCGAGCCGCATATCTTCGGCATGTTCTGCCCGTTCTGCCGCGACTCGCTCGCGCAGGGGCTGCTCGGTCGCTACGACTACGCCGAAGGCGTGACCCTCACGCAGTCGTGCATCCAGTACCGCCAGGCGTTCAATTCCTGGCGCATGCACGTGCCCACCGTGAAGTGGGACTACTACCTGCCGATGCCGAACGAAGTGCAGTCGCGCCACGCGAAGCAGACGCAGTACGAGGAAGTGAAGAAATTTCGAGCGTTCATGGAGGTGACGAGCGGCCGCAAGATCGGCGACGCCGATCTCCAAAAGGCGATCGAAACCGTGAACAAGAATCGGCGCCTGCTGAAGCAGTTGTTCGACCTTCGCAAGGAAGAGAATCCGCGCGTCACTGGCCTCGAAGCGCTGTACGCGTCGATCACGGCGCAGTTCGTGGATAAGGAGGAACATAACCGCGAACTCGAGCGCGTGATCGCGGAGGTCAAGAAGCGGCCGCAAGATCGCGACGAGGGCGTGCGGCTCATGACCATCGGCAGCGAGAACGACGACTGCGGCTTCATGGCCATGATCGAATCGGTCGGCTGCACGATCGTCATCGACGATCAGTGCTCGGGCACGCGCTACTTTTGGAACGAGGCGCGCGTGCAGGACGACCCGATCGCGAGCATCGCCGATCGCTACTGCGAGCGCCCGGCGTGCCCGACCAAGGACTACCCGGCGCACACGCGCTTCGATCACGTGCTGAAGCTCGCGAAGGACTACAACGCCCGCGCCGCGATTTTCCTGCAGCAGAAATTCTGCGATCCGCACGAGGGCGATTATCCCGACTTGAAAAAGCATCTGGAGTCGAACGGAATTCCGACGCTGTTCCTCGAGTTCGACATCACCAATCCCTTGGGGCCGTTCCGCATTCGCGTCGAGGCGTTCCTCGAGACGCTGCGCGAAGAGGAACTGTTCTAGAGCATACTCAAGGAGCACTCATGACCGCTGCGCAAAAATATCCGACCGAACCGTTGAAGCTCTGGAAGAAGGCGAAGGAGCTGCGCGAGCAGTATTACCTGGATTATGCCCGGGCCAAGGAAAACGGCGGCATCCGCTGGGGCGGGAGCGCCTGGGCGCTCGATGCGATCCCCGCGGGCTTGGGCAAGGACGTGTACGGGTTGACCGGCGAGCCCTACGCCGCATCGGTGGCGCACGACACGAAGTTCAACAAGCAATGCCAGGACGCCGCGGCGGCGGCTGGGTTCGCGCGCGACCTGTGCGCCTACATGCGGACCTATTGGGGCTCGATATACCTTAATAAGTATCTTTTCGGCGGCGAGTTCCCGAAGCCCGATTTCAACTTTCAGACGCAGATCTGCTGCTCCCACAGCAAGTGGTATCAGCACGCCTCGAAGCTCGAAGCGGTCCCCGATTTCTATATCGATGTCGGTGTCGGGCCGTACAAGGATCTCACCGAGTCGCGCCTCGCGTACGTCGTAAATCAGGGCCTCGACGCGATCCCGTGGATGGAAAAAATCACCGGGCGAAAATTCGACGACGGGTTGTTCATCGAAGCGATCAAAAACGAGATGCGCGCCACGTCGCTCTGGGCCGAGGTCTGCACGCTCAACAAAGCCGTGCCGGCGCCGCTCGACGAGAAGACGATGTACTCGCTGTACGTGCTGGCGACGCTTAACAAGTCGAAGCCCTGGTGCGCCGATTTTTACGCCGAGCTGCGCGATGAGGTCGCCGATCGCGTGAAGCGCGGCATCGCGGCGGTCGGCAACGAGCGCTGCCGCGTGATGTCGGACACGCAGCCGCCGTGGGCGTTCTTGAAAGTGTTCCGCTATCTTGAGGAATTCGGCGCGGTGTCGATCGGCTCGCTTTACACCTTCGGCCTCGAAGGCATCTGGGAAACCAAGCCCGACGGCAGCTGGGGACCGCGCACCACGCCGATGGATCAGGGCGTGGAGATCAAGACGCGCGAGCAGGCGATGCGGCTGTACGCCGATTGGAATTTGTCGAAGCCGCAGTGGCAGCACTTCTACGATCCGCGGCTCAAGACCGAGATGATGAAAACCATCGTGCGCGAGTGGAAGGTCAACGGCGTGATGCTGCACCTGAACCGCGGCTGCGAGGGACTCTCGCTCGGCATCATGGAAAACCGCCTCGGCATCGCGGCCGCGGGCATACCGGTGATGACGTACGAAGGCAACATGGGCGATGATCGCGAGTTCGATCTGGTGCGCACGACAAACCGAGTGGACTCGTTCATGGAGACGCTCGGCTTGAGGCGCGAATTCGCTCACGCGTGAGCCCCGAGGAGGTGACGATGTATACCGCAGGAATCGATATGGGCGCCCGCTCCGTCAAGGTCGTGCTGCTCGAGGAGCTTAAGGTCGAGGGCGCGCCGCAACTCAAATGGGGCGTCAAGCAAACGCACATCATGTTTCCCGAGGACCTCGACATGGACGTCGCGGCGGAAAAAGTCTACGGCGAAGCGTTGCAGGCCGCGGGCCTGACGCGCGAGCAGATCGGCCGCGTGGTTGCGACCGGAACCGGGCGCAAACAGGTGAAGTTCGCGCAGGACAGCGTTACCGAAGTAAGCGCCGGGGCGCGCGGCGCGGTCTTCATGTGCCCGAGCGCGCGCACCGTGATCGATGTCGGCGCCGAGGAAGGGCGCGGCATCAAGGCGGCGCCCGACGGCAAGGTCGTCGACTTCGCCGGCAACGAAAAGTGCGCCGCCGGCGCGGGCGCGTTCGCCGAGTCGATGTCGCGCGCCTTGCAGCTGCCGCTCGCGGATTTCGGCGCGGCGAGCCTGCGCTCGCAGAAGACTATCCCGATGAACGCGCAATGCACCGTGTTCGCCGAGTCCGAGGTGGTATCGCTTATCCACGCGAACACGCCGAAGGAGGACATCGCCAAGGCGGTGCTCGACGCGGTGGCGAGCCGGGTGACGGCCATGGCGCGGCGCGTCGGCATCGAGGAGGACGTGGTGCTGATCGGCGGCATGGTGCACAACCCGGGCTTCGTGCAGTCACTGAAGAACGCGCTCGGCGTGGAGAAGGTGCTGCTGCCCGAAATGCCCGAGTACATCGGCGCGTTGGGCGCCGCGCTAGTCGCCACCGAGGCGCACGCATAGGAGGTCTTATGAACACGACGGCAGCGGCCGCACCGGCGGCGGGCGAAAAGAAAGAATATTGGCGCTGGCAGGAAAGCGTCTGGGTCGATGAGACCAAGAACTGGCGTGACGCGAAATTTATCACCGCCGGCATCGACGTCGGATCGGTATCCTCGCAGGCGGTTGTGATGTGCGACGGCGAGCTGTACGGCTACAGCTCCATGCGCACCGGCAGCAACAGTCCCGACTCCGCGAACAACGCGATCAAGTCGGTGTTGGAGAAGGCCGGCGGCATGACGCTCGATGACCTCCAGTTCGTGGTCGGCACCGGCTACGGGCGGGTCAACGTGCCGTTCGCGAACAAGGCGATCACCGAGATCGCCTGCCACGCGCGCGGCGCGAATTACATGGGCGGCTCAAGCATCCGCACGATTCTCGACATGGGCGGGCAGGACTGCAAAGCCATCCATTGCGACGAGCGCGGCAAGGTCACTAATTTCTTGATGAACGACAAGTGCGCCGCCGGCACCGGCCGCGGCATGGAAGTGATCGCCGATCTCATGCAAATCCCGATCGCCGATCTCGGGCCGCGCTCGTTCGACGTGGACGTGGAACCGCCGGCGGTCTCGTCCGTGTGTGTCGTGTTCGCGAAATCCGAGGCGCTCGGCCTGCTCAAGGCCGGCTGGAGCAAGAACAAAGTTGTCGCAGCCTACTGCCAGGCGATGGCCGAGCGCGTGGTGTCGTTGCTCGAACGCATCGGCGTGGAGAAAGACTTCTTCATCACCGGCGGCATCGCCAAGAACCCGGGCGTGGTAAAGCGGCTCGAGCGCCTGCTCAAGCTCGAATCGGTGCAGACCAAATACGACAGCCAAATCGCCGGCGCGCTCGGCGCGGCGCTGTTCGGTTACACGCTGGTGCAGAAACAGGGCGTGCCGGCCAAGGCGGCGAGCGGATGATCGCGAACTACGGCTACAAGGACGGGTCGGGCGAGTATTACATCTCGATCGACACCGACAAATGCACCCAGTGTCCGATCGAGCACGCCTGCACGCGGGCGTGCCCGAAGGACATGTACGAGATCATCACGGACGACTACGACGACCGGGTGGCCGCGATCAAGGCGCCGCATCGCAAGACGCTTGCCTACGACTGCACCGGGTGCAAGCCGGCCGGCGGCCACACCACGCTGCCCTGCACAACGGCGTGCACGCCGGGCGCGATCCGGCATTCCTGGTAGGAGGTTCGATGAGCGCCAAGCGCACTATTCCGGTTCTTCCCGCCGACATGAGTCGCGAAGCGAAGCTCCGTCTCGAGGGCTGGGTGCGGCAAACGACGCTCGGCGAGCCGCGCTTGTCCGAAGTTGTGCAGACGTATCGAGCGCTCGGCTACGAGGTCGAGGTGATCGAGCACCGTGTCGAAGGCGACGGCTGCAATTCGTGTTTCGAGGTCGGCGCGAAAGCAGGGTCTGTCTACGGCGACGTTTACTTGCGCAAGCGCGCGGACGCGCCGACGGACAAAGACGAGTTGTTCCCGTGATGTCTTGGTTATTGCGGTCAAGCCAGCGCAGCGGGATAACGGAGGAGACGAGCCATGGCAGTAGAACCGACGATTCGGGTCATGCGTGAGACCGATCTGGACGCGATCACGGCGATCGACCAACGGACAACCGGCGAGAACCGCCGTGAATATTACGAACGCAAGATCGCGATCCTCTTGGATGGGCGACATACGGTCAATTCATCCTTGGTAGCGGAGCTCGACGGAAAACCCGTTGGCTTCATCATGGGCGATATTTATTTCGGCGAGTTTGGCATCTCCGACGCGAGCGCCACGATCGAGGCGCTCGGCGTGGAAGCGGCGGCGCAGAACCGCGGTGTGGCGAGCGAGCTGCTGGAAAAATTCGTGATGAACATGAAAGCCGCGGGTGTGAGCAAGATTTACACGCTGGTGAACTGGAACGATTTTTCATTGGAGCGCTTCTTCGCCAGCCACAAGTTCGCGCCCTCGAAGCGGATTAATCTGGAGTTGTCGATTCCTTGAGGCGCTTACATTTCGACGGTGACCACGGGTATGTGGATCGACACACATTGCCACACGAAGTACTCCTACGATAACTGGCTCGAGCCGGTCCGCCTGATTCAGCGCGCCCGCGTGCTCGGTCTCGGGGGCGTTGTCATCACCGAACATCATTCGTACGACGCCTCCGCGCCGGTCGAGCGCCTCGGCGGCGAGGAGGGCGTGCTGGTATTGCGCGGCGTGGAAATTTCCACGGACAAGGGACATCTACTCGCCTACGGCGTCACCGACGACGGCTGGAACATTTGGGGCCGCGACACCTACTTGCCGCTGCCGGCGGTCATCGAGCGCGTCGGTAGCCTCGGCGGCATTTGCGTACCGGCGCATCCGTATCGCCGGATCGGCGTGGCCAGTTTGCTCGACGGCGTGCTGCAACTTCCGGGTATTGCCGCCGTCGAGACGCACAACGGCGGCAACGCCCGTGACGACAACGCGCTGGCCCTGCGCGCGGCCGAGCACCGAAGCCTACCGACGCTCGGGGGCAGCGATTGCCACAAGGTCGACGCCGTCGGGCGCTGCGCGACCGAGTTCTTCCAGCCCGTGACCGACATGGCCGGTTTCATCGCCGCCGTTCGCGCCGGCGCGTGCCGCGGCGACTACTACGAGGCGCGCGCGCGCCGGAGGAGCGCATGACCGGCTCCGCGCATAAGAAGGCGGTCGATTCGCCCGCCGACGAGCTGCCGCAAACGCACACCCGGCCGGTGGAGGAGCTGGACAGCGTCATCATCCGCTTCGCCGGCGACTCCGGCGACGGCGTGCAGCTCACGGGCACGCAGTTCTCCCAGGTGGTGGCCAAGGCCGGGCACGATTTCGTCACGCATCCCGACTATCCCTCCGAGATTCGCGCGCCGGCGGGTACGCTCTTCGGCGTATCCGGCTATCAGATCCAGTTTTCCTCGCGCCCGGTGTTCACCTCCGGCGACGCGCCGGACGTGCTGGTGGCGATGAATCCCGCGGCGTTGAAAGTCAATTTGCCGGACTTGAAGCACGGCGGCGTCGTCATCGCCAATACCGATGCATTCGGCGAAGCCAACCTGCGCAAGGCCGGATACGCGGCGAACCCGCTGGAAGACGGGAGCCTCGAGCGCTATCGCCTGTATCCGATCGACATTGGCCAATTGACGGCATCGGCTCTCAAAGACTCCGGGCTGTCGCGCAAAGACGCCGGCCGCAGCAAGAACTATTGCGCGCTCGGCCTCATGCTCAACCTGTACAACCGCTCGATCGACGACGAGATCGAAACGATCCGCCGCAAGTTCGCCAAGAACCCGGTGCTCGCCGAAGCGAACGTCACGGCGCTCAAGGCCGGTTACGCCTACGCCGATGCGACCGAGATGTTCGACACGACTTATCAAGTGAGGCCGATGGTCGATCTCAAACCGGGGCGCTACCGCAGCGTGACCGGCAGCCAGGCGACCGCGTTCGGCTTCGTTGCCGCGTCCGAGCTTTCCGGTCTGCCGCTGTTTCTCGGCTCGTACCCGATCACGCCGGCATCGGATATTTTGCACGAGCTGGCGGCGCTCAAGCATTTCAACGTCACGACGTTTCAGGCGGAAGACGAGATCGCCGGCATCTGTTCCGCCATCGGCGCGGCCTACGGCGGCGCGCTCGGACTCACTACCACCTCCGGGCCCGGCATGGCGCTCAAGACCGAAGCCATCGGCCTGGCCGTGATGGCCGAGTTGCCGCTGGTGGTCGTCGACGTGCAGCGCGGCGGTCCGTCCACGGGACTGCCGACCAAGATCGAGCAGGCCGATCTGCTGCAGGCGGTCCAAGGCCGCAACGGCGAATGTCCGGTGCCGGTGATCGCCGCGCGCTCGCCGGCCGATTGCTTCGAGTGCGCTATCGAGGCGGTTCGTATCGCCGTGAAATACATGACGCCCGTGATTCTGCTTTCGGACGGCGGCATCGCCAACGCGGCGGAGCCCTGGCGCATTCCGGACGTCGACCGGCTGCCGCGGCTTGACGTGACGTACCGCACCGATCCTCGGGGGTACCAGGTGTACGCGCGCAACGAACACCTCGCGCGCGCCTGGGTGCGACCGGGCACGCCGGGGCTGGAGCACCGCATCGGCGGGCTGGAGAAAGATTTCCTCACCGGCGAAGTCTCGGGCGAGCCGCGCAATCACGAAAAGATGGTCGAGGTGCGCGCCGCCAAGGTCGCCGGAATCGCCGCCGATGTTCCGCCGGTGCAGATCGAGGGCGACGCCGACGCCGCGCTCCTGGTCGTGGGCTGGGGCAGCACGTACGGCGCCATCGCGCAGGCGCGCGCGGCGGCGCAGCAGCACGGGCGCAAAGTGGCGCACGTGCACCTGCGGCATCTGAACCCGTTTCCGCGCGGCCTCGCCGACGTCCTCCGGCGCCACGCGCGCATTCTGGTGCCGGAGATGAATCTCGGGCAGCTCGCGCAGCTGCTGCGCGCGCGCTTCCTCGTCGATGTCATCGAGCTGCACAAAGTGCAGGGCAAGCCATTCAAGGTGAGCGAGATCTACGAGAAGCTCATGGAGCTGGCGTAATGAGCGCGACAACGACAGCCGGCACGCTGAGCAAGAAGGACTTCGAGTCCAGCCAGGAGGTCCGCTGGTGTCCAGGCTGCGGCGACTACGCCGTCATCGCGCAATTGCAGAAGCTTTTGCCGACGCTCGGCATCGCGCGCGAGAACTTCGTCTTCATTTCCGGTATCGGCTGCTCCAGCCGGTTTCCGTACTACATGGAAACCTACGGCATGCACGGCATCCACGGCCGCGCACCGGCTATTGCCACCGGCCTCAAGATCGCCCGGCCGGAGTTGTCGGTTTGGGTCGCGACCGGCGACGGCGACGCGCTCGCGATCGGCGGCAATCATTTCATCCATGCCCTGCGGCGCAACATCGGTCTGAAGATACTGCTGTTCAACAATCGCATTTACGGCCTGACCAAAGGACAGGCGTCGCCGACGTCGGAGTTCGGAAAAAAAACCAAAACCACGCCGCTCGGCTCGATCGATCGGCCGCTCAATCCCGTGGCCGTGGCGCTCGCCGCCGGCGCCAGCTTCGTCGCACGCGTGGTCGATGTCGATCAGCCGATGGTGGGCGCCGTGTTGCGGCGGGCGGCGGCGCATAACGGCACCGCGGTCATCGAAATTCTGCAGAACTGCATCATCTTCAACGACGGCGCCTTCGAACATCTCGCCGACAAGAAGACGCGCGACGACCATCGCCTCGTGCTCGCCCACGGTGAGCCCCTCGTCTTCGGCAAGAACCGCGACAAGGGCATCCGTCTGAACGGCCTCGAGCCGGAAGCTGTGGCGCTCGGTCAGAACGGCGTGACCGAGGCCGACTTGCCGATACACGACGAACGCGCGGGTCACGGCGGGCTCGCCTACGTCCTGGCGCAGCTGGACGCGCCGGACTTCCCGGTGCCGCTCGGTGTATTTCGCGACGTGGACGCCGCGGCCTATGAAGCGCTGAACCTGCGCTTGCGCGACGAAGCGCAGGCAGCCAAGGGCAAGGGCGATCTCACCAAGTTGCTGAAAAGCGGGGAAACGTGGATTGTCGCAGACGCGCCCGAACGCCTGGGCGGCGAAATGGCGGGCGAGCGGTTGGCTGTGCGATCGGAGTGAGACCCCGTCGTCGCGGTTACACGCCGGCCGGCGGCGACCGGCAGACGACAGAGTCTTCGACCGATGCCTCCCGATCGTAATCGCGCGCCGCGCGCGCGGCCGCTTCGGTCAGCTCGCCTGGTTCCGTCGCTTCGTTCATCGATCAAACGTTAACGGGAATGGCGGACCTGCGATACTGCCGTACCGCGGCGGTTAGATTCCAGCCGAGCCACAAGAACGACACGAGTAGTACGACCGCGGCCGGATACAACCAAGGTCGTGGCGCCAATACGGCGGGGACGAGCAGCACCAATGCCGCCGCGTGCAGCCAGACGTGCGGCAGCGTGTACGCATCGGGCAGGAACTCCTTCATATTCGGCAGCGTGCTCGTACCCAGCGCCTGCAAGTGCAGCCACGCGAGGAAGGGCACGATCTTGTACAGCATGCCGATGATGGCGGATCCCGCGAAGCCGAGAATCATTAGCGCGCCGGCCAACACCGCGAACCGCGCGTCGGCGACCATGCCGACGGCATGTGCGCTCCACAGAACGACGCAGGCGAGCAGACTCAGCATCGCGAGCGTCCAGAAGCGTACGGTCGCGTCGGGCAAGCGTCGGCGGCGCGTGGTTTGCAGCCACAGCGTGGCGATCGCATAGAGCGCGAGCGCGGCGGCAATAATCGCGGCCGCGGCTTGTGCGAGCCACGCCGGTGACGATCCGATGACGGTAACGCCGCTCCAGAGCACGAGCGCCGCGAAAAGAGTCGGTACCAGCGCACGCCGCAACCACTGCGGATAAGCGCGCGTGAGCTGGAACATGGGCACGACTTGATAGGCGACGCCGATCACGAGCAGCGCGACCCATCCGACCAGCCCCCAGGCCAGATGCACGTCAGCGTACGCGGGGTTATAACTCCAGCGCGCGCGCGCGGCGGTGGAAGCGGCATAGAGACCGAGCAACGCTACGATCGTCAGGCCGAGCAACGCAAGCCGCATCGCCGTTATCGACGCGTTCGCGCTAGCGCGCACAAGACTAGACGCGGCGGCGGCGATAAACACACCGAGCCCCCCGCCGAGCGCGATAAGTGCGGCGTTGCGTAATCCGGTGTAGGGAATCGGGAAGCTCACCGCGAGTGCGATCGTGCCGACGACGAGGAGTCCGTGCACCACGCCGGCGACGGTCACCGGGCGAGGCACGGGACTGCCGGCGAGCACCGGCAGCATTTGCATGAGCGCGCCGAGCATGACCATCGTCAACACGCCGAGCGTCAGCAAATGCGTCACGGCGAGCAGCGCCGGCTGCCAGCGCGAGGCGAGTATCTCGGGTCCGATCGCGAGCACCACCACGGCGGCGATAGCGCCGAAGAACGGCGCGGCGAGAAAAAAGCGCAACGGAACGGAGAACGGCGGCGCTTGGTCGAGCCGCAGGCCGATGCCGCTCACGGTTTCAGGACCCGCGCCGCGGCCGCCGTCGCTCGGGCATCGCCGGTGCGCCATACGATGATCTCGAACGCGGTGATATCGCGCGCTTGGGTGTGCCAGGCGAAGCCGTGTTCTTGCAGCCACGGATAGAGCAGCAGCGGTTCGCGCCGGTGGCGTACCCGCAGGTACTCGCCGTCGGCGAGTATTTCCAGCGCCGCGACCACCCGGTCCCGCGGCTCGGGCGGCTCGAGCGCGCTCACGTCGAGCAGCCGCTCGCCCATCGCTCAGCCGATGCCGGCGGCGCGCAGTCGCGCGAGAACCGCCTCGCGCTCGGCGTTCAGTTGTTGGTCCATCATGGGGTAGAGCACGCTCTCTTCCTTGACGTTATGCTGCTGCATGAGCAC
Source organism: Burkholderiales bacterium (assembly GCA_036396275.1). Taxonomy (GTDB): domain Bacteria; phylum Pseudomonadota; class Gammaproteobacteria; order Acidiferrobacterales; family Sulfurifustaceae; genus JACQFZ01. The sequence goes on from DASWLD010000130.1 coordinate 29,552, forward strand.
GAGCAGTGTCTCCGACAGGCCGAGATATTGTTTCGCCTGTTGTTGCGTCAGCGCCGCGTCCATTTTAGCGAGGAGATCCCGCATCATCTGGTGCTCGCGCCGCATGACTTCCGTGGGACCGAGGCGCTCCCCGGTTCTGGCCTCGAAGGCGGGAAACAAAATCTGCTCCTCCGCGTCCATGTGGCGTTCCATCGCCTCGCGAAAGCGTCTGAAGTTCGCGCGTGCGGTCGCGATTTCCGCCTTTGCGACCACCGACTCCGTTTCGGCGAGCAGCAGGTCGCAGTCCTTATGATCCTGGGTCAGCAGTTGCTGGAGCGATTTCATGGTTATTCCTCGCAGGAAGACCACTGAAAGTCTAGATAACCATGAACTTGCGACCCTTGACCTATATCAATGATCGGGCCGATCGAATCCAGAGATTGAGTGCATCGATTAATCCGCGCCGGATATTGCGAGGCACGCCTGTTTTGCCGATCTTTGCCGCCCGGCCTGATCAGGCCATCGGGTAGGGAACCGGCGAGCCGTCGCTCCCAGCGACCGCAACAAAGCAACGTTCGGAAGTCAAGGAATCAGGGCGCTAGTTCTCGGCCGGTGCGTGCGCAACAGCGCGCCGAAGTCCTCGGCGCTAACCGGTTTGCTGAAGTAGTAGCCCTGCATCTCATCGCAGGCGTGCTCGCGCAGGAAGGTTTCCTGCTCCTCGGTTTCGACACCCTCGGCGACGACGGTCAGGCTCAAGGTCTTGCCCATGGCGATGATCGCTTTGGTGATCGCTTTGTCTTCCGAATCTTTGGGAATTTCACGGATGAAGGAGCGGTCCACTTTTAAGGTATCGATCGGGAAGCGCTTGATTTGCGCGAGCGAGGAGTAGCCGGTGCCGAAGTCATCGATCGCGAGGCGCACGCCCATCGCCTTGATGGCAGTCAGCAACTGCACGGCGCGCTCGACGTTCTGTATCACCATGCCCTCGGTGATCTCGAGCTCGAGCAGTTCCGGGCGCATCTGCGCGTCGTCCAGCGCGGCGCGTATGTCGCTCAGCAGGTGCGCGTCTTGGAACTGTCGCATCGAGAGATTGACCGCCACGCACACCGGCGGCAGCCCCTGGCGCTGCCAGGCGACGTTTTGCGCGCACGCGGTGCGCAGCACCCAGCGCCCGATCGGCACGATAAGACCGGTCTCCTCGGCGAGCGGAATGAACTGCATCGGCGACACCGCGCCGAGCACCGGGCTCTGCCAGCGGATCAACGCCTCGACCCCGGTGATGCGGTCGGCTTTGAGATCGACCTTCGCCTGATAGTGCAAGGCGAACTCCTCGCGTTCGAGCGCGTGGCGCAGATTGGTTTCGAGCGTGAGCCGCTCGAGCGACTGGGTTTTGATCTCTTTCGAATAGAACTGGAAGTTGTTCTTGCCCTCTTCCTTGGCGAGGTACATCGCCATGTCGGCGTTTTTCATGAGCGATTGCTCGTCCTCGGCGTCGCCCGGGTACAGGGCGATGCCGATGCTCGCCGTCACCCGGCATTCGTGACCGAGGATGGTCATCGGCTTGATGGCGGCGGCGAGAATCTTGCGCGCCACCGCGGTGACTTGCGCCACCTCGCCCACTTCCTGCACCAATACGACGAACTCATCGCCCCCGAGCCGGGCGACGACGTCGCTCGCGCGCAAGCACTCTTTGAGCCGCTCCGCCATCTCCTTCAGCAGCGTGTCGCCCGCTTCGTGGCCGAGCGTGTCGTTGATCAGCTTGAAGCGGTCGAGGTCGATGAACAGCACCGCGAACTTGCGCTCGTAGCGCTTCCCCGATTCGATGGCAAGCGTCAGTAGCTGGCCGAACATCACGCGGTTGGGAAGCGCGGTCAGCCCGTCGTGGGTCGCGAGGTACTCGATCCGCGCTTCGGCGCGCTTGCGGTCGGTGACGTTGCGCGTTAAGCCGCGGTAGCCGATGTGTTTGCCGTTGGCGTCGAACCGCGGCATGCCGCTTACGGCCGCGTAGCGGATCTCGCCGCGAACGGTCCCTGCCATTACAACGTCGCGGAAGGGTTTCATGCTGTAGTGGGCGGCGTCGTATTCGTCCCAGCCAAGCTCAGGTACCATATGAAGTTCCCTGGCGGTTTTACCGAGGTAGCGTTGCCCCACCGCTCGGCCGCCATGCCCCTCAAAGCGCGTGAAGCGCAGCTCAGTGTCCTTTTCCCAAAACCAATCCGAGGACAGCTCGGTCAGGCTGCGGAAGCGTTCCTCGCTTTCGCGCAGCCGCTGCTCCGACTCCAGACGCTCGGCTTCACGTCGCAGGTTTTCCAGCGCGAATGCGACGTTGTCCGCCATGCGCTTGAGCAGAGCGACGATGTCCGCGTCGAACGCATCTTTCTCCCCCGCGTAGAAATTGAGTACGCCGATCGAACGGCCGTTACGCACGAGCGGAACCGAGGCGGCCGCAAGAACGCCGATTTTACGCGCAGGCTTGTGCCAGGCGACGTTGCGCGGGTCGCCGAGCAGGTCGTTTGTGACGCACGCTTCTTGAGTGCGGAACGCGATGCCCGTTTGACCGCGGCCTTCGGGAATCGACGGATCGACCGAAAGGCGAATGTCCTCGCGCATTTGTTTCTCCCCCGGCCCGGTGACCGCGACGACGCGCATCCATTTCGTTTCCTCGTCCGGAAGCAGTACGGCGGTAATGCGGAACTTTCCGCCATGCACCGCGGCGTCGCACAAGCGCTGATACAGATCTTGAGGTGACTTGGCGTGCAAGATCGCCTCGTTGGTTGAACTCAGGGTGGCGTACATGCGGATAAATCGTTCCTTCGATTCTTCGGCGCGGCGCCGTTCTATCTCATGATCCAAGTTGTCGAGTGCGAATGCCACGTTGTCGGCGAGGCGCTGGACCAGCGCGATCACTTCGTCGTCGAACGCTCCGGTCTCGCCCAAATAAAAACCGATCACGCCGACGGCATTGCCGCCGCGCACCAGCGGCACACCGACGCCGGACTGTATGCCCGACTGGCGAGCCCTGTCGCGCCAAGGCGCGGTGCGCGCATCGCGCATATAGTCGTTGATGACGCAAGGGGAGCGGGTGCGAAATGCGGTTCCGATAATACCTCGACCCTCCGCGACGCTGTCATCCAGTGAAATGTAAACGTCGTGCAAATGATCGGTGCCCGTGCCCGCGATGGCGATCAACGCGGCGCGATCGGTGGCCCCGTCCTTCAGGAAAACGGCGGCGGAGAGAAACTTCCCGGCATTTACGGCAGCGTCGCAGATCCCGCGATACAGTTCTTCCGACGACCGCGCGCGCAGCACCGCTTCATTAGTGGAATTTATGGCCGCGTACATCCGGCGCAGCCGCTCGTGCGGCGAATGGAGGTGCGCGCGTCTCAGCCTAGTTGTCTTTGCGCCTGCCGCCATGATTCTCTCAAGGATAGCCGATTGAAATTTCTCTAAATCAATATCAGCTGCAAGAGCTAAACAATCGTTTGCGCTGGGATTCCGACACGCGGGGAAGGTAGTAACCCAGCCGTGGTGGGGATGGGCGCCCCATTCGCGTGTTCCCGCCGTGCATGCCGATGCGCCCCGGACGGTTTACTTGGCCCTGCGAGGTTTTGACTTCATAGAGAAAGTCGGCGAAAGACCGGTGTGCGGCAAGCGTCGCCTGGTGCGCCACCCAGCCGCCGTGGTTGAGCGCCGCGGTGTCCTGTTCCCAACGCATTTTGCCGACGAGCGCGCGCGAGTGCTGCTGGGACAGTTCCGGCGTCGGGCCTTCGATCCGAACGAAACGATAATGCTCGTCTTGTTCCCAATAGAAATCGGACGCTAACGTGATGATTCGCCGCAGGCGCTCCGCGCCGTCCCGCTTTTGCCCTGGGGCGCGCTTTGCCCGTGGGGTCACTCGCCGTCCTTTCCTTTTGCCCGATACCATAGGCCGCCGTCCTCCTTCGTCCTTTATAGGGTAGTAGTTCTGGGGGGTACCCCCGCGGTACCACCCTGAATTTCCTGCGCATGGGTCCTCTCTGGCGGCTAAGCCGGTTGCGGCCCCGCCGGGCGCGGCTTTACGTGCAATTTGTTTCCACATCGCAGGTCCTTCCCGCCCCCCCTATACTCATAGAACACCCCTCCGCGGGCATTATCGCGCGGAGGCCGCTTCGAAAGGCTCGGATGCCAGGCACGTAACTTGCTCTGCGGTATGAGTAGATACCCTCGGCGCGCCGTAAATCCGATGCGCCTGCCCAGGAGAATAACGGATGTATTGTTTCCTTCGGCCCGACTTAACGACATTTCCGGGCGCGACCCGGCCGATCGGCCGCTCCAGCGTCGGCGGCGTTTCGCCCTTGTTCGGCGAGCCACTGGGCGCGGCGCAATAGCTTTAAGGAGGCGCTCGATGCGGACCGCGTTTGTACCGGCATTTGCATTCATCAATCGTTTCGCGCTGAGCACGAATTTCGTGCTCGTGAGTCTTTTCTGGCTGGCGACGCTTGCGATCGCCGGCTCGGCCGTGAGCGGCGCCGGGTTTGTGTTAGCGGGTGGTGTCGCTCTCGTTGCCCTGTATTACATGATGGCGATTTATCTGTGGGTCTCGGTCGGTATCGAACGTCTTGGCGAAAAATTCGAGCTCATCGCGAGCGGCGACCTGACGTCCCAGATAGATCCGGGCTTGGCATCCGGATCGAACTCCACCTCGCTGTGGGGATCGCTTAGTCGCATGAATGCACGACTGATCCACATCGTCGGTCAAGTGCGCGGGAGCGCTGAAGGGATCGTCTCGATGGCGCGCGCCGGAGCCGAAGGCAACACGCGACTATCGGAGCGCACGCAAGAGCAAGCGTCGGCGCTCGAAGAAACGGCATCGGCCATCGAGGAACTCGCGGCAACGGTCAAACAAAACGCGGAGAATTGCACCCGGGCGAACACGTTCGCCGGCAACGCGAGCGCCGTAGCGGGCGAGGCCAACGAGCGCATGCGTAAAGTCGCGCAGACGATGAAGCAGATCGAAGACGACGCCCGGCGGGTCGGCGACATCTTGGGAACGATCGAGAACCTGGCGTTTCAGACCAACATCCTCGCGCTGAACGCGGCGGTCGAGGCGGCGCGCGCCGGCGATCAGGGGCGCGGTTTTGCCGTGGTCGCGGCGGAAGTCCGCAGCCTGGCCCAGCGCAGCGCCGAAGCCGCGAAGGACATTAAAGCTCTGATCAAGCGGTCGGTCGGCAGCGCGTCGGAAGGCGCGCGCGCGGTCGACGGTGCCGGTCAGATCATGAGCGAAGTATTCGCAAGCGTGAAGCAAGTGAGCGAGATGGTCAGCGAGGTCGCGCTCGCGTCCGCCGAGCAGAGCGCGGGCGTTGACGGCATCAACAAGGCCATCGTGCAGATGGATACGGTGACGCAAGAAAACGCCGCGCTGGTGGAGCAGGTGGCCAGCGCCGCGCTCGCTTTCGAGGAGGAGGCCGGGCACCTGCGGGAAGTCGTGCAGACATTTAAGCTCGATCGGGGCGAAAGCCGCGAGCGTGCGGTAAAGTTGGTTAGGAAGGCGGTCGAGCGCGTGCGCCGCGTCGGCCCAGAACGAGCGTGCACCGAATTCAACGATCCCGACAGCGAGTATTCGGACGGCGAGTACTACGTTTTCGCCATAGGGGTCGACGGTACATGGCGCGCGTATTCGCCCTATCCGTCCACGGTTGGGCAGAACGGATTCGGAGACGGGTTCGCGGCAAGGGATGCGGACGGCAAGGACTTCGCGCGCGCGTTTGTCGAGATTGCGCGGGCTAAGGGAAGAGGTTGGCACGATTTCCGTCGGCGAAACCCGCGTAGCGGCGCGGTCGAACCGAGATCCGTATACGTCGAGCTCGTGGATGATATGGTTATCGGTTGTGGTATCAATCTTTCCGATATGTCCGCGCCTCGAACCGTCGTTTCCGAACCGCCCGCGGCCGCGGCCGCGTAACGGCGGGCTCTCGGTGTGCGCGCCCCCAAAGGGGTGCTGTGCCGGCTACCGCCGCGAAGAACGGCGCTTCGCATTCGGACCCTCGACGCACCGAGCCGTCCTCCGTCAAGCAGTAGAATCCTAACGTGAAATTACCTCTCGCATCGGCGACGACATTTGGGTAAGTTTCCTTTCCTGCCGATCCGTGGACGTTTTCCGATACGCGCTCGCCCATGAAATCGGCTGATCTAGGCGACCGCTTTTGCTTGGATAAATAAGACGCCGGTCGATTCTTGCGCATCATCACAGGCCGGCAGAAGTCCATGGTGACGAAGCACATCCGACCGGAGAAGAAAGGCATTCTATGGCCGACGAATTGTTGCAGGTGCGAGTAGACAGGAAGGTTCCGGAAGCACGGGACATCTTCCGATTCGAGCTGGTCGATCCGGACGGCAAGCCGTTGCCGGCGTTCACCGCCGGTGCGCACGTCGACGTGCATATGGGTAATGGGCTGATGCGGCAGTATTCGCTTTGCAACGATCCGAAAGAGCGGC
>DASWLD010000131.1:0-21681 GCA_036396275.1 Burkholderiales bacterium
ATGCTGCATTTTCACCGCGTTGCCGCCGAATGGTTGCCGATCGTCGCAGCCCTGGTGATGAGCACCATGCTCACCATCGTGGTCGCCGCGGTAACCACGCAGTGGCTCGCGCGCCGGCTGAACCGATCGGGGCGCGGCACATGAGCGGCAGCGTTCGCGAAATTTGGGTTTACTTGGCGGCAACACCGCTGCTCGGTCTTACGCTCACGCTCGTTGCCTACCTGCTCGGCGACTGGATCTATCGCCGCGCGCGCCAACATCCACTGCTGCATCCGGTGTTGTTGGCCATTGCCGCGCTGGTCGCGCTGCTGACGGTTACCGGCACGCCGTATCAGACCTACTTCGAAGGCGCGCAGTTCGTGCATTTTCTGCTCGGCCCGGCGACGGTCGCGCTCGCGGTGCCGCTGTATTTCAATTTTTCGAAGCTGCGCCGACTATGGCTGCCGCTGCTCGGCGGCCTGATCGCCGGCTCGCTGACCGCGGCGCTTTCGGCCATCGGCGTCGCTTGGTCGTTCGGCGCGTCGGCACAAACGCTGATCTCACTCGCGCCGAAATCGGTGACGGCGCCGGTGGCGATGGGCATTGCCGAGAAACTCGGCGGCCTGCCGTCGCTGACAGCCATTCTGGTCGTATCGACCGGCATACTCGGCGCCGTGCTCGGGCCGTGGACACTGAACCGTCTACGCGTGCGCGACGAGGCCATCCGCGGATTCGCGATCGGTGTCGCCTCGCACGGCATCGGTACGGCGCGCGCGTTTCAGGAAAGCGAACAGGCCGGGGCGTTCTCGGGCCTGGCGATGGGGCTCAATATCCTGGCGACGTCACTGATCTTGCCGCTGCTGGTTCGCCTGCTCGGCCTCGGTTGAGGCGAGCGCCCGCACAACCGCCGCACGACACTTTATAATAAGCACGAACGTCTCCTTCCCAGCGCCAACCGAAATAACAATGTCGCAAGAAAGCGCCGTCTTGGACGCGATTACCGGCGGCGGCGATACGCCGTCGCAGTTCGACCACATCGACATGAGCTATCGGCTGCGCATCCGCGCCTACGTCGGCATTTGCATGCCGCCGATTTTCATGAGCTTGAACGAACATTTGAAAATGATGGAAATGCGCAAACAGGGAATCGCTTTCATCATGTTCTATCTGGATTTCGCCAATGGCGCGGCGCCGATCGCGTTCGGACGGACGCTGCGAACGCAACATACGGTGAAGCTTTGTCGCGGTATCACCGACGCGAACAATCAGCCGGTGCGAAGCGGCACCGAACGCTTGATGGTCGTTTCGGATTCGATCATCAGCGCGCGGGCGCGTTCGCACGGACACGAGAGCCTCGGCTTCGACGACGGCAGCGGCGCGGTCGTCGAAGCCGGCCGCGCGCGAATCCTGCACATCCTGACCAAACCGATGGCGCCGCCCGCGCAGCGGCAGGTAACGGTGGTGCCCGAAGGCATGCGCAACCTGAAGGAACATGCGTGGGACCAGCCGCTGCCCTCGATCGAGGGGCTAAGCCAACCGCCGGACGGCTACCAGCGTGTCGACGTCGGCGGCTGGGCCGAACGGAGCGACGTTTGGGGCATGCCCAACACCGACATCAATCAACACGTGAACGTGCAAGAGTACATCATGGGCGGCGAAAATCAGTTTTCGCGCGTGCTGCGCGGCGCGGGCCTGCCGGTGGAGCGGCACCGCATTTCGCGCGCGCGATTGCTGTTTCGCAAACCGTTCTTTCCCTCTCAGGAATATCTAATCCGCTCGCGCCTTTTTCGACGCGACCAATTCACACAAATTCAGGCGGGGTATTATCCGCTCGAAGGCACCACCCCCAGCGCGAAGGCATCGACCTTCGTCGTCTTCGACGGCAGGATCGAGGTCTAGCGCGCCCTAGCCGGCGCCGTCGGCGCGAGATTGCCGGAGCAAGCGGGGCGCTGGCGTATTTTCGCGCACGACTATAATTGGCCCAGGGGGCATCGGCGTCCGGGTGGCGTCCCTCGAGCTCTATGGACAGAGACCTCTCCCAAAAGCAGTTCATTCGAATATCACGGCACGGCGCATCGCTGCCGCCGGATCGACGTCGTGCTACACCCGCTGCCATTCCCGCAGCGCTTTGCCGCTCGCGCCGCTGATGAGCGCGCTCGCAGATCCGAATCCCAGCCGCGATCTGCCGGCGACAAACGTACGAGTCCATTGGATCGTCCGCTTTCTCGAAGCCGGCGGTCGCCGAAATTTCCTGCACGCCGCGATCGTCGTGGGTGCCGTCGCGCCGATCGCGTTCGCCGGCTACTACGGATACGAAAACGCCGACCGCCAGATGACCGGGGCGGTCTTGGCCAAACGCGAAAACATCTCGTACTTGGTCGCAAGCGTGCTCGCGGAAAAGCTGGATCGACTGGTCGACGTCGGCGTATCGCTGTCGACGCGCGTGCACTTCGGCCAGCTCGTCGCCGGTCGGCGCTGGGACGACGCCATCAAAATCATGGCCGGCATTCCGTCGTCGTATCCTTATATCGAACGGGTGTTTCTCGCCGATACGCGAGGCGTGCTGGTTGCGGACACGCCGGCCCTGCCCGGCGTACGCGGCAAGGATTTCGCCTTTCGCGATTGGTATCGCGGTGTCATGCGGACCGGCGAGCCGCATGTCTCGCACGTCTATCGGCGCACGGCGGTGCCGCGGGTTAACGTGGTGGCGGTGGCGATACCCGTCAAGAATGAAGCGCGGGAGATCATCGCGATCCTGGTGCTGCAAGTAAAGCTCAAGGCGTTTCTCGACTGGTTCAAGGATACGCCGGTGAATCCGGAATCGGCTATCTATATCGTGGACCGCCAAGGGCACGCGGTCCTGCACGAAAAGGCCACGACTACCGGCGACATCCTGAATCTATCCGCGATTCCGCTGGTTCAGAAAGTACTGCGCGGAGGGCGCGGCGTCGAAACCGCCGCCGCGACCGATACGACGCCGGAGCGCATCGCGGCATACGCGCCGGTGGCGCCGTACGGCTGGGGCGTAATACTCGAAGAGTCCGCGAGTTCGGCATTCGCCGCGCGCGATGACCAGCTACAGCGCTTTGCGGCCGTCTTTCTGTTGATGCTCGGCTTGAGCGCGGTGACGACCGTGCTCTTGTTACGCGCCCGCGAACAAGCGCGCCGCAAGGCCGATCTGGAAGATCTGGTCGCCGATCGCACACGCGAGCTCGAGGCCGCGAACAAGGAATTGCAGGCTTTCAGCTATTCGGTTTCCCACGACTTGCGCGCGCCACTGCGCGGCATCGACGGATTCAGCCGTCTCCTGTTCGATGAGTGCGGCGACCGGCTCGACGAGTCAAGCAAGAATCATTTGCAGCGCATCCGCGCCGCGACGCAGCGCATGGGCGCGCTGATCGACGATCTGCTGGTGCTGTCGAAGGTGACGCGCGCCGAAATGACGCGAAGCCGCGCCGACCTGAGCGCGATCGCGCAGACCATCGTCAACGAACTGCGCAACACGCACCCGCGGCGTCAGGTGATCGCGCGCGTCGATCCGGGCCTGATCGCCGTCGGCGACGCGCCGCTGCTGCGCGTGGTGCTGGAAAATTTGATCGGTAACGCCTGGAAATTCACCGGCAAGACGCCGGAGGCGCGCATTGAATTCGGCGCCATGGACGATAGCACCGACCGGCGCATCTTCTTCGTGCGCGACAACGGCGCCGGCTTCGACATGACCTACGCGGACAAACTGTTCGGTGCGTTTCAGCGGTTGCACGGCATGGACGATTTTCCCGGCACCGGCGTCGGCTTGGCAAGCGTGCAGCGCATCATAACGCGGCATGGCGGCCGCATCTGGGCCGAGGCCGCCGTCGGGCTCGGCGCCACCTTCTACTTCACGCTGTCCGCGGAGAAACAACCGGAATGAAAAGCATACTGCTGGTGGAGGACAATCCGGACGACGAGGAACTCACGCGTCGCGCGCTCGAGAAAAACAATATCGCTAACACCGTGAATGTCGTGCGCGACGGCGCCGAGGCGCTCGACTACCTCTTTTGTCGCGGCCGCTTTGCCGATCGCGACAAGACCGATTTGCCGACGGTGGTCTTGCTCGATCTAAAGCTTCCAAAGGTCGACGGCCTGGAGGTGCTCACGCAGATGCGCGCGAACGACCGCACCAAGCTGTTGCCCGTGGTCATCCTGACGTCCTCGAAGGAAGAACAGGATCTGATACGCGGTTATCGTCTCGGCGCCAACAGTTACATTCGCAAGCCCGTCGATTTCGACCAATTCGTCGAAGCCGTGCGGCAATTGGGTCTTTATTGGCTGGTGCTGAATGAGGCACCGTACAAGTAGACACGCCGAGCGCGCACGCCTGGACCGATCATGAACACACAGTTACGCGCCCTGATCGTCGAGGACTCGGAAGACGACACGCTGCTGCTCGTGCAGGAGCTGCGGCGCGGCGGCTATGCACCGAGTTACGAGCGCGTCGATTCCGCCGATGCCATGGAATCGCAGCTGTCCAAACAGGTGTGGGATATCGTGTTCTCCGACTTCACCATGCCGTCGTTCACGGCGTTCGACGCCCTGGCGCAACTGCGCACCAGCGGGATCGATATTCCGTTCATCATCGTCTCTGGCACCATCGGCGAGGACCGCGCGGTGATGGCCATGAAAGCCGGCGCTCACGATTACGTGCTCAAGAACAACCTCAAGCGTCTGATCCCGGCGGTGGAGCGCGAGCTGCGCGAGGCCACCAATCGGCGCGAACGCAAGCAAGCGGAGGAAACCGCGCGTTATCTTGCCTACACCGATCCGCTCACCGACCTGCCCAACCGCTTCCGATTCCACGAAGAGATGCAGCGCGCCATTGAGCGTTGCGCCGGTGAAGGGTGCCGCGCCGCGATGCTGTTGATGGATCTCGAACGTTTTCGCGAGGTCAACGATACGCTCGGACACCCGCAGGGCGACCGGCTGCTGCGCCAGGTGGGCCTGCGCCTGCGCGCGGCGCTGTCGACGTCGGACATGGTAGCGCGCTTGGGCGGCGATGAGTTCGGTATCCTGGTGGCGCGCATGCGCACGGTCGAAGATGTCATCGGCGTGATCCGAATGATCCTCGACATGTTGCAGGCACCGATCATGATCGACGGGATCCCGGTGGCGGTCGATGCCAGCATCGGCGTGGCGATCGCGCCGGAGCACGGCAACGACGCCGACCGCATCATGCAGCGCGCCGACGTGGCGCTGTACCACGCCAAGAAAATCGGCAGCGGCTACGCGATTTACGACTCGAAACACGATTCCTACACCCCGCAGCGCCTGGCCTTGGCCGCCGAACTGCGCGGGGCGATCGAGCACGACGAGCTGGTGGTGCATTTTCAACCGATGATCGACCTGCGCACCGGCGGGATCGTGGCCGCCGAGGCGCTGGTTCGGTGGCAACATCCCAAAGAGGGATTATTGCTGCCGGATCGATTCATCGGCGTGACCGAACACACCGGCATGATCAAGCCGCTCACGCAATGGGTACTGGCAAAGTCGCTGCGCGAGTGCCGCGCCTGGCGGCACCGGCAGCACAAGTCCTGGCGCCTTTGCGTGAACCTTTCGGCGCGCTCGCTACACGACGCCCATCTCGCCGAGCAGATCGAGCAGGCGCTGCGGACAGCCGACGTGCAACCCGAAATGCTCATGCTCGAAATCACCGAGAGCGCAATCATCCTGGAACCACGGCGCGCGCTGGAAACGCTGACCACGCTTCACGGCCTGGGCGTGATGCTGTCGATAGACGACTTCGGTACCGGTTACACGTCGCTCGCGCACATCAAGCACCTGCCGGTGAACGAGATCAAGATCGATAAATCCTTCGTCCAAAATATCTTGAGCAACCAGAGCGACGCCGCGATCGTGTGCTCGGTGATATCGCTGAGCCATCACTTGGGCCTCCAGGTCGTCGCCGAGGGCGTCGAAGACAAGGACATACTCGCCATGCTCGTCGAGCTCGGATGCGACTTTGCGCAGGGGTATTACATCAGCCCTCCGGTCACCGCGACGGCGATGGCGGCCATGCCCGGCAATACCGATTGGCGTCGCGACGCGCGGGAACGGGCTTGACCGCGGCGCTGGACGCAACGCGACCGACCTAAGGAAGGTCTGATCAATTCCAGAAAATATGAATGCTTGCCGCAGAGGCGCAAAGAATGACACGGGTAAACTAAACCTTTTCTTTGCGTCTTCGCGCCTTTGCGACAGAAAGTCATATAAATCAGAGTTTCCCTATTACAATGGCGGTTTGGCACGCGCCCAACCGCTCATGTCCGAAATCGCGCTATTGTTGATTTTCGCCGTCGCCGCGGTCTGGTGGCACGACAACCGCCGGGTCCAAGAAATCGCGGTCGGCCGCTGCCGCGACGCGTGCATCCACGCCGGAGTGCAATTCCTGGACGACATCGCGCCGGTGTGGCGCGTGCGGCTCGCGCGCGATGCGAACGGCGTCTTGCGCCTGCGTCGCGTGTTCACCTTCGAATACAGCACGCCGCGCGGCGAACGCCGCAGTGGATCGATCGTGATGCTCGGGCGCGTGCCGGTGGCGCTTCAACTCGAAAATCATCGCGAGGCACAAGGCGATGAGATCAATCGACTTTATCTTTAGCGCGTTCGCCCGCTCGCCGTAAAAGCCGCCCGATCGCGCTCGTCGAGTTTGACATCACCGGTAGAAGCCAATAGGGTTTAGGCCGCACGACATGGCGCCCGCCATGATGCCGCCGCCTCGGCCGGAGTGCCACGCCGACGCGCGGCCCGATTCGTTGTCACGCAGCTCAATGTCGCTCGCTTCCGGGAGATCCTTATAGATGCCTAAACGATACAAAATACAATTCCCAGCACTCGGCACCAAGAACATGCAACAGGACGAAGTGTATTTCTTCCTGCAGGAAGCCGGCGATAAGCACAAACTCCGCTTTCACGACTACCACGAGCTGTATAAGCGCCCCGGCTTATACGAACAATTATTCTACGATCGCTTGAAGTGCCAGTCGCCGCAGAAAGTCGCCGACATCCTTCGCTGCGCGGCGGCGCAGCAGAATCGGATTTTTACCGAGCTTCGCGTGCTCGACTTCGGCGCCGGCAACGGCATGATGGGCGAGGCGCTGAAGACCCATGGCGTATCGCGACTCGTCGGTGTCGACATTATCGACGAGGCCCGGCAAGCGACCGAGCGCGACCGGCCGGGAATGTACGACGCCTACTATGTCGCCGATTTCTGCAATTTGGACTCCGAACTGCGCGATGACATCGCTTCCTGGTCGCTCGACTGCCTAACCACCGTGGCGGCGCTCGGTTTCGGCGATATCCCTCCGCGTGCGTTCATCGAGGCGTTCAACATCATCCAAAGCCAGGGCTGGGTCGCGTTCAACATCAAGGAGACGTTCCTCGACAGCAGCGACAATTCCGGCTTTTCGCGAATGATGCGGCAACTCATTTTTTCCGAGTTTCTCGACCTGTATCACCTGGAGCGATATTGCCATCGGCACTCGATGGAAGGAACGCCGCTCTACTATTTCGCGATCGCCGGCCGTAAGAACGCCGACATCACCGCGGACTTTGTTCGCGAGTTTGGTTAGCGTTCCCGCCGTCGGCGCGGTCAGCGCAAATCCGTCGTGCGGATGCGCAGGCCGCGCGGCACGACCAGGCGCTCGGTCGCCTCGAAGATTCCGAGCACCACCAGCGACAGCACCGCGGCCGGAATCGCGCCCTGCAGGATCAACCCAATGTCGTCCAGGCGAATTCCGGTCAGGATCGGCTGGCCGTAACCGCCGGCGCCGATCAACGCCGCGAGCGTGGCGGTGCCGACGTTGATCACCGCGGAGGTTTTCACCCCCGCGAGAATCGCGCGCCCGGCGAGCGGCAGCTCGATCCGGCGCAGCCGCGCGGCGCGCGGGAGCCCGAGCGCTTGCGCCGACTCGCGTATCGGCGCGGCGATATCCGACAGGCCCGCGTGCGTGTTTCGAATAATGGGCAACAGGCTATAAAGGAATAGCGCCGCGACCGCCGGCGGCCCGCCGATACCGAGCAGCGGAATCATGAACACGAACAGCGCGAGCGACGGAATGGTTTGAATGATCCCCGCGGCCCCGAGAATCACTTGACCGATGCGCGGATACTGTACGGCATAGATCCCGAGCGGAATCGCAACCACGACGGCGGCGGAAAGCGAAACCGCGACCAGCACCAAATGCTCGGCGGTGTGGCGCCAGAAGCGCTGCCACGGCGATTGCGCTTGCACCGTGACGTCGAGGTTTAGACTTCGCGCGAGGAAATCCGCGGCGACAAGCGCTTCGGCCTCGCGGCCGAGCTTGACCCGTGCGTTCAACTTTGCCATCGCCGCCTCGTCGATGCTTCCCACGAGCCGTTGAAACATCGCCGCCGCCTTCGGCGCGCGCTCCTCCAGGTCGGCGCGATAGAGCAGCACCGCGTCGTACGCCGGAAAGAAATTGAGATCGTCGGCGAGCGCGCGCAGCTTGTAGTAGTCGATCTCCGCGTCGGTCGCGTACAAGTCGATCACGTCCAACGCACCCGCGGCGATGCCGCGATACGCCAAGTCGTGATCCAATCCGCGCACGTCGGTCTGCGGTAAGCGGTAGCGGCGTTTCAGCCCCGGCCACCCGTCCGCCCGATTCAAGAATTCGTTGCCGAAACCGAGAACCAACCGGGGATGTCGGCGCAGATCCGAGATCCGGCGCAGATTCAAGCGCTCGGCGGTGCCGGCGGTGACGCCGATGGCGTAGGTGTTGTTGAACCCGATCGGCGCCGTCATGCGCAGCCCGCGCCGAGCCAACGATTGCCGCAGTTGCTCCACGGTTCTCAGCCGCTCGCGCACCAGGATTTCCTGCATCAGGGTGCCGGTGTACTCCGGGTAGACATCGATTTCTCCGGCAAGCAGCGCGCCCCAGAGGACGCGCGTGCCGCCGAGTTCGCGCCGGTGCTCCGCGGCGTGGCCGGCGGATTGTGTCAGCAAACGCGTCACTTCCCCCAATATCACCGACTCGGTGAACTTCTTCGACCCAACGCGAACGGAACGTTCGGCCGAAACGGCTGACGCCGACGTCCAAAAACCGAACAGCAGAAGCAGCGATAACATCGCCGGAGACAAGCGCGTCATGTAAACACCCGCCGCAACTGCTCCATCGGCGCGCGCTGTGCGGTAATGAATTTCTCGACGAACGGATCGGCCGGTGCCTCCACCAACTCCGCCATCGTGCCCTGCTGTACGATCTTGCCGTCGCGCAACAACACGATCGTATGGCCGAAGTACGCCGCTTCGGCGATGTCGTGCGTCACCATCAACACGGTCTTACCGAGCCGCGCGAATATAGCCTTAAGTTCCTGTTGCAATTCGAAACGAATCATCGGATCGAGCGCGCCGAGCGGCTCATCGAGCAGAAGCAGTTTGGGATCCAGCATGAGTGCGCGCATGAGACTTACGCGTTGACGCTGGCCGCCCGAGAGTTCGAGGGGGTAGCGCCCGAACAGAGACTCCGGCAAGTGCGCCAATTCCGCCAGCTCGCGCAACCGCGCGGCGACGCGCTCCACCGGCCAGCGCAGATGGCGCGCCATCACCGTAACGTTGGCGCGCACGGTCATGTGCGGAAACAGGCCGCCTTCCTGGATGACGTAACCCATGTGCACGCGCAGACGATTGACGGTTGCCGCGCTGAGCCGTTCGCCTTCGAAAAGAATACTGCCACTGTCGGGAACGATGAGTCCGGCGACCAAACGCAGCAGCGTGGACTTTCCGCAACCGCTCGGACCGACGAAAATCGTTGTCGCGCCGCGCGCTACCGCAAGATCGGTCGGCGCCAGCGCCTGCACTTCCCGGTAGCGTTTAGAGACTCCAGCGAGCTCGAGCATCGGGCGCAGTGTCGGTACTTTCGCCCGGAACCTCAAGGCCCGATGGCAAGCGACCGGCGCATCGGTCGCCGTTAGAGGGTACGGTGCGAACCGCGGCGGCGCGGCCTACTGCGCGAGACGCTCGGTCGGCGCCTGCAGCCACGCTTCGAGTTCATTCGCGGGCAGGGGCCGGCAGAAATAGTTACCCTGCGCGAGCTTGCAGCCGTGCAACTGCAAAAACGCCCGCTGCTCCTCGGTCTCGACGCCCTCGCCGATCACGCCGATCTTCAGGCTGCGCGCCATCGCAATGATGGCGGCGACGATGGCGCCATTGTCGTTTTCGGTGCCGATGTCGTGCACGAAGGAGCCGTCGATCTTGAGCGCGTCGATCGGGAAGCGGCGCAGGTAACCGAGCGACGAGTATCCGGTGCCGAAGTCATCGATCGATAAGTGCGCGCCCATCGCCTTCAGCTCTTCCAAGGTCCGACGCGTGTGCAGCGTATCCTGCATCACCGTGCTTTCGGTCAATTCAAGATCGAGCAGCCCGGCGTTGAGGCCGGCGGCCGCCAATGCATCGCGCACGCTGCCAACGAGGTCGCGGTCGTGAAACTGCCGCGCGGACACGTTGACGGCCACACGGGAAAACGGCATCCCGGCGTCGCGCCAGGCGCGGGCCTGCACGCACGCCTGCTGCAACACCCAGGCGCCGATCGGCAGGATAAGTCCGCTCTCCTCGGCGACGGCGACAAATCGATCGGGCGACACCGGTCCATAGTCCGGGTCGTGCCAACGCAAAAGCGCTTCGACCGCGACGGCGCGGCCGCTATGCGTCGCCACCAGCGGCTGGTAGTGCAAGGACAGGTGACCGTGGTCGAGCGCGTTGCGTAACCTGCTCTCCAGCGACGGGTGATGAATCGGTTTCGCGGAACGCGATCGATCGTAAAGAAAATAATCGTTGCCGCCCAACTCTTTGACGTGGTACATCGCGGTGTCGGCATTCTTTAGCAGGGTTTCGGCGTCGGCGCCATCCTGCGGAAAGATGCTGATACCGAGACTCGCGGTCACGGTGATCTCGTGGTGATCGAGCCGCATCGGATCGGCGATCGACGCGAGGATTCGCTCGGCCACGCGTGTCGCGTCGTCTTCGCATTCCAGATCGTACAGACCGACGATGAATTCGTCGCCGCCGAGCCGCGCGACCGTGTCCTCGCCGGCGTAGCTGCCGGCACGCATTTTTCGCACGCAATTGATGATGCGACCCGCGACCGCTTGCAGTAGGGCGTCGCCGAGCGCGTGCCCGAGCGTGTCGTTGATCCGTTTTAGACAATCGAGGTCGAGAAACAGCAGCGCCACCCGCCGCTGGTGGCTGGCCGCGCGGGCCAGTGCGCTGCGCAGCTGGTCCTGGAATTGCTGGCGATTGGGCAGACCGGTCAGGTTGTCGTAGTACGCCAGGAAGTGAATCCGCTGGTCGATGCGCTTTTGTTCCGTGATATCGCGAACCGCGCAAACGTAGGCGTCGACCCGATTGCCGGCCCCGCGAATGACGGACACGGCGAAACTCAACGTCATCGTCGATCCGTCGTGGCGCGTGTACTCGATCTCGCGATTGTGCATCGGCACACCCGCCTGAATGGAGTCGAGTTCCCGCCGCGAAAGGAGTTTGCGCAGATGGCTCGGAATGACCTTGCCGAGGATCGCTTCCTTGGGCAGACCAATCATGTTCAACAAGGTTTCGTTCGCGACTCGCATGACGCCTTCGCGATCGAGCAACAGCAGTCCGTCGCTCACGGTTTCGACGATCTGTCGCGCGGCGAACTCCGGCGTGATGTCCATCAGCCGGTGCCGCAGCGTGATGTACGTCGCGAACATGATGGCGGTTATCGTCGGGATATACCCGAACGGGTAGAGCGGGACGCCGAACGACGGCACCAGATCGAACACGCCAAGACTGCCGATGCTGAACGAGATCAAGAACAGCTTCGTGCGCCGTCTGGCGTTGCTGTCCGGATGCGCATTGCGGTTGCGATCGTGAAATCGCCGCAAAGCCATCGCAAAGAATATGACGATAAATGGGACGTACAGCGCGCTATAGAACGTCGAGCGCGCGTAGTAGCCCCACCAGTAGTGGTAGGGCGTGCCCAAAAACGCCGGGACGAACAGCGCGGCACCCGCGAACGCGATCGCGATGACCCAACCGAACCAAAGTAAACCGGTCAGCCCAACGCGCGAGCCGACGACGCTGCACGCGAATTGAAGCGTCAGCACGGGGATGAACGCGACACCGACGTAGCCAAACCGAAACCAGCTGTCCGCGACGTCGGGGTCGGTCGCCAGGTAAGCAAACCCAAAGCCGACAAACCACACGCTGATCGCGATCGTCTCGACAAAATGAATGTCACCGACGCGCGACCCGCGATCGCGAATCACGATGACGAAACCGAGTACCAGCGCGATAAACGCGCAGACGAACAGCGGCAACGCGTACAGGCTGTACGCGTAGCTCGCCGTGTCCAAAAGGCGGGCAGACAAATGCACGTTAGCGAGACACCCCTAATTGCCGGCTATGCGCTCGGCGTATTTCGTTCTTTTTGCGGCGGGGCGCCACGGTCCTGTGCGCGTGGAACCCGATTCGCCGGCCGAACTCCGACGTCACCGTTGGAGCAAGCGTTTTCAATGGATATAGGAGCAACTTGCATGCCATTGAACGACGGAAATAAGTTTGTTCCAGGCGGTTCGGTCGAAACGAAAACACAAAACGTTTCAGGCAGTTGCTTCCGCCGGGGTCGAGCCAAACGTCGGTTCATGGCGTCAATCGAGACCAAATTGACAAAAAACGGCGCCGCGGCGCGCTCCGGCCGCCATGACCGGCGATCAAACCCGCGGAAACGCAGCGGAGCCAGCGACCGGGATTTCTCGCCAAGGTTAAGGTCGAGCGACGGTGCGCGGGCCGACATATCTTGCAACGTCGCGGTGGATGCTCGCGGGGGAAAGAGACGTGTTCTGAACGGACGGGCCGACAGGGCGGCGGCGCATACCTTTAGGCCCTGTCGGGAATTCGGTAAGGTGCTAATTTACGGCTCCAAAAACACCCATGTTAGCCACACAAGCGATCTTTCGAACGCGTGACTTCGCGCTTCAGAGCGGCCAGTCGCTGCCTGAACTGGTGCTCGCCTACGAAACCTACGGCGCGCTGGCGCCGACCAGGCGCAACGCCATTCTCGTTACCCACGGTATTACCAGTAACCATCATGCGGCGGGTCGGTATTCCGCGAGCGACGCTCAACACGGATGGTGGGATCGGATCATCGGTCCGGGCAAGGCGATCGACACCGATCGCTATTTCGTCGTTTCCTCGAACTCGCTCGGGTCGTGTTATGGGTCGACCGCACCCGCAAGCGTCAATCCGCGCACGGGCAAGCGCTACGGTCCGGGTTTTCCCCGCCTCACGATCACCGATATGGTGGCGGCGCAACGCGCCCTGCTCGATGCCCTTGGCATTCCCCATCTCGTAGCGGTTGCCGGGCCTTCTTACGGCGGCTTCCAGGCGTTTCAATGGGGCGTGTCGTTTCCGGATTTTATGGACGGGCTGGTCGCCGCCGTGTCCGCTCCCAGAGACCTAGCGGGTCAGCTCGCGGTGGATCAATTGCGCGCGCTATTCGCCGCCGACCCGGCCTGGAACGGGGGCTGGCACTACGACGGCGATGGCATGCGGGACGCAATGAAGCGGCTACGCATACGCACTCTCAAGGAATATGGCGTCGACACACAATTGGCGGCGGCTATTTCCGATCCAGACGCACGCGCGGCAAGTCTCGAAATCATGGCAGCCGATTGGGCCGGTACGTTCGATCCCAACAGTTTGTTGGCGCTGCGCCAGGCTTGGGTCGGATTCGACACGGAAAAGGATTTCGCGAAGATACGTGCGAAGCTGCTCTACGTACTCTGCACCACGGATGCCGTGTTTCCGCCATCGCTCGCACCCGACGTCATGGCGAAACTCGAAAGCGCCGGCGTCGACGCCGCTTATTTCGAATTGGAAAGTCCATTCGGTCATCTCGCCCTCAATCCGGAAGCGAACAAATGGGCCCCCGTGCTCGATGCTTTCTTGCGGCGTCTTCCCTCGGACCGATAGCTGAACGGCGCGGTATTCGGAAGTCCACCGCAACAAGTCGAACATTCGAAAACTCACGCAAATGTTCCCGCCAAGGTATCGTTGGGTTGGGCCGGCGGCGGTCCTGTCAGTGCTGCTGGCGGGGCTTTTCGCGATCGACCCGATCCCGCAAAGCCCCGCCTACCACGCGTTGGCGGATTCACGATCCTGGTATGGCGTGCCGAACGTGCTTAACGTGGTATCGAACGCGGCCTTTCTCTACGTGGGGGTGGTTGGGCTGCGGCTCTGTTTCGAGCCGGAGGGCCCGCCGCTTCGGCTGGTCTGGTCGATCTTCTTCCTGGGCGTCGCGCTCGTTTGTGCCGGGTCGGCTTACTACCATTGGCGCCCTGACAACGCCCGGCTGGTTTGGGATCGCCTACCGATGACCGTGGCGTTCATGGCACTGTTTGCGGCCGTCATCGCCGAACATATCGGCGAGTCACTCGATCGTTATCTCCTTGCACCGGCAGTGGTCGTCGGTATCGCCTCGGTGCAGTGGTGGCAGTACACGGACGATCTGCGCCCATACCTTTGGGTACAGGCGGCACCGCTCGTTGCGGTGCCGCTCTTGTTCGCCTTCTATCCTTCACGGTACGGCTACCGTCGCTACCTGTTGTACGCCCTCGGTGTTTATCTGCTCGCCAAAGCGCTGGAACTATACGATCACGAGGTTTACCGGCTTACGTGGCGGATCGTCAGCGGACATACACTGAAACATCTAGTGGCCGCGCTAAGTACCTATTTGATTTATCGAATGCTCAGGCAGCGAGCGCTTCAGCCGGCGATCCGCGCGCCACGCACGACCCCATAGCAACCGACGATTCGGCGCCCGGATTCCGACACCGCTCCAGGCGCACGGCTATACTTTTCAAGCAAGGTTCCACGACAAGAAGCAAGGACAGGCCAACGCCCGTTTACAATAACCATGCCCTCTGCTCTGGCCGAAACACCCGATTGGAAGGAGGCGATCCAACCTTCGATCCTGATCGTCGACGATCAATCCGTCTCGCGTTTGATCCTGGAACGTATCATCGCCAGCATCGAACCGTCCGCGCGCTTGCTGAGCTACACCAACGGCGAGGACGCGCTACGTCAAGCCGAGGTGGCGCCGCCGGATCTGGTGCTGACCGACTACCGCATGAATGGGATGGACGGCATCGCACTGACCTGCGCGCTGCGCGCTATTCCGTCGTGCCGGGATATTCCGATCGTGATGATCACCGCGGTCGAGGACAGCGAAGTGCGCTACCGGGCGCTCGAAATGGGCGCAACCGACTTTTTGCGCAAACCGATCGATCCCATCGAGTGCCGCGTGCGTTGCCGCAATCTCCTGAGGATTCGCGAACAGCAGCATCTGGTCGTCGACCGCGCGCAACTCCTGGAAGTGAAGATACTCGAAGCGACGCGCGACATTCAAAAACGCGAACAGGACGCGCTGTGGACTTTGGCGCGTGCCGCCGAGTATCGCGACGAGGAAACCGGCAATCATATTATTCGCATGGCGAAATACTCGCGTCTGATCGCGGACGATTTGGGTCTACCCAAAGACGAATGCGACGCGATCGAGATGGCCGCACCGATGCACGACATCGGCAAGATCGGCGTACCGGACGCGATCCTGCTGAAGCGCGGCACGCACACCCCGGAAGAGCAGACGATCATGCGCCGGCACACCGTCATCGGGCACGACATACTAAAAGACAGCGTGTCGAAATACCTGCGCCTCGGCGCCACGATCGCTCTCGGCCATCACGAGCGTTACGACGGCGGCGGTTATCCGCACGGGCTGAAGGGGGAAGACATCCCCCTACCCGCCCGCATCGTCGCGGTCGCCGATGTGTTCGACGCCCTTATGTCGGCGCGACCCTATAAGGATCCCTGGCCGGCCGACCGCGCGATGGATTACGTCCGCGCGGCGCTGGGTACGCAGCTCGACCCGCTGTGCGGCGACAGCTTCTTGCGTCAGATCGAGTCGGTGATGTTTATTCGCGAGCAGTTTCGCGACGAAACACCGCCCGAGTTGGCGCGCCGCCGGCGCGGAAACTAGCCGGTTGTCGTCGCTTCCGACGATCGCACTAAACCTCGCGACTCGTCCTGCGCAACGCCGTTGCCTCTTGACCGGGGCGTGCCGGCGGTTTAGCGTGCGCCTCGCTGTTACACACAGAAGAACTCGCGCACATGACCGAAAAACTCGCCACCAAAAAAATGCTGACACTCGAACTTGCCAAGCAGCTCGCGGCGGCGGCCGAGGCGGAGGCGCTAAAGAACAAATGGACGGTCGTCATCGCGCTTGTCGACGATGGCGGCCACCTTGTCTATCTCCAGCGTCTCGACGACACGCAATACGCGAGCGTCGAGATTGCGCGGCGCAAGGCGCAAACCGCGATCGCGTTCAAGCGCCCGAGTAAGGTTTTCGAAGATGCCACCGGCGCCGGAAAGGTGGCGGTCATGAGTCTGCCGATCATCGCGCTCGAAGGCGGCGTCCCGCTTATCGTCGACGGCAAGATGATCGGCGCGGTCGGCGTCAGCGGTGTCACCTCGCAGCAAGACGGCGTCGTCGCCAAGGCCGCGGTCGACGCGCTCGTGAAGATCGTCGGCGGTTAGTCGCGGGTCCGGCGTTCGCCTGGATAAGGCGAACGGCAGTTCATCGCCATGAGAGCGATTCATATCCGCCCGAAGGAGCAACAATCGCGCGACCAAGAAGGCCGCGGTGGAAGTTAATGACTCCCGGCAAAGCCGGGGGCTTATTGGGTAAGTGCCTCAAAGGCGCCAGTAACACCGTGAGCCGCCTGAAGGCGGCGGATTTTTTCTCCTTCCCCCTTGATGGGGGAAGGTTGAGATGGGGGTGAGACGTGAGGGTCCGTGCACACCGTTGACGCTGCACCCCCACCCTCGCCCTCCCCCTTCCAGGGGGAGGGAAATATATTTGTAGCGAGCGCCGCCTAGAGCCTGCCCCGCGAAGGTGGGGGTCAAACCTCGGTGAGTCTCCCGGCAGAGCCGGGGGTTTACCTTGAGCTGAATTACCGTCAACGCCGAGAGCGCATCGCCGCTCTTTTATTTCTCCAATGCGCCTAACCGTTGGCAACCTGCTTCGACAAGTCGAGCTGACCCACTTCCGACAAGCCGAGCATCAGGTTCAAGTTCTGCACCGCCGCGCCGGATGCGCCCTTGCCGAGATTGTCGAATACGGCGGCCAATACCGCCTGACGGTGCCGGTCGTTCGAAAACACATATAAATTGACGTTGTTCGTTCCGTTCAAGACTTCAGGCTCGAGCGTTTCGATCGATTGCGCCTCGGCAAGCGGCGCAACACGCACGTATTGCGAACGGTGGTAGGCGGCCGTGAGCGCGGCGTGCAACTCCGCGCCGGTCACCGACTTCGGCAACGCCCACAAGGCGAGCGGTATTTGCAGCACGATTCCCTGGCGATACTTTCCGTAACTCGGCGTGAAGATCGGCCGTTGATCGAGCCCGCTGTGCAAGCGCATCTCCTCGACATGCTTGTGTTCGAGTTTCAAGCCGTACCACGAATACGGCGCCCGCTTCGGGTTCATCTTATTTTCGAAAGCCTCGATCAAGCTCTTCCCGCCGCCGGTATACCCGGAAACCGCGTGTACGCTGATCGGTTGTGCGCGCGGAATCAAACCGTTCTGCACGAGCGGTCGCAACAGCAAGACCACGCCGGTTGGGTAGCAGCCCGGATTCGAAACGCGTCCCGCTTCGGCGATGCGCCGCGGTTGTTCCGCGCCCATTTCCGGAAGCCCGTACACCCACGCCGCGCTGACCCGGTGCGCGGAACTGGCGTCCAGCACTTTCACGCGCGAATTCGTCACCAGCGTTACCGCTTCGCGCGCCGCATCGTCGGGCAGACACAGTATCGCCAGATCGCAATCGTTCAGCGCCTGCTCGCGGCGTTTGCTGTCCTTGCGGTCTTTGTCGTCGAGGCGAATAAAGTCGATGTCCGTGCGCCCGTGCAGCCGCGCGCGGATTTGCAGGCCGGTGGTGCCCGCTTCGCCGTCGATAAATACTTTCGGTTTCATCGCTTTTCACGCACGTCGTCTTTGTACTAATGTTACGCGAAAATTCCCCCGGATCGTATCCGCGGACGCGCGCTAGGCCGAATGCCGCGTGTGTGTTTCAATTGATCCATGAGTTTCCAAACACTTATTACACCTGAACGACTGGTACCGCATATCAACGACCCCGCTTGGCGCATTTTCGACTGCCGGCACGAGCTTTCCGACCCCAACGTCGGCGAACAAGCGTACCGCGAGGCCCACATTCCCGGCGCGCAGTTTCTTCACGTCGACCGCGATCTTTCGGGCGCGAAAACGGGCGCCAACGGTCGCCATCCCCTCCCCGATCCGGCGGCGTTCGCCGCGCGCTTGGGACGGTGCGGCGTGTCGAACAACACGCAAGTGGTCGCCTACGACGACGCCGGCGGCATGTACGCGGCGCGCTTGTGGTGGATGCTGCGCTGGCTCGGCCACGACAAGGTCGCTGTGCTCGATGGCGGTTTGCCCGCGTGGCGGCAGGCCGGCTATGGCGTCACCCGCGACACACCGGAAATCGAACCCGCATCGTTCGAATGGCGCCTGTCCGATCAGCCGGTCGAGACGGACTACGTCGTGTCGCACTTGCACGATCCGGACGTCTTGCTCCTCGATGCCCGCGGCGCGGATCGCTTCCGCGGCGAGAACGAAACGATCGATCCGGTCGCCGGCCACATTCCGGGCGCGGTCAGTCGACCGTTTCGCGACAATCTGAACGCCGACGGCCGCTTTCGCTCGCCGCAAGATTTGCGCAAGGCGTTCGCATCGCTGCTCGGGAAACATCGGATCGACAACGTCGTCGCCTACTGCGGCTCCGGCGTGAGCGCATGCCACAATTTGCTCGCGCTTACGCTCGCCGGATTCGATGGCGCCAAGTTGTACCCGGGCTCGTGGAGCGAGTGGTGCAGCGACCCCGGTCGACCGATCGCGACCGGCAGCGACTGTTGAGAGCGCCATTTCGTTGTGCTTGATCGACGATATAATCGCGCCTTCCGAGCCACCTTGCCGTCGGCGCTTTGAAACTCAGCACGCAGGAACTGGAGCAACTCACCCGCGCGACGCTCGCCCACTACGACCAGCGCGCGGAAGATTTCTGGGAAGGAACTCACGATCACGACGTCAGCGCGAACATCGCGGCGCTGTTGCGGCACATCGTCGCCACGCCGCCGTTCAAAATTCTCGATTTCGGCTGCGGACCCGGGCGAGACCTAAAGACCTTTACCGATCTAGGCCATATCGCCGTCGGACTGGAAGGCGCTGCACGCTTTGTGGAAATGGCGCACGCGTTCAGCGGCTGCGACGTGTGGCGGCAGGATTTTCTTGGGCTCGACTTACCGGATAGCCATTTCGACGGAATCTTCGCCAACGCCGCCCTGTTCCATGTCCCCGCGCAAGAATTGCCGCGCGTGCTGACCGAGCTGCACGCGACGCTAAAGCCCGGCGGCGTGCTGTTCAGTTCGAACCCGCGCGGCGACAATAAGGAAGGTTGGAACGGCGGGCGCTACGGCGCCTACCACGATCTCGACGCCTGGCGGCGCTTCGTGTCGGCGGCCGGCTTCGTTGAACTGACCCACTATTACCGCCCGCCCGGATTGCCGCGCGACCGGCAACCCTGGCTGGCAAGCGTTTGGCGGCGCCAATAGCCGCGCGCCGGAGCTTCGTTAGAACGTGATCCGCCCGAGCCACATGTCTTTGTACATCACGAAATCGCACGCCAGGCTATAGAACGGATACTTGAACGTCGCGGGCCTATTCTTCTCGAACGCGAAGTGCCCGACCCACGCGAACGCGTAGCCGGCAACGGGCAGCGCCAGCAGCAGCCAAAAGTTCCCGCTCACGATCGAGGCGATCAGCAACGCGATGACCAGGCTCGTGCCGATGAAATGCAGCCGACGGTTCACGCGCGATTTGTGCTGGCTCAGATAAAACGGATAAAACTCGGCGACGCTCGCATAGTCGCCGCGGTCGATACTCGCTTCTCGGTTCGCCTGCTGCACGCGTCACCTCCTGACGTCAGCGCTAAGGCAGCCAGTATATCGCCTTTGTCCCGAAGGACCGACGGACGATTTCCTAGGAATTCTTCGGACGGTACTGCTGAAACGTCGGTTTGCCATCATTGATGTCAACCCAAGGAAGCTTGTCCCGCAGCCAGATGTGCGCCTGCGGTACGAGCACGGTCGCATCGTCGAGCGTGACCAGGATCACGTCGATCTCCGCCGGACGCTTCTCGTGGCGATAGGTCATCGACGTTCCGCAATTCGCGCAGAAGCCGCGCAACACCTGCGCGGACGATCGATACTCCTTCAATCCACCTTTCGTAATTTGGAACCGATCGTTGGCAAACGTGCCCCACGGCACCATCGGCGCGCCCGCCGCGCGACGGCAGCTTTGGCAGTGGCAATAACAGAGATTGTCGACTTTCCCCGAAACCTGATAACGCACGCCCCCGCAAAGACATCCGCCCGTGTAATCACTCTCGCTCACGCTCACACCTCGCTCATGGGGAGTTCGGCTACCCGCGGCCATCGACCGCTCGCTCTCTACGGGGCGCGGGCCGCGCGCGCACCGCGCTGCATCAGTACCAGCGCAATCCCGCCGAGGATGGCGATGGATGAAATCAATAGTCGCAGCGTTATTCGCTCCGACAACAGCGCCACGCCGCCGAAGGCGGCGATCACCGGCACCGACAGCTGCACCGTCGCCGCGCGCGTCGCCGTGAGGCCGCGCAGTGCGGCGTACCAGATCGCGTAGCCCACGCCGGACGCGATCGCGCCCGATGCGACCGCGAGCAGCGCGCCGGACCAACTCGCATGCACGTTCGAAATGAACAACACGCTCGCTACCAATGTAAACGGCAATGTTCGCGCAAAATTACCCGCCGTCGCGATCAACGGGTTCGCGACGCCGCGGCCGCGCAGCGAATAAACGCCCCACGCAATTCCCGCGACTGCCATCAGTGCGGTACCGACCGGTGCCGGCGCGGTAAGCCCCGGCGATACCAGATAAACGAGACCCACGACCGCGAGCACGAAACCCGCCCAAGACAGCGGCGCGAAGTGCTCGCCGCCGCGCAAGCCGACGGTCAACATCGTCAGTTGCACCGCACCGAATAAAATCAGCGCGCCGGTTCCGGCAGTCAGCGACAAGTACGCGAACGAAAACGCGATCGCGTAGAGAAACAGCATCGCCGCCGCGATCCAGTCGCTTCGCGCGCGTGTTCGGTCTTTGCGCGTAGCGGAAAGAATCAGCCACAGCGTCAGCGCACCGGAGGCGAGCCGCAAGGTGGTGAAGCTCGCGGCGTCTATAGCGTCCGCACCCAGCGCCATGCGGCACAACAATGAATTCGCCGCGAAGGCGATCATTGTGGCCACGGTCAACGCAATGGTCTTCGCGACGGCAGGTTTGTGGGTCATTCTTATCGCCGAGCTTGCCCCGACTATTGTACGGCTTACCGCCCGGCCGCGCGTGCGCGGACGCGGCGGGAAACGATAGAATGCGCACGATGTCCTCGACCGCACTCCCTCACGCCGGACAACTCGTGGCCGCGACGCTCGAAAAACACGGCGTGCGCTTTCTTTTTACGCTGTGCGGCGGCCACATATCGCCGATCCTGGTGGGCTGCAAGGAACG
>DASWLD010000132.1:0-11889 GCA_036396275.1 Burkholderiales bacterium
CTAGGCGCGCCGAACGTCGGCGGTAACGAGCAGGAACCCGCCCCACGACAAGCGGTTGGACATCAGCCGTTCAGCGAAGATTGCAAAGCGCGAAGCCGACGGCAAAAAGATTGCGCTACGGATGCGAATGTTTGTTACCGAGAGAGCCGCGAGTGCCGCTTGAAGTTCCCGTGCGCGATGCCAGTGCGCGTCGCGGTACGCGCCGTTTCCGCCCCCTCGCCCTTTGTCGCGATAGAGCAGGCTCGCGCGGTTGAGAAGGCCGACGGCAATCCGCTTGCGCGCCACCCGCGCCATTTCGGCAAGCGCCTGCGGCCAGTTCGCGATGAAGCACAAAGCCGTGACCGAGAAAACGCGGTCGAAGCTCTTATCGGCGAACGGGAGCGCGTGTCCGTCCGCCAGAAGATAATGCGCCTTGCTGTCATGAACGCGGGCATAGGCGAGCCACGCGCGGTCGGTATCGAGCCCGCACACACGCACGCCCGGCAGTTGCGCCGCCCGGCGCGTGAACCATCCCGTTCCGCAGCCGACGTCGAGAAGGCACTCACCCGGCTCGGGTTCGAGCATGCGACGCAGGAGGCGCCATTCGGTGTGGCCGATCCAGCAGCCGCGCGCGGTGTCGTACCACGCGTCATACGCCGCGGCGCTCAACGCCGCAATGCCTGCCACGCGGCTGCTATGGCGTCGGCGGCGCGACGGATGTCATCGTCCGAGGTCATCGCGCCCACGGCGAATCGCACGGCGCCGGCGGCGCGCGCGCCATCGATCGACATCGCCGCCAGCACGCCGCTCACCGCGTCGTGCTCGGAGTGACACGCCGAGCCCAGCGAGGCGGCGACGGTGTCGCTCGCGCGCTCGAGCAGCGCCCGCCCCGTCACGCCCGGGAACGACACATGCAGTGTGTTCGGCAATCGCTTCTCGGGATGGCCGTTCAACGCGAGACCCGGAATCGCGCCGGCGAGCAGCTCATGAAACCGATCGCGCAACGCGCGCAATTGAACCGTGGTCGCGGCCAAACGCTCGCGCGCCAACCGCGCCGCGACCCCCAATCCCACGATCGCCGGTACGTTCTCGGTGCCGGGGCGCAGTCCGCGTTCCTGCTCGGCGCCGTGCAGTACCGGACGAAGCGGGGTGCCGCGGCGAACATAGAGCGCGCCGACGCCTTTCGGCGCGTAGAATTTGTGGCCGGCAAGCGTCAGCAGATCGACGTCGAGCGCGCTAACGTCAACCGCGATCTTACCGGCCGACTGCGCCGCGTCGGTGTGCAAGAGCGCGCCGCCGTTGCGCACCACGCGCGCGATCTCCGGCAGCGGCTGAATTGTGCCGACTTCGTTGTTCGCGTGCATGATCGAAACGAGCGCGGTGTCGGGGCGGATCGCTTCGGCGACGCGTCGCGGCGCGACACGACCGTAGCCGTCCACCGGCACGATCGTCAGGCGCCAACCTTGCTCGGCGAGGTACCTGGCGGGCGCGAACACCGACGGATGTTCGACGGCGCTAATAACGAGATGCCGTTTCGCGTCGACCGACGCGCGCGCGACGCCGAGCAACGCCAGGTTGTTGGCCTCGGTCGCGCAGCCCGTGAACACGATCTCCTCGGCGGACGCACCGATCATCGCGGCTACCTCTTGGCGTGCTTCGGCGACCGCCTGATGTGCGTAGTGCCCGTACGGGTGGGACGACGACGGATTACCGAAACGCTCGCGCAGGAACGGCAGCATCGCCTCCGCCACTTCCGGCGCGACCGGCGTCGTGGCGTTGTAATCAAGATAAATCGGCTCCTTCAAGCTACCTTGCGTCTTTGTGGGTGAGAAATAATTTTTTTGGGGGCTTGTTCAGAATTTCCCTAGAACACCAACACGCGCTCCGCCCAGAGCGTCCAGTCGGTGAGTTCTTCGAGCGTGCTGCGCCGGCAACCCTCGATCAGTTCCGCGTCGGCGATGCCGCGGGCGTCCATGCACGTCGCGCACACGCCGATCTCGCCCTGTCGGCGCACCAGCGCCTTGAGCATCAGTTCCAGGTTGTAGTAACCCTGAGGCACTTTTTGGTTGGCCTTGGCGCAGGCCGCGGCATCGCCGATCAGGAACACGCGAACCTGTTCCGCTTCACGCTTTATCAGAGAATTCGCCAGGCGCAGGGCGTTGTAACTGCGTTCGGTCCCGTAGGGCGGGTCGTTAAGAACAAACAGGGTCTTGCTCATGTTGTCTCGCTCGGCGCGGTGATTGCACCAGAGCGACGATAGCCTCAAATCCTTGGGGTTGTCTTGATTTGCGTCAAGGCGTCCCGGCGCTTCGAGCGCCGACAAAACTTTCCCGAAAGAAAGAGACGCATAGGCGTGGCGAGTGGTGCCGGGTCATTCATTTCAATGCACGGTCGCGTGGTGTCCACGATCGTGGAGTTGCGCCTGGAACCAGCGGTCGAGACGCTGACCGGTCGGCGTTCGCGCCTTCGGCGGCGCAGGCTCCGTACATTCGGCGAGCATCATTGGGCCCGCGAGCCGCCGCAATGTTGTCGCTCGGTTCACGACGGATTTCTTCAATACGCCCCGTGCTATTTCTTATTCCTCGGCAGACCGCGCTTGATGTAGTTCACCACATCCCATATTTGCGCCTCGCTCAGGCTGCTCTTGAACGGCGGCATCGGGGTTCTTCCCTCGGCGATCTTCCAGGCGAAGTCGCCATCGCTGTGGCCGGGCCCCATCCGCACGAGGTCGGCCGGACGCCGATCCAAGTCCTTCGCACGCGGCCCGTCGCCGCGGCCTCTTTGACCGTGACAAACGGCGCATTTCGCTTCGAACAATTTCTTACCGCGTTCGAGCGACGCGTGATCAGCCTTCGTCGGGTTCGCGTGATTGGCCGACTCGGGCGGCGCCATCCAGTGATCGTGGGGCATCGCGGATTTCTTGCCATTGGCTGCCGCGGCATTGCTGGCCGCGATCGACAGCGCCAACAGAACCGCGACAACATAAATTCGACTCATCGGGTCATTCTCCTGTTTCAGTTTCGAAGTTCTAATCGGTCCCCTCTCCCTCCGGGAGAGGGTTAGGGTGAGGGACGAAACCGACCGGTTCCTGAGTAGCGGTGATAAATCAAGACTCCCTTAATCGTCGAAGGTGAGTTGCGAGCCTCCGCGTCACCCATTCATTTGTGGCCCATCGCCGCGTGATCCACCGGCTTGCCCGCCGGCGCGTTCGCGACCGACGGCGGCAACTCCGGCATGCCGCAGCGCTTGCGCGTCGCCCGATCCACCATCACGCCGGGATTGTCCCGCACCGCCGCGCAGCGCAGCTCGGTGCTGAGCTTCTCGGTGCTGACGAACATGTGCCCGTACTCCGGCACCGGCACCATTTCCCAACGCCCTTGCTTGTACGGTTGCGGCGTCTTGCGATTCTTGTAAGACCACGGCCCTTCGACCACCGAACCGGTGTGGCCCATCGCCGCGTGATCGATTTCCTTTTCCGCCGCTCGAATCGCCGAAGCGCCGGCCAGCAACATCGCCACAAGAGCAAAATTCATCGTACGCATGATTAGTGACCTCCTCCCCTCGGACCGATGTCGAGAGTGTCGTGTTCCAGGTTAAGTATCGATCCGCGCTCGCCGACGGATTCGTTGAAGGTGTTGTCGAATGCGAACGAGAGTCCGAACTGGAGCTTCTGCTCGCGCTCGCGTCCAACCGCGGCGGCGAGCGTCGAATTGTTGTGCGCGTAACGATACTGCGCCACGAACTCGATTCCGCTGCCGAGGCGATAGAGATACGTCGGCGCGATCGTATAGGCCGATGCACCGGCAAAGTCGCCGTAGTCCTTCCACGCGAGATTCAACGCCGCCTGCCAGCGCGTCTGCAACGCCGGCCGCTTGCCGTAGCGCAGCGCCACCGCCAGCGCGCGCGACTTGGCGCGCGCCCGCGCGGCAAGCGTCGACAAATTTGCCACGCTGGCGCCGTCGTTGAAGATCGCTTGCGCATCAAGATTCCACGTTTCCTCGGGGTTGTCGTTCAAGTTCAACGACACCGCGCCGATCAACGCCATCAGCGTTTGTTTCGGCAGTCCCGACCCCGGCACGTCGGCGTGCTGCGTATCGAGTCGCGCCCCGGCGTAGCGAATGCCGCGATCAAACTTGATCGCCTCGGGTACGCTGTAGGCGACGCCGAGATAACCACCGTTGAGATCGCTACTGGCGAGGCGCGCGCCGCCCGTGTCCGTGCGCGTACGGCCGGTGATGCCGCCGTCGAACTGTACGCTGCGCGTCATCCACCAAGAGCCGCCCAATACGCTCCCGAATTGCTGGTATTCCTCGGCCTCGGCGTTCGATGAGCCGTTCGCGACGTACAGATAGTCCAGCAAATCGTCGTCGCGAATCGTCGGGAACGCGATCAGGCTATTGCCGAGCCGCGATCGCCCGAGCTTCAGCTCGTAGTTCGGGCCGCCGATACCGACGTGCGCTTCATGAATGTAAATGTCGTCCTTGAGGTCGGTGTCGTCGTCCGGAATTTTCAAGCCGAAGACCGCGAAGCCGTAGCGCCGATCGTCGAACAAATACTTGCTAAACCCGAACAACAAACTGGAGTCGGCGATGCTGAGGCTGGAATCGCTCTCCGTGCCGCTCGCGATCGTCTTCTCGCTTTTGTGGTCCGCCGTCGCCACGAGCCTGCCGCCGATGTTTATTTCCGGCGGCACGGCGGGATCGACTTCGAGGGCGAGAGCAGAATTGCAGATCGCCAGCACTGCGGCCGCGAAAGCGCAGTAGAGCGTGGCCGCCCCCCCTCCCGTCCTCTCCCCCGCTGCGGTGACGTGCAGGGATGCACTAAGATCGCGGGAGACGGGAAGTCGGGAGCGATCCAGAGGGTTAGGGTGGGGGTTTGGCCGCAGCGTCGGATGCGGTCCATGAAACCATCTCTTGGCTTCTTGCTTTTTCATCGTCGCCCCCTACTGATTGACCGAGATCGACGGCACATACGGCGGCCTGCCCATGTCTTCGTATTCGAGCATGGTGATCATCCCGCCGGGGTAGACGCCGTTGTTCATCGTGTGCAGCTCTTTGTGGTCGTGAAAATCCCAGAACCCGGGATTGTCGCCATGGACGATGATGTCGACCGTCTTGCCCGGCGTGACCGGCACGGTGTTCAGCCGGATCGGCTGCGGGAGCGGATTACCGTCTTCCGCGACTTTCCAGAACTGATGCCCGTGCAAATGCATGTGGTGATCGAACCACGAGCCGCTGATCAAGCGGATACGAATGTATTCGCCCTGGCGGATCTTGAGGTGTCCGAGTTCGCCAATGGTTGCCGGAAAGCTCTTGCCGTTGATGGCGAAGAATCGCGGATTGATTTGCGTGCGCTCGGCGTTGCCGCGCGTGTACGGCGGGCGCCAGCCGGTCTTCATGGCGTCGAGGAAATCCTCGTAGCGTTTAAAAAAGCCGTGCGTCAGCGGCGTCAGCTTCTGATCCGCCATCAGCTTGTTCACGCGTTTCATACCCGCCAGCAGCTCGTTCATGTGCTTGCGCGTGAACTGGATGTCGAACGCTTCTAGCGCCAGCACGTACTCGCGCGTGTACGGAAACATCTTTCTAATCGGATCGTTCGGCGAGTCGATGATGAACGCGCCGTGCAGCGCCGACATCGCGTGCAGCGGGGTCGACCAGTGGCAGTGGTAAAACCGCGTGCCGTGCGGGCGGGCCTGAAAACGGTAGATGAACACCTCGCCCGGATGGATCGGGTCCTGATTCACCATCGGCACGCCGTCCATGGTGTAAATGACATCAACGCCGTGCCAATGGATGGTGTGCATCTCTTCGGTGTTGTTGTGCACGTTGACCTTCACCCAGTCGTTTTCCTGCACGCGAAACAGCGGCCCGGGGACCTGGCCGTTGAACGCAAAGCACGGCAGCGACACGCCGGGCAGCAGTTCGTGATTGACCACCTCGAAGCTCAGATCGAACTCGCGGTACTCGACTTCGTCATCGGCCGGCGCACCGCGCGGCTCGGTGCGCGCACCGAGCATGCTGTGGCCCTCGATGTGCATCATCGAACCGGCGCCCGCGGGATAGTGGTGTGGCGAGGTAACCCCGTAAGCCTCCGGCCCCGGTGCGGCGCGCGCGGCACCGGCGGCAATACCGCCGGCCAGGGCGGCACCGGCGGTCTTCAAGAAATTACGACGTGACGACATAACGCTCTCCCATAGTCATACGATGATGCGCTGTACGTGCGCGCGGGA
Source organism: Burkholderiales bacterium (assembly GCA_036396275.1). Taxonomy (GTDB): domain Bacteria; phylum Pseudomonadota; class Gammaproteobacteria; order Acidiferrobacterales; family Sulfurifustaceae; genus JACQFZ01. The sequence continues at coordinate 6,209 of DASWLD010000132.1, forward strand.
ACGGCGATGAACGCCGTTACGGGAGCGGTGAAGCGACGACAGATACACTGACGCGACGTCGCTTCAGCGAACACCGAAACGACGTTGTCTGCGCCGCGGACTTCAGCGCCCTTTTAGGAGAGCGTGCGAGGCGGTCGGTGAGGAACCGTGACGAGGGGATGCGGATGCAATCGTTGAACAGTCGGCGTTTGGACCGAGCGCGCGCGACCTGCGCCGCTCGGAACGATCGGCACATCGACAATCGACATGCCGCAGGCGAGGCAACAGTGACCGTAGCAGTTCAGATGTTTGCCGGAATTCGGCTGCACCGGGTCGCCGGAAATCTCGCCGGCGTCGTGCATGGGCGCGTGTGCCGCATGTCGGCCGGCGTCGATCTTGCTCGCCGCGAACGCCGGCACCATCGGCGCGAAGACGATGCTAATTGCCAACAAATACCGGAATAACAACGCGGCTGTTTTTTCGAACATTTGATCAAACTATAACGGAAAACGTTGTCGACGCAAGATCGCACGCCGCGGCGTGACGCCGCGAGCGAGCCATTGGACCTATATGACCTTGGAGTACCGCTTTTGTTGCGGCGCGCGCAGATACCTGTCGAACACCATGCAAATGTTTCGTACAAGCAATTTTCCGGCGGGCGTGACGGCGATCACGCCGTCTTCGATCCGCAACAACCCGTCGCGCGCCATCGTCGCCAGCTCGGAAAGCTCGCTCGCAAAGTACCGGGCGAACGCGATACCGAATCGCTTCTCCAGCGGCAGTGGGTCGAGGGTGAAGTGGCAGATAAGCTGGGTAATAACCGCGCGACGCAGCAAGTCGTCATCGTCGAGCACGACGCCCCGCCACACCGGAAGTTTTTCGCAATTCAGCGCTTTTGAATAGTCTGAGATCGACTTGTGGTTCTGGCTGTAGGTGTTCCCCACCGTGCCGATCGAGGTGACCCCGAGGCCGATCAGATCGCAGTCAGAGTGGGTCGAGTAGCCCTGGAAATTCCGATAGAGCGTCCCGTTGCGCTGCGCGACCGCGAGTTCGTCCTCGGGACGGGCGAAGTGATCCATTCCTATATATAGGTATCCGGCCGCCGTGAGGCGCTCGATGCTCAGCTGCAAGATATCGAGTTTGGTCGCGGGGCTCGGCAGCTCGGCGGCGTCGATCTGGCGCTGGGTTTTGAACATCTCGGGCAGGTGTGCGTAGTTGAACACCGACAGCCGGTCCGGCGCCGCGGCGACGACCTTGTCCAGCGTGCGCGCGAAGCTCGAAACGCTCTGCTTCGGCAAGCCATAGATCAAATCCATGCTGATCGAGCGAAACCCGAGCGCGCGGGCCTCTTCCAGAACGCCGAGCGTTTGCGCCTCGCCCTGGAGGCGGTTCACCGCGAGCTGCACCGTAGGCTCGAAGTCCTGCACGCCCATCGACAGTCGATTGAACCCGAGCTCCCGCAATAGCGGCAACGTGCCTTCGCGGATTTCGCGCGGATCGACCTCGATCGAATATTCGCCCTGGTCGTCCTCGCGCAACGTAAAGAACTTCCGCGTCACCGCCATCAGAGCGCGCATCTCCTCGTGTGAGAGAAAGGTCGGCGTACCGCCGCCCCAATGCAATTGCTCCACGGGACGCGCGCGATCGAACAGCCGCCCCTGCAGGGCGATCTCGCGATACAGGCTTTCCAAATACGGCGCGGCGTGCGCGCGATTCTTCGTCACGATCTTGTTGCAGGCGCAGTAGAAGCAAACGGTGTCGCAGAACGGGAGATGGAAATAGAGCGACAACGGGCGTTGCGGCCGCTCGGCATTCGTGGCCGCCGCGGCGCGGCGATACGCTGCTCCATCGAAGCCGGCGTGAAACTGCACCGCGGTCGGGTACGACGTATAGCGCGGGCCGGCCTTGTCGTAGCGGCGAATCAGATCGGGATCGAATGCGATGCGCTGCGAGGTCATGGCGCTATGCCGAAATATCCAGCTGGTTCCATAGCGCATCGACGCGCTGTTTCACCGCGTCGCTCATCGCGATCGGGCGGCCCTGTGGGCGTGAATTTTCCGCCGGCCATTTCTTGGTCGCATCGAACCCGATCTTGCCCCCGACCGAAGGCGCGGGACTGGAGAAATCGAGATAATCGATCGGCGTATTTTCCACGATCAGCGTATCGCGCCCCGGATCGGCCCGCGTCGCCAGCGCCCAGATCACGTCGCGCCAATCGCGCACATTGATATCGTCGTCGGTCACGATCACGAACTTGGTGTAAGTAAATTGCCGTAGCGCCGACCACACGCCGAACATGATTTGCTTGCCATGACCCGGGAAGCGCTTGCGGATGCTCACGCAGGCCACGCGGTAAGAGCAACCCTCGGGCGGAAGATAGAAATCGACGATCTCGGGGAGTTGCTTTTGCAGCAACGGAACGAAAACCTCGTTCAACGCCATCGCCAGCACCGACGGCTCGTCGAACGGCGAGCGCCCCATGTAACTGGAGTGGTATAGCGGTCGCGGGCGCCGCGACATGCGCTCGATCGTGAATACCGGAAAGGTGTCTTGCGCATTGTAGTAGCCGGTATGGTCTCCGAACGGCCCTTCCAGCGCGGTTTCGCCGGGATAGATATGTCCCTCCAAAACGATCTCCGCGCTTGCCGGAATCCACAGCGTTCCCGAGCGGTCGCGAACGACTTCGCTGCGCGCGCCGCGCAGCAAACCGGCGAACTCAAACTCGGATAGCGTGTCCGGAATCGGCGTAACCCCGGCGAGCAGCGTCGCCGGGTCGGCGCCGATGACGACCGCGACCGGAAACGGTTTCCCGGGATGCGCTTCCTGGAATTCGGCGAAATCGAGCGCGCCGCCGCGATGCGGAAGCCAGCGCATGATGACCTTGTTGCGGCCCAGCACTTGTTGGCGATAGATGCCGATGTTCTGCCGCTCCTTGTACGGCCCTTTGGTGATCACGAGACCGAAGGTGATGAGCCGCCCGGCGTCCTCGGGCCAACACTGTTGAATCGGCAGCGTGGCGAGATCGACGTCCGCGGACTCGGCGACGACATCCTGGTAGGGCGCGCGTTCCAGCAGCTTCGGGATGACGTGCAGATAACGATGGTAGTCGGGCATGCGTTGCAGCGCTTCGCGCAGGCTGCCGGGGAATTGGGGCTGCCTCAAAAAGGCGAGCACTTCGCCGATCGCGCGAAACTCCGTGGTCGACTCGCGCCCAAGCGCCCGCGCAATGCGGCGCACCGAGCCGAAAAGATTGCCGAGCAGCGGAATGTTCGACCCTTTCGGCTGCTCGAACAGCAAAGCCGGTCCGTCGGATCGCAGTACCCGATTGCAGATTTCCGTCACTTCGAGCACCGGATCGACCGGCGCGCGCACGCGCACCAGGTCGCCGCTTGCTTCGAGCGCGCGCACGAAATCGGTGAGCGACGAATGCGCTCCGGATCGACGTTCAATCAACCTATCACCTCGCCGCGGCAGCCTACCGGCAAACGCACCGCACGCGAGTTGATATAGATCAAAGCCCGAAGGACGCGGATGCGGCAGGCTGCGCGGTCGTGATCGAAGTACCCGTGTTGGCCGCGAGTGGCGCGCTGTTGCGCGCCCTCCCTGATTCCTTGTTGAGTACGGCGTTTGCCGCGCTGGCGAACCACGCGCTGCGCGGACAGCGGGTGGCCGCTCGGCTCGCTGAAATTGAAGGTCGCACGCTGTGCCTGGACCTCCCTGAGGTCGGCGCGCAATTGTATTTTCAGGTTCGCGCGGGCCGTCTCGGCGCCATTGCCGCGTGCACGCCCGCCGTTCGCATTCGCGGCGGTTTGCGCGATTTCCTTGCGTTGGTACGGCGTCGCGAGGATCCCGACACGCTTTTCTTTCAACGACGCCTGTGCATCGAAGGCGACGTCGAGGCCGGTTTGCACGTCAAAAACCTTATCGATTCGCTCGACTACGATTGGGACGCGCATGTGCAGGACGTCTTGCCGGCGCCGCTTGCCCATTGCGCTATCGAAATCAGCCGTCGACTCCTCGCCGCTCGGGCGTAGCCGCGCACACAACCCAACGCATTCCGGGTTGCGCGTGCCAATAGCCGTTGCACGCTCCATCCGGCGCGTACCGCACCAAGCGTTCCGCGGCATCCGCGGGTGCCAGCGTGCCGTTCGCGGCGGAGCGAAATACCGTCACGATCGCCTCCATGTCGCGCGGTTGCGGCGACAGCCGCAGCACGTCGATTCCCACTTGTTTCATTTCAAGCACCGCCGCCGCCAAGTTGCACGTTCGCGCCGACAACACTTGCACGCCATTGATGGTGAACAGCGCGTCACCGTCCTGGGTGCGAAGCCGCATCCCGTCGGGATCGTCGCGACAACGCAGCCCGCAGTCGTCCTTGCCGGTGTTGTGGGCGCGCGCGGTAAAGCAACGGGCCGACAACGCCAGCGGCAGGCGACTGAACGCGATCACTTCGGTTTGCATTGCCCGCGGACGCGCGGCGTGCAGCTGCGCCACGGTGTCGCTATCGAGTTCAATGGGCGGCACCCATCGTGTCGCGCCGGCGCGCGCGAGCACCTCGAGCGTGTCTGCGTTATAGCAATTGATATGCGGTCCGACGACGAAACGCGCGCGCCCGCGGGCCATGTTGACCGCCGCCATGTCATTGGCCTCGATCGCGAAACGCCCGTTTCCGATCGTGCGGCGCATGCTCGCGAGATCCGACGCCGCTTCGACCAATGCCAATGTGGACAGAACGACTTCCTTGCCGGCATCGGCGAGCTCGCTCGCGATTCCGAGCCAGTCGTCGTGCCCCAATTCGCGCCGCTTGCTGCAAACCACTTCGCCGAGATAGACGATATCGACCGGCCAGCGCGCCGCTTGCCGGTAAAACTCGAACACGCGCTCGCGCTCCCAAAAATAATGAATCGGACCGAGCGAGAGCCTCATGGTTTTCGTACCTCCCTCCTCGTTTCCTCGTCCCTTTTCTATTGCCACGGTCGGTGATACGCCCCGAGCGTATGACACGTGCCTTCGGCGACTTTGTCCAACGCCGCGATCCATTCCGGGCGCGGCGCGAAGCGGTCGGGTTCGCGTTCGCAGGCGTCGATCGCTTCGCGCAGCACGCGCGTCACGTGCGCCACGTACGCCGGGCTGCGCTGGCGCCCTTCCACTTTGATGGCGGCGACACCCGCACGCGCGAGCCGCGGGAGGATATCGAGCACGCTCAGGCTCGTCGGCTCTTCCAGTGCGTAGAACAACTGCTGGGCCGCTTCATACCGCCCCTTGCACAGCTGCGGATAACCCGCGCTTTGCCCGGGCCGGTAGACATCGACCAACACGCCGCCCAGTCGCGCGGCGCGTCCGCGCTCCGTTTCTTCCCAGCGCACGGCCTTCGCCGGGGAGCACACGCCGTTGGTGTTCGGCGACTCGCCGGTAACATAGGACGACAACTGGCACCGGCCTTCGACCATCACGCACAAGCTGCCGAACCCGAACACTTCGATCTCCGCGTCGACGCGCCCCACGAGAGCCTCGACTTGTGTCAGGGACAAAACGCGCGGCAGCACGACACGTCGCACGCCGAATTCGCGCACGTAGAACGCCAGCGCCTCGTAATTGGTTGCCGAACCCTGCACCGACAGATGCAGGCGTTGCTCCGGATGACGCGTCGCGCAATACCTGAGCAAACCCAAGTCGGCGAGGATCAGGGCGTCGACGCCGAG
>DASWLD010000133.1:0-4028 GCA_036396275.1 Burkholderiales bacterium
GAGGCCGCGGTCGACGCCGCAAGCCGTTCGCCGCTCGGACAGCGCTTCGACGCGGACGTTGCAAAACGCACGTTCGAAGCGAAGTGCGTGCAGTGCCACGCGCTGCCGGACCCCAAACTGAGTTCGACCGAGGAGGCAAGAGCGCTGGTCACGCGTATGGCGCGTAACGGATTGACCGCGAGCACCGAGGAGTTCGCGCAGATCCTGTTCCATCTCAGCCGCAACCTGCCCGCGTCGAAGTCGACGCCTGTTGCGCCGCCGCCCGCCGCGCCGCCGAGCAAATCAGGGTACTAGCGAAGCCTCTGCACAAGTCCCGAAAACCATTCCGCACGCGAAAACGCGAAGCACGCAGAGGTTTTTTCTTGCGGCCCGGGGTGCAAGCGAATCGGTTGCACCCGTTCGGCGGCGCGAATGTTCACCGAACATTCGCGACAACCCCGCCTCACCCCGGCATGGCTTGATAGAAGCCATTCGCTTGCACCAGCTCGATCGGCGTGTCGAACAGGTCCGTGAGTGCGCGATTGGTCAGGATTTGGGTTTTCTCGCCCGCGGCGACGACGCGGCCGCCCTTGAGAAAAATCGCGTGTGTGATTTCTGGCGGAATCTCGTGGATGTGATGCGTCACCAGGACGACGGTCTTGCCGGCGCGCATCAACGCGCGAATCGTATCGAGATATCGAAAGCACGCCTTCAGATCGAGTCCGCTCGTCGGTTCATCCAGCACCAGCGTGTCGGGATCGTTCACCAGCGCGCGGCCGAGGAGGAAACGGCGTTGCTCGCCGGTGGACATCGTGGCGTAGAGCTTGTCCTTGAGCGCCGCGATGCCGAGCAGGTCCAGCACGCGCCGCGCGCCGGCGCGCTGTGCGTCGCTGAACCGCTGGTGCGCCCACACACCCACGCTTGCGTAGTAACCGGAGAGAACGACGTCGAGCCCCGAGGCGTAGCCCGCGTATTCGCGCTGTAGATCGTGCGACACGATGCCGAGATGTGCGCGCAATTCCCATACGTTCCAGCGGTCGCGGCCGAGTATGCGAATCGCACTGTCGTCGGCCGCCACCGGATAGATCTCGCGTGCGAGCAGCTTCAGCAGGGTGGTCTTGCCGGCGCCGTTCGGACCGAGGATAACGGTGTTGCGTCCGCGCTCGATAGCGAGCGACAAATGATGAAAGACGCGGGTGTCGCCGCGGTACGCGGTGACGTTCTCGATGTCGATGAGCTTGGTCATGTTCGGTTGGCGAGGCGGGTATAATAATCGCAATTCGATCGCCGACGAACCTTTCGGTGGCGCCGGCGACGAACGCCGAGTATCCCATCAGGAGAAGAACAACATGCCGGAATCGTCGCTTCCCGATCTTTCCCTGGACGGCTGGCGCGCCACGCGCGACACCGTGCAGGCCTACGCCGAGATACTGAGCGGCGTGCGCAAGAGCCTGGCGCCGCGGCAAAAACATTGGTGGCACATCAGCCTGCGCGTCGGCGCGACCGGGCTCACGACCACGCCGCTCGCTGCCGGCGGCGGAGTCGTCGAGCTGTTGCTGAATCTGGTGAACCATCGGCTCGACATCACGACCAATCGCGGCAAGCGCGCGGAGATCGAGCTGCACGGACAATCCGCGCCCGATTTTTGCGACCAAGTCCTGAGATCGCTGGCTTCCTTCGGCGTTCGGCCCGCGCTGGACCGCGCGGCGTATGCGGCGCTCGGGGCGCAAACCTACGACAAAGCCGCGGTCGCGCGCTTCTGGCAGGTGCTGCCGCGGGTCAACGGCGCGCTACGGCAGTTGCGAAGCGAACACCGCGGCGAGAGCGGCGCGGTGCAGTTTTGGCCGCATCACTTCGACGTGGCGGTCCTGCTGTTTACCGGGCGCCGCGTCCCGGGGGTAGATCCGGCGGACGAAGAGTCGGCCGACGAGAATATGAACTTCGGTTTCCTGCCCGGCGACGACGGTATTCCCGAGCCTTACTTCTATGCGACGGCGTATCCGACGCCGGCCGGGATCACCGATGCGCCGCTGCCGCACGGCGCCTATTGGCATACCGAAGGTTGGACCGGCGCGGTGTTGCGCTATGCGAACCTGCGCACGCAGGCGCAGCCGATCGAACGTCTGCTCGATTATCTTCGCGCCGCGCGCGACGCGGCCGCGCCGCGCATGAAATAGGCGCGGCGAACGATGGCCGCAAAAAGAAAAACACCGATTGGTTCCAATAGGCGAGCGAAGAAAGCGGCGCGACTCTCGCCGCGAAAAGAAAAGCGCGGCCTCGACGCCGCCGAGATCGCGCTCGCGATCGATGCGCCCGACATCGCGCCGTTGACCGGTGAGATTCAGCGCGTCGGCGGCGCCGCGCTCGGCGCCTATCGCGAACCGCTCTCCGGCCGCGCGCTGTTGCTCGCAACGCTGCCGCTCGCGGCCGTGCAACCGACGCCGTTTCAGCGAGACCTCTCGCCGACGCACACCAAGCGCCTTGCCGCGAAGATCGAGGAGGCCGGTGTCTTCCTCGATCCGCTGATCGTCGTGCGCGGCGATGACGGAAAATTGTGGACCCCGAACGGCCGGCACCGCTTGGCGGCGGCGAAGGTTCTGGGCCTGCGACAGATCACGGCGCTCGTGTGTCCCGATGAGAGTCTCGCGTTTCGTATTCTCGCGCTCAACACCGAGAAGGCGCACAATTTGCGCGACCGCAGCCTCGAGGTGATTCGCATGGCGCGCAGTCTGGTGAAGCGAAAACCGCAGGCGAAGGAAAGCGACTACTCCGCCGAGTTCGAGGCGCCGGAGTTGTTGACGCTCGGCATCGTTTACGACAAGAGCGGCCGCTTCGCCGGCGGCGCCTACAGTCCGCTGCTAAAAAAGGTCGATCGCTTCTCCGATCGCGGGTTGTTGGTGAGCTTGCGTCGGCGCGAGGATTTGGCGGCGCGGCTGCAGGATATTGACGTTCAGGTGAAGCGCATCATCGATACCCTGCACAAACGCGGCTTCAAGTCGCCGTATTTGCGAAACTACGTGGTCGCGCGAATCAATCCGGTCCGCTTTCATCGCCCGAAGAAGGGCAGTACCGAACCGCCGATGCCGATCGCCGAAGCGCTGACGCGCATGGCCGCGGCCGCCAAGAAGTTCGATCTCGATTCCGTGCGCGGCGCCGATCTCGCGTTGGTGGCCGCAATGTCCGGCGGCGAGGGCTAGCACCATGGCAACCGATCTCGTGTGTTGGAAGTGCGGCGCGTCGCTTCGCGGTTTGCCGCTGCCGCTGTCGCGCATGGCCGAATGCCCGCAATGCAAAGCCGAGCTGCACGCGTGCCGCCTATGTCAATTCTTCGCGCCGCACACGACGCGCCAGTGTTCGGAGATCCGCGCCGAAGAGGTAATCAAGAAGGACCAGGCGAATTATTGCGATTGGTTCAAGCCGCGTTCCGGCGCGTTCGACGCGCGGGGGCAAGCGAAAGCCGCGTCGGCAAAGGCGAAAATCGATTCATTGTTCGGCCAGGCCCCGCCGCCCGCCGATACCGAGGAACCAGCGCGCGCGGCGGCGGAGGATTTTTTCAAGGCGAAGAAGCCGTCTTGAGTCGCCGAAGCGCGGCGACGCCTCCCGGCGCGACGTGTTGCCCAGCGCTTTCTCCGCGTATTTAATAGCGGCCATGCGCGCGCCACGCAAGAACATCGCCAAGGGTCCGCGAACACAATCGCGCGATCTAGCGACGAAGCAAAATCGGCAACTGCCGGCACAGACCCGCAAAATTCTCGGTCGGCATTACGCCGCCAAGTATCGCGTGCGCTGAAGGAAGGAAGGTTTCAATGGATACCCGGGTGCAAGCGTTCACGCACACGACGAAGGTGGCACAACGAGGCATGGCGTTGCACGTCGGTCAGCCGGCGGGCGCCGGTCGTTCGGCGGCGATTGCCGTCATCATGCACGCGCCCGGCGTCGAGACGTTCATTCATTCGATTGTCGAGCGATTGGGGGTCGCGGGCTATGTCAGCGCCGCGCCCGATCTTTATCATCGCCAAGAGGGAAGCGGCGAGCCGCTGGAACGGATG
>DASWLD010000134.1:0-5819 GCA_036396275.1 Burkholderiales bacterium
GTGCGGAACTCGCCGGCGTCGTAGTTTTCCCACGCCGTCTCGAAGTCGCGCTCGGCGGCGCGAAATTTTCCTTGGAAGTATTTCGTGATGCCGCGCACCATGTGCGCCTCGGTGCGTAGCTCGGCGCTATCGGCCGCCGCCGCTTGCGTCACCAGTTGCTCCGCGAGTTGCAACGCTTGCGGATGCAGTGCGCGTACACAGTGAAACGTCCACAAGCCGAACAACACCGGAAATACGGCGGGCGGATTGCCGAGCACTTCGCAGAGTTCACGTGCGCGCGAATATACGGCGCTGACCGCCGCGTCGGCATAGCCCTTCGCCGCCATCAGCGCAGGGCCGAGCGTCGTTTGCAGCCGCAGTTCCGCCTGTAACGTCTCGGCACTCGATGGCAGTGTGCGAAGCGCTTCCAAACCGGCGCGCGCATGCTGCGCGGCTTCAAGGATCGCAAATCGTTCGAGCGCCGCTTGGGCGGCGCGCGACCAGTACTCAACCGCGGGCGCGGCTTCTCCCGCTTGTTGAAAGTGATACGCCGCGAGTTCCGGCTGACTGTCGGCACGATCGCGAAAGCGATCGACCAGCGCGTTCGCCGCGCGATGATGGCGCGCGCGTCGCTCTGACGGTTCGAGCGACTCGTAGGCGGCGTCGCGGATCAGCGCGTGTTTGAAGCGGTAGCTTGTCCGCGGCGTCTCGCCGCAACGCTGTACCAAGTTGCTTGCAACCAGGGTACGCATCGCGCGCTCGGTTTCTGCGTACTCGGCGCCGTGGCTTGCGTCGAGTAGCGCGACATCGAACTCGCGCCCGAGTACCGCCGCGGTTTGCGCGAGACTTTTTGCGTCGCCGATGCGATCGAGGCGTGCGAGCAGCGCATCGCGCAGCGTCCACGGCACGTCGGCGCCGAGCGACGGCGTAGAGGTGTCGGTCGGCGTGCCCGACTCCATCAGCGCCTCCGCCATTTCTTCGAGGAAGAGCGGGTTGCCCTCGGATTTGTCCAGCGCTTGCGCGCGCCGACTCGCGTCGAGGTCGCGGCCGTGCAATACCGCGTCCAATAGCTGTTCGGCTTGGGCCTTGCGCAGGCGCGTCAGGCCGATGCGGGTAATGTCGGCGGCATTGGTCCACACCGACTTGAACTCCGGGCGATGCGTACCGACGATCAACAGCCGCTGCGCCGCGGCCGCTTCGCGCACACGATCGAGAAACTCGAGCGTGGTCGGATCGGCCCAGTGCAAATCCTCAACGATCACGACGCAGGGTTCGCGCTTCGCGCGCGCCAGCAGCGCGTGAACCAGCGCGTCGAGCGTTTTCTCTTTCAATGCTTCCGGCGTAAGCGAGATGCTGCCCTCCGACGGTGGCGCCGTGATGCCGAGCAGCCGACCCAGCGCGAAGCGGTGTTCGGGTTCCGAAATTTCGATATCCGCAAAAAACGCGTTCAGCGGCGGCCACAGTTCGGCCGGCGCGCGCTCGGCGTTCGCGCCAAATATCGCGCGGCGCAACGCACTGCTGACCGGCTGCAGCGGCGACGCCGTCTGATGCGGACTGCATAAGCATTCCAGCGTGAAGGCGGTGCCATCCCGGTCGATCCACTGTTTGAATTCGTAGACCAACCGCGACTTGCCGATGCCGGCCTCGCCGGCGACGAGCACCGGTGGATGATCGCTTTCCACGCAGCGTGTCCACGCTTCCTGCAATAGGCCGAGTTCATGCACTCGGCCGACGAAGGGCGTGAGCCGTTCGGCGGCGAACGCATCGAGCGCGCCGCGCGCGGTCGATTCGCTGGTGACGCGGTACGCGCCGCCGGAAACCAGCGGTTCCGCGCGCACGAAGTCGCGCAGGCGCCGGTAGCTCGATGGCAACAATCGCAATTCCCGGGCGTTTGCCTGGGCGGCGACTTGCCGGCATTCATCGAAAACATCGCCGCCCAAAACGGGTTCGGTCCGATTGCCGGCGGCGATCCAAATCGGCCCGGTACCGAGGGCAACCGCGAGGCCGCTGCTCGTCAGCGACAGTCCGCAACGCAGCGCGCGCTGCGACGCGAATTCATCCGCCATCGGGTAGCCAAACACCGCAAACCGGCAGTCGGCCGCCGTGGCGACGGCGCGACCGCCGAAGCGTGCGACCGCATCGCGCCACGCGGTCTCGGATTCGGCACCGTCGCCGCGTGTGGCGAGTACCGTGACATAGCGCGCGCCGTCCGGCGCGTGCGGCGGTTGCGCGGCGTGGCGAGGATTCACCACAACGGCGGCACCGGCCGGCGCCACGGCAGCGAGCGGATCGCGGGCAATCGCGCGCTGCACGTCGCGCAATGCGTCGCGCAGCGCCTCGGCCGTTGGAAAACGCTCGGCCGGTGTTTTGCGCAGGCAGTTCATGACGATGTCATCGAGCACGCGTGGCACGCCCGGCACCAGCGACCCAGGTGCGGCCGGTACATCGTGCAAGATCGCGCGCGTCAGTTCAGCCATGTCGGCACCGCCGAAGGGGCGGTGGCCGGTCAGCGCTTCATAGAGTGTGACGCCAATCGCCCATAGATCGCAGCGCTGATCGATGGCGCCCGCGTCCATTTGTTCCGGCGCCATGTAAGCGATCGTGCCCACCGGTCGATCCGCGGATGTCGCGAGTTGCGAGGCCACCACGGCGATGCCGAAGTCGACCAGGCGCAGGCGCCCGGCGGCGTCGACGATGACGTTTGCGGGCTTCAGGTCCCGGTGAACGATGCCTTGCGCGTGCGCCGCCACGAGCGCATCGGCGAGCTGCACGCCGAAGCTTAGGATCTCCTCCAGCCGCAGCGCGCGTTGCCGCAGAATATGGGCGAGATCGGCGCCGGGGCAGAGCGCCATCACGATGTAGACTTGGTGCCCGTCGGTCTCGCCGATCTCGTGTACGGTGCAGATGTGCTCGTGATCGAGGCGCGAGGCGGCGCGCGCTTCGTGAAAGAAGCGTTGTCGCTGGTCCGGATCGTCGGCGCAGGCGGGGTGCAGAAATTTAAGCGCGACGTCGCGTTGTAGCCGCGTGTCGTGCGCGCGGTACACGACACCCATGCCCCCGGCGGCCAGGCATTCAACGATGCGGTAGTGCCCGATTTGTTGACCCGGCTGGAGCGTGTACGCGTCGAAGCGGCGTGCTTCATCGGCCACCTCGCCCAGAAAAGCGCTGGCTTGGGCTTCGGCGTCGAGCAGCGCGCGCACTTGTTCGGCGATTCGCGGCGCGTCCGAGGCGAGCGCGGTTAGGAAGTTCTCGCGAGCGCTACCGTCGGCGAGCGCGAGCGCCCGGTCGAAGCTGTCCTGGACCAGTCGCCACGTTGCGGTCGTCGCTTCTTTCGCGGGGTCCATCCCCTACGCCCCCACTGTGATTGTTATGGCGCCACTATATCTCCCTCGGTGGCGAGCCGGAACCGCGAATCGCGCCGGCTCGCCAATTTTCGGCTTTCGATCTCAGAACTGCTTGTCGCGGCAGATACTTAGCGGGTGTCATACAATTCACCGGAACCGAAACTAGGCCGCCGTCGATCGTGATCAGGCAACTGCAAATCACAACTTCCGCTCAAGGTCTGCATGAAATCACCTCCCAGGTCGACGCGCTCGTGCGTGCGAGCGGAATCGCCGAGGGGCTGTGCACGGTGTTCATCCGCCACACCTCGGCGAGCCTGCTGGTTCAGGAAAATGCCGACCCGAGCGCGCGCCGCGATCTCGAGCGATGGCTCGATCGCTTGGTGCCCGAAGACGACCCGCTGTACACGCACCGCGCCGAGGGATCGGACGACATGCCCGCCCACGTCAAGGCCGCGCTCACGGCCGTCACGCTGTCGATACCGGTGATCGACGGGCGCTTGGGGCTTGGCACGTGGCAGGGTATTTATCTTTGGGAACACCGCCATCGCGGCGGCCGACGGGAAATCTTGGTGCACGTGGGCGAATGACGAAGATGAACGAATCCGCATCGACACGCCGCTACGGTTCGTGGACGTCGCCGATCACGGCCGACCTTATCGTCGCCGAAACCGTCGGCTTTGGCGGCGTGTGGGTCGATGGCGGCGACATTTACTGGAGCGAATTGCGCCCGGCCGAGGGCGGTCGCAACGCCATCGTGCGCCGCACCGTCGAGGGCGACGTGCAAGAATTGTTGCCGGTGCCGTACAGCGCGCGCACCCGCGTCAATGAGTACGGCGGCGGTGCGGCCGCGGTTGCCGACGGCGTGATTTATTTCGCGCACGACACGGATCAGCGCGTTTATCGACTCGAGCCGGGTTCGATGCCGGTACCGATCACGCCGGCGGATTCGCGGCGATATGCCGATCTCATCGTGGACCGCGGTCGCCGGCGCGTCCTTGCCGTTTGCGAAGACCACCGTGCGGACGGCGAGCCGCTGCATTCGATCGTGGCGATCGATGCCGGCGGCGCCGGCGCCCCGCGCACGCTCGCGAGCGGCCGAGATTTCTACGCCGCACCGAGGCTAAGCCGGGACGGTCGCCGACTCGCGTTCCTCGCCTGGGATCATCCGAATATGCCCTGGGACGGTACCGAGCTGTTCTTGACGGACTGCGAAGACAACGGCGGCATCGGCAACGCCCGATGCATCGCCGGTGCCGCGGACGAGTCGATCTGCCAGCCGGCGTTCGCGCCCGACGGCACGCTCTATTTCGTATCCGATCGCAGCGGTTGGTGGAATCTCTATCGTTGTCGCGCCGGCGACGTCGAGTCGTTGCTGCCGCTTTGCGTCGAGTTCGGCGGGCCGCACTGGGCGTTCGGTTTGGCGCGCTATGACTTTGCTTCACCACGCTCGATCGTTTGCACCTACAACGATCGTGGATCGTGGCGACTTGGCACGCTCGACGTGGAAACTCGCCAATGGCATCGGGTGCCGACGTCCTATACCGATATCAGCTTTGTGCAGGCAACCGATCAGGCCGCCGTCTTTGTCGCCGCGGGCCCGACGGCGCTGCCCGAAATCGTCGCGTTCGATCTTACCGCCCAGCGCTTCGACGTCATCCGCCGCTCGGCCGTGGTGTCGATCGATCCCGGCTTTATTTCGATTCCCCGCGCGATCGAATACGAAACCAGCGGTGGCGAGCGGGCACACGCGTTTTTCTACGCGCCGCGCAATCGTGACGCGGTGGCACCCGCGAGCGAACGACCGCCGCTCTTGGTTTTTATCCACGGCGGACCGACGTCCGCCGCCACCAGTGCCTTGAATCTGAAGATTCAGTACTGGACCAGCCGCGGATTCGCGGTGCTGGACGTGAACTATCGCGGCTCGACCGGTTTCGGACGCGCGTATCGCCGGCGCCTCGACGGTGCATGGGGCGTCGTCGACGTCGACGATTGCGCGTACGGGGCTCGTTATCTCGTTGCGCGGGGCGAGGTCGACGGTGCGCGGCTCGCGATTCGCGGCGGCAGCGCCGGCGGTTTCACCACATTGTGCGCCCTCGCGTTTCACCGAGAATTCAAGGCCGGTGCGGTTTACTACGGCGTCAGCGATCTCGAAGCGCTGGCGCACGATACGCACAAGTTCGAATCGCACTATCTCGACCGATTGATCGGACCGTACCCGGCCGAGAAAGCACGCTACCGCGAACGCTCGCCGCTGAACCACGCCGAACGAATCGCGTGCCCGGTGATTTTTTTTCAAGGCTTGGAAGATCGCGTGGTTCCGCCCAGTCAAACGGATCGTCTTGTGCATGTTTTGCGCCAACGCGGTGTCCCGGTCGCGTACGTGGGCTTTCGCGGCGAGCAGCACGGTTTTCGCATCGCCCACAACGTGAAGCGTTCGCTCGAAACGGAGCTTTACTTTTACGGTCGCGTGTTCGGTTTTGAACCGGACGCGGACAA
>DASWLD010000135.1:0-4069 GCA_036396275.1 Burkholderiales bacterium
TTGAACAGTTGTTCGGCGTTGTCGACGTACACCGGAGTAACGACGCCGCGCAAATTTTCCTCGTATATTTTCCAGCCTTTAATAATGCCCACGCGGTACGGCCGCAGCGCCGACCATCGGTCGGTACGAATCGTGTGATGACGCGAGAACGCCGTGAATTCGAAGTCTATAATCTTTTCCGGGACGCGCACCAGATTCGGATAGTGCCTCTCCAGTCCGGCGATGCGAGTGAGATCGCCGTCGTCGATGCCGGCATTGGCGTTGCGCAAGCCGCGTTCGGCCGGAAGTCGAACGAGCTGGATGTCCACGTCGATGCGACGAAACGCCTCGCGCGCGACGCGATCCAGAAAACCCGTGCTCGCCTCGTTCGTCAGCGGTGGCGCGGTCGGGTTGTTCAGTACCCATGTTTCGCGCGCCGTCGCGCCGTCGCACCCGAGGACCACGGTGACGGCCAGCAGTGTCTGCAAGAATCGAATCGTGGTCTCCTTGTGCGCGCTACTTGGTTCATCGACTGCACAATCGCCGCATCGACCGGATCGCCGGCCAAGCTCCGCGCGAGCGCACCGTCGAACTCCAGACAATCGGCGGCAAGTACTTGAGATAAGAATAGGAGCTGAACCGGGATCCAAAATCATCGGGCGCAACCCGGGCGACGGCCGCGTCATCCTGGCTTGGCGGTCCCGCAAAGAACGGTCGCGCGGAGGATCTTGGGGTTCTCGCCTTGCGCGTCATAACGAATACGCCAACCTGCGATCGATATGCATGTTCCGACTCCGGCAAGTTCCGGCCGGCGTGCCAACGGACCCGTAAAAAACAACGTGGTCTAAGATAAGAAGGTTATGATCTCGTGCACTCACCAGAATAGCATTGGCACCGATCAAATCCGGGAAGTGGCCCCGGTTTACCTGTGGGTTTAGAGAGCAGATGGCATGGCGCTAGGTGCCCCAACGCAAGCCGCACTCGCGGCGGTTGAGAGCGCCCACGAATCGATGGCGGCGGCGGCGCGCGCCATCGGCGGCGTGGTGCTCGGCAAGGATCGCGAGATTCGCCTGTCGCTCGCGTGCTTACTCGCGCGCGGGCATTTGCTGATCGAAGATCTGCCGGGAGTCGGAAAGACCACGCTGGCGCACGTGCTGGCGCAGGTGTTGGGACTGGAGTTCAAGCGTATCCAATTCACCAGCGACTTGTTGCCGGCGGACATTCTCGGCGTGTCCATTTACCAGCCGCAGACGCAAAAATTTCATTTCCATCGCGGGCCCGTGTTCGCGCAACTCGTGTTGGCGGACGAGATCAACCGCGCCACGCCGAAGACCCAGAGTGCACTACTCGAAGCGATGGAAGAACGCCAAGTCACGAGCGACGGCAGCACGCTAAAATTGCCCGAGCCGTTCTTCGTGATCGCCACACAGAACCCGCATCACTTGATCGGTACGTTTCCGCTGCCGGAATCGCAGCTCGATCGTTTTCTCATGCGCATCGAACTCGGCTACCCGGACAACCGCGCGGAGCGCGCGCTGCTCAAGGGGCGAGATCGCCGCGATCTCTTGAACGAAACGCCGCGCGTAATCGAGCCCGCGGATCTGCTGGCGCTGCAGCAGCAAACCGAACGGGTGCATGCGGCCGAGGCGTTGCTCGACTACGTCCAGTTGCTGATCGCGGCGACACGCGAGAGCCCGTCGCTCGCGGTCGGGCTCAGTCCGCGGGGCGGCTTGGCGCTGTTGCGCGCGGCGCGCGCCTGGGCGGTGCTCGAAGGCCGCGCGCTGGTTCTGCCGGAAGACGTGCAGGCGGTCGCCGACGCGGTCATCGGTCATCGCGTTCGCTTGGCGCCCGAGGCGCGAGCCGATGCCGTCGCCGATCTTCTGAAGGCGGTAGCGGTTCCGTAAGTATCCGCGGTGGGTCCGGCTCCCATGCTCAAACGGATTGCGCCGGCGTTGCAGCGAGCGTTTCGGGCGCGCCACGGTCCGATAACCGCGAGCGACGCGGCGCCCGACATCCGTCTCGAGCGGCGCGCGCTTTACATCCTGCCGACCCGCGAAGGTCTCTATTACGGCGCGATGCTCGCGGTGATGCTGCTCGCCGCGGTCAACTACGCGAATGGCCTCGCCTACGCGCTCACCTTCATGCTCGCCGCGGTCGGCGTGGTCGCGACCTTGCACACGCACCGCAACCTCGCGGGGCTGCGCATCACGGCCGGATCGGTCAGTCCGGTCTTCGCCGGCGAGTGCGCGGTATTCACGATCGTTCTGCACAACGACAGCCCCGTTTCGAGACAAGCCGTCGACGTATCAAGCGGCGGACAATCGCAGCGCGTGACGGTTCCGGCACGCAGCGCGGCGGCCGTCGAAATCCCGGTTCTCGCATCGCGCCGCGGTTACGCGACGATCCCACCGCTTAAGCTGCGCACGCGCTTTCCGGTCGGGTTGTGGCACGCGTGGTCGCGCGCCGTTCAGTTGCCGGCGCGCTGTCTGGTGTACCCGCGGCCCGCGCGCGAGCAGTCCTTTCCGAATTCACCGGGCCTGGCGAGCGCACGCGAAGGCCGCGGCGGTGCGGACGGCGAAGACTTTTCCGATCTGCGCGAGTACCGACACGGCGACCCGATGCAGCGCGTGGCGTGGAAAAAGGTCGCGGCCGGTCACGGCTGGTACACCAAGCAATTCCAAGCGCCGGCGCAGCAGCTGATCTGGCTCGAATGGAACACACTCGCACCGCTGCCGACCGAAGAGCGCCTGCAGTTGTTCTGTCGCTGGGTGTTGATGGCGGAACAACGCGGAATCGCGTACGGCGTGCGGATGCCGGGGGCGACGATCCCGCCCGCGATCGGATCGACGCATCGCGAGCGCTGTTTGGAGCGGCTCGCGCTGTACGAGGCGCCCGCGTGAATTCCACCCTGGCCACGGTCCGCGCGGCGCCGGCGGCGCCGAATTCGACCGCAGCCGACTGGCTGACCGGCACGGCGGTCATTGTGATTGCACCGCTGCTTCGCGATTTGCCCCTCTGGGTCAGTGTCGGCTATTTGGCCGCCGTGGCGTGGCGTTTCCTGCACACGCACTGGCGCTGGCCGCAACCTGGCCGGTTGCTGCGCGGCGCGCTCGCGGTGGCGGCGCTTATCGCGGTTTATCGTTATTTCGGCGGTCTGTTGGGTCGCGAACCGGGCGTATCGCTTTTGGTTTTGCTCACCGGCCTCAAGTTGCTTGAGCTGCGCGCGCTACGCGACGCGGTGCTCGCGGCGCTGTTGTTGTTGCTCGTCGTGCTCGGTGGGTTCTTATTCGACAATTCGCTGGTGCTTGGCCTGTACACGCTGTTCTCGGTGGTGACCGTGACGGCCGCGCTGGTGCGCCTGCAGAATCCCGCGCTAACGCCCGTTGCCGTGGCACGCCTCGCGTCGATATTGGTCGCGCAAGCGATACCGCTGATGCTGGTGGCCTACCTGTTGTTTCCGCGATTGCCGGACGCCCTTTGGGGAATCCAGTCGTCCGCTACGCGGGCCACGACCGGTATCCCGGAGCAAATGCAACCCGGCGCGATCGGTTCGCTTACGCTTTCCGACGCGGTTGCGTTCCGCGCTTACTTTGACGACGCACCGCCACCGAACAGCGCGCTTTACTGGCGGGTACGAGTTTTTTGGGACACCGACGGAGCGATTTGGGACGGGGGCGCAGCGCTGCCGGCGCGCAACGTCTTGCGGTCGGTGGGGAATCCGGTGCGCTATCGCTTGGTGCTGGAACCGAGCGACAATTCCTGGATTCCTGCGCTGGACATGCCGTTCGCGGTTCCCGCCGGCCTGCGCGAGCGCGCCGGCTTCGTTTACGAAACAGCGCGAACGCAGCGCGAACGCCAGACGTTCGAGTTCGCCTCGTACACGCGCTACCGAACCGGTGAACTCGACAGGGCGAGACGCGCGCGCGCGTTGGCGCTACCCCCTGGGATAAGCGATCGAGTGCGCGACTTGGCCGCGCGCTGGCGCGCCGCGGCGCACACCGATAGCGACGTGGTCCGAGCGGCGCTCGCGTATTTCAGCCGGGAGCCGTTCTTCTACACGCTGACCCCGCCGGTGCTCGGCCGCGACCCG
>DASWLD010000136.1:0-27272 GCA_036396275.1 Burkholderiales bacterium
GCCCTTTTCGGAGGTGTCATCTTCGGCGTAGACCAGCTCGTGCGTTCCCTCCCACACGATGCTGCCATCGGCGCTGTCCCAGATTTGGAAGAACAGGCGAATCTTCGCGTACTGCGTGTCCACGATCCGCAGGCCCAGAAACCCGAAACGGGTCATCGAACCCTGGCTGAAACCGGCAAGCTTGATCTGTGCGACGTAGCGCACACCCGTGACCTCGCCGATTTTTTTAAGCGTTGTGCGCAGGAAGATGCCGGTGTCGCGGTAATCGGCGTACATCGTCCGGTATTCGTCGGCCAACCCGTTGCCGTTCACCGCGCTCAGCGTCTCGGGAAGCGGGACGATACGCACGTTGGGCAGATCGCGCGCCATCACCGACGCGAAGATAAAGGCCACGGCCTGACGTTCTTCCTCCTGACCGGTAACGGTGGAAGGCGTGATGAACGCGATCCCATGCGCGGGCAAGTCCCCCGCTTTGAGCGCGAATGCGCGATGCTCGGTGGTCGAATGGATCTGCGTACCCGCGCAGCCGGTCACCGCGAGCAGAGCGGTCGCCAGCAACCAGACACGAACGGACAGAGTACTCAAAGTCGCCACCCTCATGATCGGGTGATCCTCCCGCGTATCGACAAATCGCACAAGGTGCCGTTCGTTATTTTTCGCCGGCGCAATGAAAAGAACCAGGCTCGATCGATTCCCACTAGATAGATAGCCAAGCGGATGACCAGGCCGCGCCGGCGACCCTGCGCCAGCTATTCGAGCCTGGCGCCTTGATGGCGGGCATTTCGAGCAAGCAGGTCCTGCTCGCCCTCGCGCTCGATCAATTGATTTTCACGTTCATGGATTTTTCGATGGGCGCAATGGCGAATCGCGTCGCGCGCGTCGTCGGCCGGCTGGCTCACGCGATCCTCGGCTGCACGCCGACGGCCCTGTGGCTGCTGGCGGGTTTGCTGTTGCTGTTATTGCCGGCTCAGCGAAAGCTGATGGCGTAGTAATCGCGCTCAAGGGGCGGAAATGAAAAAGCGCGAACAAACCGATCTACTTGTCGTAGTGGAACCGACATTGGGCGATGAAGACCGTATCCATTTCGTACCGATAGACAAGGCGGTGTTCCTTGGTGATTCGACGAGACCAATATCCGGCGAAAGCGTGCTTAAGCGGCTCCGGCTTACCGATCCCCTCGAAGGGATTGCGCTTGATGTCTTCGATCAGAGTTTCGATGCGGGTCGCGATAGAGCGGTTGCGCCGGCGCCAATAGCTTATATCTTCCTTGGCGCGTTTGGACCACCAGACTTCAACGCCGCCGGCGGGCAATCTCGGCCTCGATTTCCTTGACTGCTGAACGCAGCCTTGCGGCGTTCCTTTTACTACCGAGAAGATAGAGTGTTTCCTTCCAGGATTCGAATTCCTTCGCAGGAATAATCACCACATCACGGCCATCTTCACGAGTAACCGTGACGGCTTCTTCGGTATCGACAACTTCCTCGAACACTTTGTCTGGGTTGTTGCGAAAACGATTGTATGAAATTGCGCCCATCGCCGTTACCTCTCTGTATAACGTGATTTTACACCCAGAATGTGAGATATCCGACCTCCGATCGAGAGTCCCTTTTTGTCCGCTCCGCCCGGACTCGGCGATCCGGTTTCTGTAGCTTCAATGCCGCGGCGGATTGCGATGCACATACCGCCCTCGCTTGACCTAGAGCGCGCTCTAGCGTGTTTAATTCATGCCGCATTGAAACCGTAAGAACAACCTGACGAGGTAAATCAGATGAATGCGGCACAGAACAAGGAGATTTTGCAGGCGGCATTTGCCGAGTTGGCGAAAAGCAACGGCAAGCCGTTCGTCGATTTGATGGCGGAGGATTTCTGCTGGACGATTCCCGGCGGCACCAAGTGGTCGAAGACGTATCGCGGAAAGCGGGCGGTGCTCGATGAACTGATGAAGCCGCTGTTCGCGCAGTTCGCGGACCGGTACACGAACACGGCGCAGCGCATACTCACCGACGGCGATTACGCCGTGGTCGAATGCCGCGGGCGCGTGACCACTCGATCCGGCAAGCCGTACCACAACGAGTATTGCTACGTCATCCGCATGCGGGACGGCACGATGCGGGAGTTGAAGGAATATCTCGATACCGAACTCGCCGCGACCGTGCTTAACGGGCAGCCGTAGCGAACCCCATCGCCGCCTTTCGTGCGTATTCGCTCGGCTCGGCGTGATTACGAACGTAACCGCGACTTTGTCATCGCGCTCCTGGTCTTCGGCGTGCTTATGGCATTAGTCTACGGTAGTCGATGATCCGAGACCTGGCGCATGAAGCCCGTCCCTAAACCGCTTCGCATCGGCGAGCTGGCCGAGCGCACCGGGCGCAGCGTGCACACGATTCGCTGGTACGAGCGGCAGGGGCTGATACCCGGCGTCGTGCGCGACAGCGGCGGGCGGCGCGTGTACCACGAGCGTCACGTAAGCTGGCTCGAACTGATCGAGCGCCTGCGGTTCACCGGCATGTCGATCGCGCAGATGCAGCTCCTCTACCTCGACGGCGGCATCACGGCTTCGCAATAGCGGGGTGGTCGTCCCGCTTGTCCCGCCCGGCTTGCCCGAGGCGCTTTTCCGAGATCGCGATGCGGGTGATGTCGCGCACGAGACGTTCGAGCTTGTCGCGTTCATGGGCTTGCGCCACCACACCAGCATGCAGCGAGAATCCTTCGAGCTTGACCGCGCCGGTGCTTTCCCCCTCGATAGTCGCCAACTCTGCTGCCGGTATTTGGGTCGTTTCGTGAACCGGTTCTGGCAACAAGAAACCCGTTCCCTATAAAATGTCAGCCTTCCAAGTGCCACCGCGCAAATTCTTGAGTTTTGACGTTGTTAACGAAATCAGCGAGCGCGGCAATACATGCAATGTCGTCCTCCACGGAAGCCGCCGCCTCTTTCCTGCGCCTAGCACGTCGGTGCGCCTGCTGCGATGCTGCGCGAAACTGATATGACCGCCAGGATCTCCGGCATCTCGTCGATGGCGACGCGCCGGGTGCTGGCCGAATTGGCCGGCGCGTACCGGCAGCGCAGCAGCGTCGTGGTCGTGTTCGAATCCGTGGGCGGCGTGGATGCTGCCAAACGCGTGCAGGCCGGCGAGCCCTTTGACGTGGTGGTGCTTGCCGCCGATGCGATCGACGAGCTGGTTGCCGCCGGACGCGTGGTCGCCGACAGCAAAGCCGACCTCGTGCGCTCACCGGTGGCGATTGCGGTGCGCAAAGGCAGCCCGCGGCCGGACATCGGCTCGGAAGACGCGTTGCGGCGCGCCGTGCTGTCCGCGCGCTCGCTCGGCTATTCCACCGGGCCGAGCGGCGCGGCGCTGACGAAGCTGTTCGAGCGCTGGGGTATTGCCGACGCCGTTCGCAGCCGCATCGTGCGGGCGCCGCCGGGTGTGCCGGTGGGTCAGCTGGTGGCGAACGGTGAGGTCGAGCTCGGCTTTCAGCAGCACAGCGAATTGATGCACGTTAACGGCATCGACGTGCTCGGCCCGATGCCGGCCAGTATCGAGATCGTCACCACTTTCTCGGGCGGCCTGTGCGTCACGTCGATCCAGCCCGAGGCCGTGCGCGCGTTGCTCGCTTTCATGCGTTCACCCGCCGCCGTGGACGCCAAACGACGCCACGGCATGGAGCCGGCATGACCCCACTAACCAAAACATCGGGAACACCGGGAGCCCATCGATGATCATCGACATCCACGGCCACTACACCACCGCGCCGAAGGCGCTCGAGGAGTGGCGCAACCGCCAGATCGCCGGCATCAAGGGCCCGTCCGCGATGCCCAAGGTCTCGGAGCTGAAGATCGGCGACGACGAGCTGCGCGAATCGATCGAGACCAACCAGCTGAAGAAGATGAAGGAGCGAGGCTCCGACCTCACCGTCTTTTCGCCGCGCGCGAGCTTCATGGCGCACCACATCGGCGACTTCAAGGTGTCGTCGACCTGGGCGGCGATTTGTAACGAGCTTTGCTTTCGCGTCTCGCGGCTTTTTCCCGAAAACTTCATCGGCGCGGCGATGCTGCCGCAGTCGCCCGGCGTGGACCCGACGACCTGTATCCCCGAGCTCGAGAAGTGCGTGAAGGAGTACGGTTTCGTCGCCATCAATTTAAATCCGGATCCCTCGGGCGGCCACTGGAAGGAGCCGCCGCTCACCGACCGCCACTGGTACCCGATCTACGAGAAGATGGTCGAGTACGACATCCCGGCGATGGTCCACGTCAGCACCAGCTGCAATCCCTGTTTCCACACCACCGGCGCGCATTATCTCAATGCCGATACCACCGCCTTCATGCAGTGCATTCAGGGCGACCTGTTCAAGGATTTCCCGACGCTCAAGTTCGTGATTCCGCATGGCGGCGGCGCCGTGCCCTACCACTGGGGCCGCTTCCGCGGCTTGGCGCAGGAGCTGAAGAAGCCGCTGTTGCAGGACCACCTGCTGAAAAACATTTTCTTCGATACCTGCGTCTATCACCAACCGGGCATCGACTTGTTGACCAAGGTAATCCCGGTCGACAATGTGCTGTTCGCGAGCGAGATGATCGGCGCCGTGCGTGGCATCGACCCGGAGACCGGCCACTACTACGACGATACCAAGCGCTACGTCGAGGCCTCGACGATTCTGTCGGCCGAGGACAAGCGCAAGGTCTACGAGGGCAACGCGCGGCGCGTCTACCCGCGACTGGACGCGGCGCTCAAGAAGCGCGGCAAATGATCAACGAGGAAACGCAACCATGAACGCTCACCTGACCCAGCTCGGCGTCGTCAAGCGCAACATCGTGCGCGCCGACAAGGCCGTCGTCGACAAACTGTCGCGCTTCGGCGTGGCCACGGTGCACGAGGCGATGGGACGCCTCGGGCTGATGAAAACCTACATGCGGCCGATCTATCCTGGGGCGCACATCTGCGGCACCGCGGTCACCGTGCTGATGCACCCCGGCGACAACTGGATGATGCACGTCGTCGCCGAGCGGATTCAGCCGGGCGACGTCGTCGTCGCGGCCTGCTCCGCCGACAACACCGACGGCTTCTTCGGCGACCTGCTCGCCACCTCGTTCAAGGCGCGCGGCGCCAAAGGGCTCGTGATCGACGGCGGCTGCCGCGACGTGAAGGACCTCACCGCGATGCCCTTCCCGGTGTGGAGCCGCACCATCAGCGCCAAGGGCACGATCAAGGCGACGATCGGCTCGGTCAACGTGCCGGTCGTCTGCGCCGGCGCGCACGTCAATCCTGGCGACGTGGTGATCGCCGACGACGACGGTGTCGTCGTCGTGCCGGCGTCGCTCGCGCAGAAGACCGCCGACGCCGCCGAGGCGCGCGAAAGCAACGAAGCCGAGAAGCGCGCCAAGCTCGCCGCCGGCGTGCTCGGGCTCGACATGTACGAGATGCGCGAGCCGCTGGCAAAAGCCGGGCTCAAGTACATCGACTGAGCGGCGCGCCGTGATGAACATTCCGTCCAACCCCCTGCAGTGGCGCATCGGCCTCGTCGGCTACGGCGAGGTCGGCCGCATCCTGGCCGAGGACTTGCGCAAATTGGGCGCGGCGCCGGTCGGCACCTACGACATCAAGCTCGGCGGGCCGACCGAGGCGCCGCTGAAAGTGCACGCCGCCAAGCACGGCGTGCACTTATATACCTCGCACACGGAGTTGGCGGCCGAGGCCGACCTCGTGATCTCGGCGGTGACCGCAAGCCAGACGGTGAACGTCGCGCAAGCCTGCGCGCCGGCGATCCGCCGCGGCGCGTGGTTTTTCGATCTCAACACCGCTTCGCCGGGCGCGAAGTCGAAGGCGGCGCAACTGATCGACGGCGCCGGCGGATGCTATGTCGAGAGTGCGGTGATGACTTCGATTCCGCCGTATCGCATCAAGGTGCCGATGCTAATCGGCGGCGCGCGTGCGGCGGGGTTTGCGCCCCTTATTAACGCGCTCGGCTTTGACGCCAAGGTGGCAAGCGACAAGCTCGGCGTGGCCTCCGCCACCAAGATGTGTCGCAGCGTGATGATCAAGGGCCTGGAGGCGATGGTCATCGAGAGCTTCACCGCGGCGCGGCACTACGGCGTCGAGGATGCGGTGCTGGCATCGTTGAAAGAGACCTTTTCGGGCATCGATTGGGAAAAACAGGGCGCGTACTTCTTCCAGCGCGCGATCGAGCATGGCCGCCGCCGCTCGGAGGAAATGCGCGAAGCCGCACGAACCGTGCGCGAAGCGGGACTCGAGCCTTGGTCGGCCGCCGGCACTGCCGAGCGCCAGGCCTGGATCGCCGACCTCGCCGATGGCGAGGTGTTCGGCGCGCGCGGACAGGCCGGATTCGCGCGCAGCGCCGACTGGCGCACCGAGGCCGATCGTTTGCTTTCCCATGTGAGAAAGAATGGCTGAGACGGCGTTCCAAAAAACCCCCGGCTGGCTCGATTGGTGCGCGAACCCGTCCAAACCGCGCTTCAAGTTGCCGCAAGGCAGCGTGGATGCGCATTGCCACGTGTTCGGACCCGGCGCGGAGTTTCCATTCGCGCCCGAGCGCAAGTACACGCCCTGCGATGCCGGCAAGCAGCAGCTGTTCGCGCTGCGCGACCATTTGGGCGTCGCGCGCAACGTGATCGTGCAGGCCACCTGCCACGGTGCCGACAACCGCGCGATGGTCGATGCCTGCCGCACGTCGAAGGGGCGGGCGCGCGGTGTCGCCACCGTCAAGCGCTCGATCACCGACGCCGAGCTGCGCGCGCTGCATGAGGCCGGCGTGCGCGGCACGCGCTTCAATTTTGTAAAACGGCTGGTCGACTTCACGCCAAAGGACGAGTTGATGGAAATCGCCCGGCGCATCGTGCCGCTCGGCTGGCACGTGGTCGTCTACTTCGAAGCGGTTGACCTGCCGGAGCTGTGGGACTTCTTCACCGCGCTCCCAACCACGGTCGTCGTCGATCACATGGGTCGGCCCGATGTGACCAAGCCCGTCGACGGACCCGAGTTCGAACGCTTCGTGCGGTTGATGCGTGAGTATGCGAACGTGTGGAGCAAGGTGAGTTGTCCCGAGCGTCTGTCGGTGTCCGGCCCGCGCGCGTTGAACGGCGAACCCCATTTGGAACACGGGGCCTACCGCGATGTCGTTCCGTTCGCGCGACGCATGGTCGAGACCTTCCCCGACCGCGTGCTGTGGGGCACCGACTGGCCGCACCCAAACCTTCGGGGCCACGTGCCCGACGACGGGTTGTTGGTGGACTGGATTCCGCATATCGCGCCGACCGCGGAATTGCAGCGCATGCTGCTGGTCGACAACCCGATGCGCCTGTACTGGCCCGATGAGACTCGCTGAGGAGTAACCCATGCCGCTCGACAAACCCTATCTCGATGTTCCGGGCACGACGATCTTCGATGCCGAACAGTCCCGCCGGGGTTACTGGCTGAACCAGTTTTGCATGTCGCTAATGAAGGCCGAAAACCGCGCGCGCTTCAAGGCGAACGAACGCGCCTACCTCGACGAATGGGCGATGACCGAGGAGCAGAAGCAGGCCGTGCTGGCGCGCGACCTGAACCGCTGCATCGGGCTCGGCGGTAACATCTACTTCCTCGCCAAGATCGGCGCGACCGACGGCAAGTCGTACCAGCAGATGGCCGGCAGCATGACCGGCATGACCGAGCAGGAGTATCGGGCCATGATGGTCCACGGCGGCCGCTCGATCGAGGGCAATCGTTACCTCGGCGAAGACGGCGACGCCCAGCCGCACCGCCAGCCCCAGGGCAAAGCGGGAAAGAAATGAGAACTTGAACATGGCCCGAATCACCGCATCCGTCTATACCTCGCACGTACCCGCGATCGGCGCGGCGCTTG
This sequence comes from Burkholderiales bacterium, assembly GCA_036396275.1. Lineage (GTDB taxonomy): Bacteria > Pseudomonadota > Gammaproteobacteria > Acidiferrobacterales > Sulfurifustaceae > JACQFZ01. The sequence continues at coordinate 7,852 of DASWLD010000136.1, forward strand.
ACCACGGCCGCACCGGCGAGCCCTACTGGCAGCCGCTGTTCGCCGGCTACGAAAGGTCCAAGCAGTGGTTGAAGGAGCACATGCCCGATGTGGTGTTCCTTGTCTACAACGATCACGCCGACGCGTTCAGCCTGGAAATCATTCCGACCTTCGCGATCGGCACCGCGGCCGAGTTCCAAGTCGCAGACGAAGGCTGGGGTCCGCGCCCGGTGCCGAAAGTGATCGGTCATCCGGAATTGGCCGCGCACATCGCCCAGTCGGTGATTCAGGACGAGTTCGACCTGACGATCGTCAACAAAATGGACGTGGACCACGGTCTGACGGTGCCGCTTTCGCTCATGTGCGGGCAACCCAAAGAATGGCCGTTGCGCGTGATTCCGTTCGCGGTCAACGTCGTGCAATACCCGGTGCCGTCGGGCCGGCGCTGTTATAACCTTGGCCGCGCGATCCGCAAGGCGGTCGAGACGTTCGACGAGCCGCTCAATGTCCAGATCTGGGGCACCGGTGGCATGAGCCATCAGCTGCAAGGGCCGCGCGCCGGGCTGATCAACAAGGAATGGGACAACCGCTTCCTCGACCGCCTGATCGCCGATCCCGCGGACCTGGCCCAGGTTCCGCACATCGAGTACGTGCGCGAAGCCGGCTCCGAAGGCATCGAATTGGTCATGTGGCTGATCGCCCGCGGCGCCATGAGCGACCGTGCGCCCAAGGTTGTGCATCGTTTCTATCACGTACCCGCCAGCAACACCGCGGTGGGCCATTTGATTCTGGAGAACACATGAGCAAGACCGTCAACGTGGCGCTCGCCGGCGCCGGCGCCTTCGGCGTCAAGCATCTGGATGCGATCAAGAACATCGACGGCATCGAGGTCGTCTCGGTCATCGGACGCGAACTCGGCAAGACCAAGGAAGTCGCGGCGAAGTACGGCATCAAGCACGTCGCGACCGAACTCGCCGACAGCTTGGCGCTGAAGGAACTCGACGCCGTGATCTTGTGCACGCCGACGCAGATGCACGCGGCGCAGGCGATTGCATGCCTGAAGGCCGGGAAGCATGTACAGGTCGAGATTCCGCTGTGCGACGCGCTGAAGGACGGCGAGGAAGTCGTCGCGTTGCAGAAGCAGACCGGCTTGGTCGCGATGTGCGGCCACACGCGGCGCTTCAATCCGAGCCATCAGTGGGTACGCAAGAAGATCGTCGCCGGCAACTTCAACATCCAACAGATGGACGTACAGACATACTTCTTCCGCCGCACCAACATGAACGCGCTCGGCCAGCCACGCAGCTGGACCGATCATCTGCTGTGGCATCACGCGGCGCACACGGTCGACCTGTTCGCGTACCAGACGCGCGCCGACGTCGTGCAGGCCAACGCGATACAGGGGCCGATCCACTCGACGCTCGGCATCGCGATGGACATGAGCATCCAGTTGAAGAGCTCGACCGGCGCGATCTGCACGCTCAGCTTGAGCTTCAACAACGACGGCCCACTCGGCACCTTCTTCCGCTACATCGGCGATACCGGCACCTACCTCGCGCGCTACGACGATTTGTTCAACGGCAAGGACGAGAAGATCGACGTCTCCAAGGTCGATGTGTCGATGAACGGCATCGAGTTGCAGGACCGCGAGTTCTTCGCGGCGATTCGCGAGCGTCGCGAACCGAACGCCAGCGTCGCGCAGGTGCTGCCCTGCTACCGCACGCTGCACAAACTGGAGCAGCAGCTGCTCGCCAAATGACATCGCCCGCCGCGCGCCGGGTCGGGCCGTTCAGTGTCCGCCCGATCGGGTTCGGGTGCATGAGCCTGAGTCACGCCTACGGCGTGCCGCCGCCGACCGATGTGGCCGAGGCGGTGCTGCGCCGCGCGGTGGAACTCGGCGTCGATTTCTTCGACACCGCGGCGCTGTACGGCTTCGGTGCCAATGAATCGCTCGTCGGCCGCGTGCTCAATCCGTATCGGTCGCGCGCCGGCTCGAAGATCGTCGTGGCAAGCAAATGCGGCATGACCGGCGTGGACGGCAAGCGCGTCATCGACGGCCGGCCCGAGACGATTAAGCGTACCTGCGAGGAAAGCCTCAAGCGCTTGCAGATCGACGCCATCGATCTGTACTACTTGCACCGCTGGGACAAGAAAATTCCGGTCGAGGAAAGCGTCGGCGCGCTCGCCGACCTCGTGCGCGCGGGGAAAGTACGCGCCATCGGCATGAGCGAAGTATCGGCCGTGACGCTGCGCAAGGCACACGCCGTGCATCCGATCGCCGCGCTGCAAACCGAGTATTCCCTTTGGACGCGCAATCCCGAAATCGCCGCGCTCGAGACTTGCCGGGCGCTTGGGATCGCCGTCGTTGCTTTCAGCCCCCTCGCCCGCGGGTTCCTCGCTGGCCGGCTGCAAGATATATCGACGCTCGATGCGAGGGACATTCGACGCAACATGCCGCGCTTTGAAAGCGGGAACTATTCCGCCAACCTGAGGCTGCTCGACGGCTACGCCGCTATCGCCCGCGAAATCGGCTGCACAATGAGCCAACTCGCCTTGGCGTGGCTGCTGGCGCAGGGCGAACAGGTGTTGGCGATCCCCGGCACCACGCGCATCGAACACCTGGAAGAAAACCTGGGCGCACTCGATGTTCGACTCAGCGCCGAGGTCAAGGCGCGGCTCGGCGCGCTGATCAACCAGCGTACTGTGGCGGGTCCCCGCTACAACGCGGCGACGCAGGCCGAGATCGACACGGAAGAATTCTGAAACGGTTGGGTGTGCAGGGTGCTTCCGATAGCGGCGCGAAAATCGACCTCGACCCGACGGCACGCGGGACGCAGCGGCGCCCTTCGGGTCAATGGCGTTGCGCGCTTCGGGGCAGCCGTGGAAGACGGTCCAGACCGCTCGCCGCGACGGTTGTCGAGCGTTAAGAAAATTGCCTCTATACTGGTCTTCCGCGTTCGAGACCGGACGCCCCGCCGCAGACGGGCGCCGCGACGCGTACCAACCCCGGAGGATGAGACCATGCCTTTTCGCAGCCTGTATCCCGATGTCAACATTCCGGAAACCGCGCTGAGCAGCTTCGTGCTCGCCGGCGCCGCCGCCCGCGGCGACAAGCCCGCGCTCATCGACGGCCCGACCGGACGCACCATTACGTACGCGCAGTTGCCGGTGCTGGTCGCGCGCGTCGCCGCCGGACTCGCGGCGCGCGGCTTCAAGAAAGGCGAGCGCTTCGCGATCTATAGCCCGAACGTGCCCGAGTACGCGGTGGCCTTTCATGCGATTGCCTCGCTCGGCGGCGTCGCCACGACCGTCAATCCGCTCTACACCGCGGGCGAACTGGCCAAGCAACTGAGCGACTCGGGTGCGCGCTTCCTGCTCACCGTGCCGCCGCTCCTCGCCACCGCGCGCGAAGCCGCGGCACAGTCCAAGGTCGAGGAGCTTTTTGTTTTCGGTGACGCCGAAGGAGCGACGCCGTTCGCCGCGCTGCTCGCAGGCAACGCGGCGGCGCCCGCCGTTCCTATCGACGCGCGCAACGATATGGTGGCCCTTCCTTATTCGAGCGGGACCACGGGATTGCCCAAGGGCGTGATGCTCACGCATTACAACTTGGTCGCCCAGCTGTGCGCGCTCGAGGGCGTCACCGACGCCGAATTGGTCATACCGCAAGACACGGTGCTCGCGTTCCTGCCGTTCTTCCACATTTACGGCATCGTCGCGTTTCTTAACTTGAGTCTCCACCAGGGTGCGACCGTGGTGACGATGCCGCGCTTCGATCTCGAACAATATCTGCAGCTCGTGCAGAAGTACGGCGTCACGATCATGCATGTGGTGCCGCCGATTGCGCTGGCGCTCGCCAAGCATCCGATCGTCGCCAACTTCAATCTCTCGAAGATACGCGGAGCGTTTTCGGCGGCGGCGCCGCTCAGCGACACGGTCGCGAACGCGCTGTTCGAACGCGTCGGCTTTCGCGTGTCGCAGGCGTACGGCATGACCGAGGTGAGCGGCGCGAGCCACCTCGGGCCCACCACGCCCGACAAGATCAAGCCGGCCTCGGGCGGGCGGCTGATGCCCAATATGGAATGTAAAATCGTCGACGTTGGCACCCACAACGAAGTGCCGGCCGGTGAACAGGGCGAAATCCTGGTGCGCGGCCCGATCGTGATGCAGGGTTACCTCGGCCAGGCCGGCGCCACCGCGGCGACCATCGACGCCGACGGGTGGCTGCGCACCGGCGACGTCGGCTACGTCGACGCCGACGGCGACATCTTCATCGTCGACCGCACCAAGGAGCTGATCAAGTACAAAGGACTGCAAGTCGCGCCGGCGGAACTGGAAGCGGTACTGCTCGGCAATCCCGCGATCGCGGATGCGTGCGTTATCGGCGTCGCCGACGAAGAGGCCGGCGAAGTTCCCAAAGCGTTCGTGGTGAAGAAAAGCGAGATCAGCGCCGAAGAGGTACTCGCTTGGGTCGCCGCGCGCGTGGCGCCGCACAAGAAAGTGCGTTCGGTCGAGTTCATGGAGCAGCTGCCCAAATCGGCTACCGGCAAACTGTTGCGACGCGTGCTGATCGAACGCGAGCGCAGTGCGGCGGTCGTGCATTAGGTGCCACCAAGACGCGCCATTATTGGTCGAGTACTTGCGCGCACACCGCGCCAGTTACCGACGACGACTTTGCAAACGCGCAGGCGGAAGCGCGATAGCCGCCGTAGCCAGATTATGCTCGGAAAAGCCCTCTGCCTTCGACACAAGTGACGCTGGACGGCAGGGCGCGAGTCGCCGGCTGCATCTGCGCGGGTTGACGACGACGGGGGCACGGGTTGTAATCCGGGAACATTCGTACGACGGGAGGAACAAATGATGTCGACAAACTCAGAGAATGCCGGCGCGAATTTCGGTCGCAAGCCCGCGAGAACGATCGCCGTCCTGGTGCTGACACTGGGAGGCATCACGGCATGCGGCGGGGGCGGCGGAGGTGCGGCACCCGCAGCCGCGCCCGCGCCGGTGGTCAATACCATCCGCGAAGCCACCGCCGCCGGACCGCAGGCAAATGCGCAAGCGGGGATTCAGGCGACCGTGAATGCGTTCCGGGCGGACATCGGCAATCCGAATAACGGCAACGCCGTGGGCTCGCAAGGAGCCGGGCGTCGCGAAATCACGTGGGACGGCGGCGACCAGGATTCCGCCCCCGCGCGCCTGCCGAAGGATTTCTTTAACGCCATCGCGCCACGCGGCGTGATCGTCGGCGACAACGATCCGCGCTCCCAATTCCAGATCAGCGCCGACGCGGCCCCCGCCGTCCCGGGGACGCCGGCTGAGTTCGGCAACGTCAACGCCACCTACCCGACGGCGTTCGCCGCTTTCAGCTCGCCACGGCTGTTTTCGGGTTTGAGCAACAACGTCTTCGACGTCACGTTTTATGTGCCGGGCACGTTCACTCGCGCGACGGTCACCGGTTTTGGGGCGGTCTTCACCGATGTGGATGTCGCCGGTTCCACGAAGATCGAATACTTCGACGCCGGCGGTAATTCGATCTTCAGTCGCGACATCTTGGCGACTCCGGGAAATGAAAGCCTATCGTTTCTTGGCGTGACGTTCACCGAACGCGTGATTTCGCGCGTGCGTATCACGGCGGGTGCCGCGGCCCTTGGCCTTAACGACGTGACACAAACCGGCGCCAATCCGGATATGGTCGTGGTGGACGACTTTATCTACGGAGAACCCGGTTAGTCGATGCGCGAAGCACGAACTACAAAAAGCGGTTAGTCTTGGAAGCCGTCACGCGGCCGTAGCTCAGTTGGGCGAAGCGGAGGTTCGCGAACAGCTTAACGTTTGTTCGCGCCGCTGAGCGCCTTGCCACGGAAGGCAAGGCGGGGGATTATCGGCGACAAATCGTTTCGCCAGGGATGACAGGCACAGCATTTCGCGCCCGTAGCTCAGTTGGATAGAGTACCTGGCTTCGAACCAGGTGGTCGGGAGTTCGAATCTCTCCGGGCGCGCCAAATACGAAAGCTCGTGTGAGCGAGCTTTCTCGCGCGCGGAGAGATGAGAACTCCCGACGAACAAATAACAAGAGAGTTCGACGCGCCGCGCCGGGACCGCGAGCAGTGAAGATTTCTATCCTCGACGACTATTTCAATACGCTGCGCACGCTCCCGTGCTTTCGGAAGCTCGCCGGCCATGACGTCGAAATCTGGAACGACCATGTTCAGGATATCGATACGCTCGCCGGGCGCTTGAAGAACACCGAGGCGCTGGTGCTGATCCGCGAGCGCACGCAGATTCGCGCACCGCTGCTCGAACGACTGCCGAACTTGAAGCTCATCAGCCAACGCAGCGTATACCCGCACATCGACGTCGCCGCGTGCACGCGCCTCGGCGTCATTGTCTCCTCGAACATGCATGTGGACACGCCGTCGTATGCGGCTGCGGAACTCACCTGGGCGCTGGTGCTGGCGGCGATGCGCCGGATTCCGCAACAAGCCGCGGCCATGAAGGCAGGCAACTGGCAGATCGGGGTCGGCCACACGCTTCGTGGGAAGACGCTTGGCATCTTCGGTTACGGACGGATTGGAGCTGTCGTTGCCGGCTACGGCAAAGCGTTCGGAATGAACGTGCTCGTGTGGGCACGGCCGGCATCGCTCGAACGCGCCCGCGCCGACGGCCACGCGGTGGCTTCGAGCAAGGAAGCGTTTTTCGAAACGTGCGATGTCCTCTCGCTGCACATGCGATTACTCGATGCGACGCGCGGCATCGTCACGGCCGACGACCTGGCGCGCATGAAGCCGACGTCACTGCTCGTCAACACCAGCCGCGCGCCGCTGGTCGCGCCGGGCGCGCTGGTGAGCGCGCTGCGTGCCGGTCGGCCCGGCATGGCGGCGGTCGACGTGTACGAACAGGAGCCGCTGCGCGACGTGCGCGATCCCCTGCTCGCCATGGACAATGTCGTCTGCACCCCGCACATCGGCTACGTCACGCGCGACGAATACGAAATCCAGTTCGCCGATATCTTCGATCAAATCGTCGCCTACGCGGCCGGCACGCCGATCAACGTCGTGAATCCGGACGTGCTCGGGCAAGCACGCAAACTTTCTTAGAGCAACCACGGTCCGACAAAAACCGGTTGATCGGCCGCCTTGTTTACAGGCGGCGCGTTTCCGGTGATGCAACGTCGATGGGCGTCGAGTTGTCCAGGAATTCCCGAAAGCGTTTGCTGAACGCAGACTTGCGGTCCTTCCACCAGCGCTGTGTGCCCGGACGGTGGAAGAACCAGAGGATGTTCTCGCGGTGGCCAATCCAGAAGTCTTCGTCGATCATGCCCGCCTGGTACTGGAAGTACACGCTCTCGAAACGACGGAACAGGCTGATGCCGAGATAGCCGAACTGGGTGAACTCATCCTCCGTCAATGCGTCGGGGTCCGCCATTCCGATCCGGAATATCCTGGCAAGCTCCTTGTCGCTGCCAACGATGGCGGCCATCTCGGCAAGCGCCGACGTGGCGAGGTGGTAGGTCTGCGAGTGCGTGGCCTTCGTACTGCTTTTGATCTGAAGCGCCAGGTAAACCACGGTGAGGGCCACGAAAATCGCGGCGAAGATTCCTGCGATGGCGGATACGGCATTCCAGTCCATCTCGGTCTCCTTTACGGGTTCACGTTCGTATTGAGTCACCGCCGAACCGCAGCGCGCCGAGCGGCTCCCACGAATGCTTGCGACCGCTGGCGCCATTGCAAGTGGGCCGCATAGTGTCAATCATCGCGTTTTGCCGGAAGACAAGGAACCCCCGCGAAGAACGTGCGCGACCACCAACGGCATCACTGCAAACAAAGCGAGCAACACCAGGTAAACCGCGCCGGCGACGGGATCCCGGCTCGCAACGTATTCGGCGATGTTCAGACCACGAAGCCAAAGGACCACGCCAGACTCGCAACTCAACAAGAGTCCAAGCGCCACCGAGCCCACGATCACGCCGTCGGATGGCGTGGTATCCGGTCCCAGCCGGCGAACGATCCATCGCGCCGCGAACACGACCACCGCCAGCATGATCGGCGCTTCGATCAACTCCGCCAGTCGTTCGCCGACGCGCGGAACCAACCAAAGAACGCGAATCGGGCCGAGCGCGAATCCGGCGCCAAACACCAACGCGAAATAAATCGCGCTGAACTTCAGAAGTCGAATCATCGTTTGCCGATACTCTTCAAATGCGACGTCCGGCTACGCGCCCGGCGTCGGCGCGAACAGCGCCAAGACGCCAAGAACGACGAAGAGTCCCGCCGCCACCCACCGCGTCGCCTTCATGTTCACGCGATGCGCCAGCGCTTCACCGATCCAAACCGCGGGGACGTTCGCGATCATCATGCCGAGCGTCGTTCCAAGAACGACCGTAACGAGCGACTCGTAGCGCGCCGCGAGCGCGACGGTTGCGAGCTGCGTCTTGTCGCCCATCTCCACCAGAAAGAATGCAACAAGGGTCGTCAGGAATACGCCGGCACCGCGGAGGTTCCGGTCTTCCTCAAGCTTATCCGGCTTCAACACCCACGCGCCGAAGGCGAAGAATGACAGCGCAACGATCCACCGCAGCGCCTGGGGCGATACTAGGCCTGCCAGCCACACGCCCGCGTAGCCCGCGAGGAAATGATTGGCGAGCGTCGCGAAAAGAATGCCCAGAATGATCGGCATTCGCCGTTTGAGCCTCGCGGCAAGCAGAAAAGAGAGCAACTGGGTCTTGTCGCCCATCTCGGCGAGCGCGACAACGGCGGTTGAAAGGATAAGGGCTTCCACAATCTATTTTGGCGTTGGCGTTAACTACACTTACCGATGCACACCTAAATTTACGACAACGGACGGCGACAAGGGGTTGCGCCCACGGCACCCAATGACCGACGATCATCCAGCGATGGCGATTTACTTGCCAACCATCAACACCCAATGACGGCGCCTCCCGGCCACAACTTCGGCGGAGCTAAAACGGCGCGCGCGCGAACCGACCGATTGCAGGAGATCGACGTGCTGCGAGGGTTCGCGGCCCTGTGGGTGGTGCTGGCGCACTATGTCCCGCACTGGAACGACCGACTGGAACCCGTTTTCGTTCCTATCCCGAATGCGTTCGGAATATACGCGGTTCAGTTGTTCTTCGTCATTTCCGGCTTCGTTATTTTCATGACGCTCGACCGATGCCGTTCGGTACGGGAATTCGCGGTGCTGCGATTTTCTCGACTCTATCCCACGTACTGGGCCACGCTCATCCTTGCCACCCTCGTCAGCGTTTCCCTGTTCGGTGAAAACTTTTGGCTGGGCGGCACCATGGCCAATCTCACGATGTTTCAGGAGTTCCTTCGGTTCCCGCACCTGGACGTGGTGTATTGGAGCCTGTCGTTGGAACTGGCGTTTTATCTCAACGCCGCGTGGCTGTTCGCGCTCGGGTGGCATCGCCAAGTGCGATGGGTGGTCGTGGTGTGGCTGGTCGGCGCCGGCGTGTGGGCGCTGGCGTTGCCGGTCATCGCGCCGGGACAAGAGCCGGTGCGCGATTGGCTGGCGTTGTTGTTCGCCTTGGATTTCGCGCCGTATTTTGCAATCGGCGTTGTGTTCTTCGATGCCATGAAACACGCATGGTCGCCCTCTCGCGTCGGCTTGATCGCGCTCGCGGTCACCGCCGAATTCGTCATTCACGGATGGAGCGGTCTCGCCGTGATCGCCGTGATTCTGTCCTTGTTCTTTGCGGCAACGCACGGTTACCTGCGATTCCTGGTCGCGAAACCGACCCTGTGGCTCGGCGCGATTTCGTATTCGCTGTACCTGATCCACCGCAACCTCGGCTACCAGCTTCTCGACTGGATGCACGCGCACGGCGTCAGCGTCGCGCTGGCGATCCCGATCGCCATCCTCAGCGCGCTGCTGCTCGCCACGCTCCTCACCTACGGCATCGAGCGGCCGGCGCTGGCGCGCATCCGATCGTGGTACCGCGCCCGCGAGCGCGATGGCGCGCGACAGTAGTTGTTGAAGGCGCCTACTTCGCTATCGCGGCACCCCGTTCCCGTAACAACGCTCGAAGCATCGAGCGATGGCAACGCGACTCCTCCGCGCAATAGCAGCCGACCGAGAAATTCGCGTGGCGCGACAGCGCCGCAAGCAGATCGAGCGTGCGGCGGTTCGCGGGCGTTTTCATTTCGGCGCGGTATTTCTTGAAGAATCGCGCCCACTCCTTCGGCGTTTGCGCGCGCAGGGCGAGCTTCATCGTCGGAACACTCGGCGCGAGATTCGGAAACCAGACGTCGTACCAATCGCGCCTGGCGAACTCTTGCTTCGGCACGCCTCGGGGCGGACGGCGGACCGTCCCCAGGCGGACTCCCTCATTCTTGCTTCGCGACGTTCCGAGTCGAACGATTCTTATCGGCATCGTGGCCGACCTTTTCGACTGACCCAAGTGAATTCTTGCCGAGTCCGAGACCTAGATCGGGACAAGGTGCTGTTCATAGCGTTCGGCAACAGGCCATAGGCTCGTCCGCTCCCGTCGTCCACGTGCCGCCGCGAAGCGACGAAATCACGCCAACCCCGCTTTTTGCACTGGGTTCTCGAACTCGGTCAGTTCATGCCAGTGAATATGATCGACGGCGGTTACTTCGATAGTCATGGCACTGATCTCCGGATGATGGGGCGCTCGCTTGACGACCTGCTGCGACCCGTTAGCGCCCTTTCAGAATTGCGAAGAGTATCGCCGCCGCCAGGGCGGCCAGCGACACGAGCCAGAGCACGAACAACATGGTTCGTCTGGCGTTAAGTCTGTTGGAAACCGTCGCACCCACTACGATCAACTCGAGCGCCCATAGGCCGGTGGCGACATGCACCGTAAGAACCACCGGGCGGTACGGAAGCGCGACATCATTGCTGTTGAGAATCGCCAGCACCAATAGCGCGGCGCTGAAAAGCATCGCCGGGATGAGCAACGCAATGCCGACAATTTTGCTGCTTTGGCCGATGTCTTGCCCCTCGGCCAGCGCCATCGAGGCCGGCCAGTACCAGAACAACACCAGCAGAACAAACAGTCCGAGAGCGACCATCAGCGTCGGAAACCAGGCAACGACGTAGATCACCAGGTAGAACGGGAGGTGATAGCCGGGAACCAGATAATTCTGGAAATACACGGCGAACGCGAATAGATAGAACCCGGCAAGCGGCCACGCCCACCCCAAGGAATCGGCCTGTTCGGAAAAAAACGCCCGCGGGCGCGCCAGCAGGTGTATGAGATTCACGGCGACTCCTCGATGAGATCGGCGTCCGGCGCCGACTGCCGCGATGCACCGAGTCGATGGCTAGTCGGAATGTAAATCGCGCACGCGGATTATTTTCATGGTGTTCGTGCCGCCGGGTTTCGACAGCGGCTCGCCGATCGTGAGGATCACGAGATCGTCCTCGCCGACGGCCCCGCGGCTGCGCAGTTCATCGATCGCCTGGCGCATCACGGTCGCGGGATCGCTGCTCTTCTGCTCGAACGGCACCGGGAACACGCCTCGGTACAGCGTGATCTTGCTTTGCGTCTGCGCGAGCGGCGTCAGCGCGTAGATCGGCACCGCCGAGCTCACGCGCGACATCCACAGCGCCGTACTGCCCGACTCGGTCAATGCGGCAATCGCCTTCACCGGAAGATGATTGGCGGTGTACATCACCGACATGGCGATGGCTTCATCCACGCGCCCGAATCCCTTATCGCGCCGGTCGCGCGGATGGATCATCTCCTCCTCGTGTTCGGCGACGCGGCAGACGCGGTCCATCGCCGCCACCGCCGCCACCGGATGCTTGCCGCTCGCGGTTTCGGCCGAGAGCATGACCGCGTCGGTACCGTCGAGCACGGCGTTCGCGACATCGGACACTTCGGCGCGCGTCGGCACCGCGCTTTCGATCATCGACTCCATCATCTGCGTCGCGGTAATGACGATCTTGTTCATGCCGCGCGCAACCCGAATAATGCGCTTTTGAATCGGCGGCACGTCGGCGTCGCCAATCTCGACCGCCAAGTCGCCGCGCGCGATCATCACGGCGTCCGCCGCATGCGTAATCTCGCTGATCGCCTCGACCGCCTCGGCGCGCTCGATCTTGGCGATGATGCCGCCGCGACCGCCGGCCGCGCGCAACAGCTCGCGCGCCTCGTGCACGTCGGCGGCGCTGCGCGGGAAGGAAATCGCCAGGTAGTCGGCGTCGAGCGCGGCCGCGGACTTAATATCCTCGCGATCCTTGTCCGTCAGTGCGTTGGCCGATAACCCGCCGCCCTGGCGGTTGATGCCCTTGTTGTCGGAAACTTCGCCGCCGACCACCACGCGGCAATGAATTTCGTTGCCGACGACCTGATCCACCCACAGCACGATGCGGCCGTCGTCGAGGAGAAGCGTCGCCCCGCGGTCGACGTCCTGCGGGAGCGCTTTGTACGTCACGCCGACGCGTTGCGCCGTTCCGCCGTCGAGCGGCATATCGGCGTCGAGTATGAACGGTTCGCCTTCGAGCAGCTCGACGGCGCGCTCCTTGAATTTTCCGATTCGGATCTTCGGACCCTGCAGGTCGACCATGACGCCGAGCGCGCGTCCGAGCGACCGCGCGCACTCGCGCGCCGCTTGCACGCGGCCGGTGTGCAGCGACGCCGTACCATGGGAAAAGTTGACGCGAATGACGTCGACGCCGGCTTCGATCAGCTTGCGGAGAATTTTCGGATTGTCGGTCGCCGGACCGAGGGTAGCTACGATTTTGGTGCGCCTAAACATTTGAGCGCGCGTGATTATTTGTCGCAAAGACGCAAAGGCGCGAAGAAAAACCCGAGTTCCGGAAAAACCTTTGCGTCTCTGCGTCTCTGCGACAAGAATTCATATCGCCGCCCAGCATGACTCATCCGTTCGCGCGCGCTTCGAGCATCGCCACCGCCGGCAGCTTCTTGCCTTCGAGGAATTCGAGAAACGCCCCGCCGCCGGTGGAAATGTAGGAAATCTTGTCGGTTACCTTGTACTTGGCGATGGCCGCGAGCGTATCGCCGCCGCCGGCGATCGAGAACGCCGGGCTGTCGGCGATCGCTTGCGCCATGACTTTCGTGCCGCCCGCGAACCGATCGATCTCGAACACACCGATCGGACCGTTCCAAACGATGGTACCGGCCCGCTTCAGCATGTCGGCGAAACGTTGCGCCGTCACCGGGCCGACGTCGAGAATCAATTCATCGTCCGCGACTTCGCTCACTTTCTTCGTGGTCGCTTTGGCGCTCTCGTTCATTTCCTTGGCAACGACGACGTCGGTCGGAATGGGAATATCGGCATGGCGCGCTTTCGCGGCCGCGATCAATTTTCTGGCCGTGTCGACAAGATCCGGCTCGTACAGCGACTTGCCGACCTTGAATCCAGCCGCGGCAATAAACGTATTCGCGATCCCGCCGCCGACAATGAGTTGGTCGACCACGTTCGTAAGATTTTCGAGCACCGTGAGCTTGGTGGACACCTTCGAACCGGCAACGATCGCGATCAGCGGACGCTTCGGATTTGCCAGCGCTCTTCCGAGCGCGTCGAGTTCCCGCTGCAGCAAGATACCGGCGCAGGCGATCGGTGCGTGAACGCCGACACCGTGCGTCGACGCCTCGGCGCGATGCGCCGTGCCGAACGCATCCATCACGAACACGTCGCACAGCGCGGCATAATTCTTGGCGAGCTCGTCGTCGTCCTCCTTCTCGCCCTTGTTGAAGCGGACGTTTTCGAACAACACGACTTCGCCATCCGCCACCGCCGGCGGCATGGTCAGATACTCCCGAAACAACGGGACGTCCCGGCCGAGCAGCTTTTCCAGAACCAAGGCCACGGGTTTCAACGAATTCTCCTTGCTGTATTCGCCCTCGGTCGGGCGGCCGAGGTGCGACATCACCATGACCTTGGCGCCTTGCTTCATCGCGTATTCGATCGACGGCAGCGCCGCGCGGATGCGCTTATCGCTGGTGACGACACCGTCTTTCACGGGAACGTTCAGGTCCTCGCGGATCAGCACGCGCTTACCCGCGAGGTCGAGGTCGGTCATGTTCAAGATTGGCATATCGCAATTCTTGATGGAACAGTAGCAAGTAGCAAGGACGGAGCGCTGCGCGCCCCTGCAAGTGGCAAGAAAAACTGTTCGTGCCACTTGCCACTTGCTACTTGCTACTTGTCACTTGCCACTTGCCACCCGCTACTTATGTAGCATTCATGAACGCGATGGCGGTGTCGAGCATGCGATTGGAGAAGCCCCATTCGTTGTCGTACCACGACAACACCTTCACCAGCTTGCCGTCGATCACTTTCGTCAGCGTCGCATCGAACGTCGAGGACGCCGGGTCGTGGTTGAAATCGATCGACACGAGCGGCTGGTCGTTATAGTTCAGAATGCCTTTCAGCTCACCCTCGGACGCGGCCTTCATCACCGCGTTGACTTCATCTCTGGTCGTCGCGCGCACGGCGCTAAACGTGAGATCGACGACCGACACGTTGATCGTCGGCACGCGAATGGCGAAGCCATCGAGCTTGCCGTTCAGTTCCGGCAGCACCAGCCCGACCGCCGCGGCCGCGCCGGTCTTGGTGGGGATCTGTGACATCGTCGCCGAGCGCGCGCGCCGCAGGTCCTTGTGGAAAACATCGGTCAGAACCTGGTCGTTGGTGTAGGCATGAATGGTGGTCATCAACCCCTGCGCGACCCCGATCTTGTCGTGCAGCGGCTTCACCAGCGGCGCCAGGCAGTTCGTGGTGCAGGACGCGTTCGAAATGACGGTATGCGACGCTTTCAGCACCTTGTGATTCACGCCGTACACGACGGTCGCGTCGACGTCTTTGTCGCCGGGCGCGGAAATGATGATTTTTTTGGCGCCGGCGGCGAGATGTCCCGCGGTTTTGGCCTTACTCGTGAACAGACCCGTGCACTCGAACACGACGTCGACACCGAGTTCCTTCCACGGCAATTTCGCCGGGTCGCGCTCGGCGCACACACGGATGCGGTCGCCGTTGACGATCAGACTATTGCCGTCGACCTTGACCTCGCCCGGAAACTTTCCGTGCACGGTGTCATAGCGCGTCAGGTGCGCGTTGGTTTCGGCGTCGCCGAGGTCGTTAAGCGCCACGAATTGAAGATCGTGCTTCTTCCCGTCTTCGTAGTGCGCGCGCAAAATGTTACGGCCGATGCGGCCGTATCCGTTGATGGCAATCTTGATTGGCATTACCGATTCTCCCGAATTATTCCGAACATTCCGCTTACTTAGAGAATATACCTTCGACGACGGCGGCAACGTGTGCGCCGGTCAATCCAAATTCCTTCATGAGCGCACCGCCGGGCGCGGATTCACCGAAGCGATCGACCCCGACGATGCGTCCGTCGAGACCGACGTACTTGCGCCAGTAGTCGGACACGCCCGCTTCCACGGCGACGCGCTTGCGAATCGCCGCCGGCAACACCGCTTCGCGGTAAGCGCCGTCCTGCGCGGCAAACACTTCGGCGCTCGGCATCGACACCACGCGCACGCGCCGGCCCTTGCCCGCCAGCAGCTTCTGCGCTTCCACGGCCAGCGCAACTTCGGAACCGGTGGCGATGATGATCGCCTCCGGCGCTCCGCCCGCGGCTTCCGCCAACACGTAGGCACCGCGCGCGATGTTCGCCACTGTCCGCGCGTCGCGTGTTTGCGGCGCCACGTTCTGCCGGGTCAACACCAGACTGGTCGGCCCGTCGGTGCGTTCGATCGCCTGCTTCCACGCCACCGCGGTCTCCACGACATCGCACGGACGCCATACCACCATGTTCGGCATCAGGCGCAGCGACGCCAGCTGCTCGACCGGCTGGTGCGTCGGACCGTCCTCGCCGAGCCCGATGGAGTCGTGGGTGTAAACAAGAATGCTGCGCCGTTTCATCAACGCCGCCAGGCGCACGGCATTGCGCGCATAGTCCGAGAACACCAGGAACGTGCCGCCGTAGGGAATGAACCCGCCGTGCAGCGCGAGGCCGTTCATGATCGCGGTCATGCCGAACTCGCGCACGCCGTAATGGATGTAATTGCCGCCGGCGTCGGCTTCCGTAATTGCCTTCGCGCCTTTCCAGATGGTCGAATTCGACTCGGCGAGATCGGCCGAACCGCCGATCACCTCCGGCAGCAGCGGGCCGATGACGTTCAGCGCGAGCAGCGACGCTTTGCGCGTGGCGACGGCGTCGGCCTTGGCGACGGCGGCGGAAATGCAGTCGCGCATCGCCGCCGGCCATTCCGTCGGCAGCTCGCCGCGAATGCGGCGCTCGAATTCGCCGGCAAGATCCGGATGCTTTTTGCGATATGCGTCGAATCGTTCATTCCATGCCCGCTCCGCTTCGGCGCCCTTGGTGCGCGCGTCCCAGCCGGCGTAGACGTCCGCCGGAATTTCGAACGGAGCGTAACTCCAGCCGAGCGCTTGCCGCGCGGCGGCGACTTCCTCGGCGCCGAGCGGACTGCCGTGCGTCGACTCCTTGCCCTGCTTGTTCGGCGCGCCGAAACCGATCACCGTCTTGCAGCAAATGAGGGTCGGACGCTCGCGCTCGGCGCGCGCCTTGAAGATGGCCGCACGCACGGCCTCGGCATCGTGGCCGTCGACGTTCGGGATCACGTGCCAGCCGTAGGCTTCGAAGCGCTTCGGGGTATCGTCATCGAACCAACCGCCAACGTCGCCGTCGATCGAGATGCCGTTGTCGTCGTACAGCGCGATCAGCTTGCCCAGGCGCCATCGACCCGCGAGCGAACTCGCTTCGTGCGAGACGCCTTCCATCATGCAACCGTCGCCGAGGAAGACATAGGTGAAGTGATCGACGATCGCGTGGCCGGGGCGGTTGAAGCGTGCGGCCAGATTTTTCTCCGCGAGCGCCATGCCGACCGCGTTCGCCAAGCCTTGGCCGAGCGGACCGGTCGTGGTCTCGACCCCCGGCGCGCAGCCGTACTCGGGGTGCCCGGGCGTTCTCGAATGCAGCTGGCGGAAGTTTTTTAGATCGTCGATCGACACATCGTAGCCGCTAAGATGCAGCAGGCTGTAGAGCAGCATCGACGCGTGCCCGTTCGAGAGCACGAAGCGATCGCGATCGGACCACGCGGGATTGGCCGGGTTGTGCTTGAGGAAATCGTTCCACAGCACCTCGGCGATATCCGCCAAGCCCATCGGCGCGCCCGGATGACCGGAGTTGGCCTTCTGCACCGCGTCCATGGACAGCGCGCGAATCGCGTTTGCAAGCGTGCGGCGAGTGAGCCGCGACACGATGGTGGCGGGTTGCGGCTGGGGCGGCGCATTCATGATCGGGATGACGACCTCGACGGAGGTTTCAGATCGGTCGAAGCGCACGGCCAATCCGGCAAACGACGGAGGTGGTAAGCGCGGAGGTTGATCACGCTGCGACTGGGTTCTTAAGACGGGTTGGCCGCTGGATGCGCGGAATGTTCGCCATTTTCGCTCAGCACCACGAGCGGGGCAACAATAAACGTGAGAGCGTCAGGTCGGGAGATCGTGAAAGGGAAAAGCGGTCTTTCGCTGCCACGGTCTCGCACCTTCACCTGTTCGCGCCGGTTCGCCACTTTATGGAGCACCCGATGCTCGGCATCTGCTCCTTGGGGCCCTGCCCCGTTTGCGCGATCTGCTTCATCGCCTCGAACAACTCGCGGCGCGCGCTTGGGTCGGCGCTGCGGCCGCCGGCGTCGAGCCGCCCGTGGTAGCGCAACTTGAGATCCCTGTCGTAACCGAAAAATTCAGGCGTGCATACCGCGCCGTACGATTTCGCCGTTTCCTGGGTCTCGTCGAACACGTACGGAAACGGATAGCCGAACTCGCGGGCGATTCGCTGCATGTTGTCGAACGAGTCTTCGGGATAATCGCGCGGATCGTTGGAATTGACGGCGATGACACCGACATCCGCGGCGGCAAGGTCGCGCGCGTCGCGAATCATTTTCTCGCGCACCGCCTTGACGTACGGGCAATGATTGCAAATAAACATCACGACAAGTCCGTTCTTGCCGCGCGCCGTGTCGAGCGTCCAGGTCTTGCCGTCGACGCCGCGCAGACTGAAAGCCGGCGCGGGCGCGCCCGGCGCCGTTGCCGTTGTCTCGGTAAGGACCATGTCTTCTCCTACGATGATTGCCGCGGTCGTTATTATCGGCTGACCGCCGCCTTCGGTCACGCCGTTTGCGCATCCGATCAAGCGCCGTCGGCCGGTGCGCTAGACTTGATGTGGTGTTACCAGGCGGCGAGCTGCGCGCGTGAACCAAGTATCGACGTGACACGAATGTGCCTCATCGCTCGACAGGTGGTCCTGGCGTTCGTCCTGGTGACGCCCACGCACGTGGCCGTCGCCGAAGACACGGGGCTCATACTCCTGTTGCAGCCGCTGCCGCGCGAAGAAATGCCGGCGGAGACCTTTCAACCGCTGGCCGATTTCATTTCCGCGCTGACCGGCCGTCCCTGCACGATTCGCACGCCGCCAAACTTTCCCGCGTATTGGGAAGCCGTGCGCCACAACGGCTACGATCTCGCCTTCGACGCGCCGCCTTTCGCCGATTACCGCATCCGCAAGTTCGGCTTCAGCGCGCTCGCGAAAACATCCGACACCGCGAGTTACAGTCTGCTGATGCGCAGCGATGCGCGCAAGCGCGATCCAGCGTCACTGGTCGGCAAGCGCGTCGCGACCCTCGGACTCGCGAGCATCGGCACCCTGCGGTTGAATGCGTTGTTTCCAAATCCCTATCGGCAACCGGTCGTGGTGGAAGTCCCGAACAGCGAAGAGGGATTGAAGTCGTTGCTGAATAAAAGCGTTCAGGCCGCTTTTCTGCCGACCGCCAACATCGGCAACCAAATCGGCCCGCGCGGCGCCGTCGTCGTCCTCACCACCGAACCGATCCCGCGCTTGGTGTTTTCCGCGTCGCCGCGCCTGGCGCGCGATCTCGCCGACAAGATCCGAAGTTCCCTGCTACTGGCGAACACGACCGATTCCGGCCGCGCCATGCTTCGCGCGACTGGAATCGACTTTTTCGATTCGACCACGAACGAGGAATTTGCAAACCAGAGTTACGTGTTGAGGGGGTATTGGGGATATTGAGTTGTCCCCGCGAAGCGGGGATTCGATCTCTTTGTCTTTAAGCGAGCACCTGTCGGCGCGGCCAGTCGATGTGTGAAATCGCGGCTGCGCGAACCAAATCTACACGCTGGATTCCGGCTCCCGCCGGAATGACTGCACACGAATCGTCGTCCCTCGCTGACGCGAGTTAAATGACCCCCGGCAAAGCAGGTGGCATATCGGGTGAGCGCCTCAAAGGCGCCGGTAACACCGTGAGCCGCCTGAAGACGGTGGATTTTTTCTCCTTCCCCCTTGATGGGGGAAGGTTGGGATGGGGGTGAGACGTTGCGGTCCGTGCACACCGTTAACGCTGCACCCCCACCCTCGCCCTCCCCCTTCCAGGGGGAGGGAAATAT
>DASWLD010000137.1:0-7794 GCA_036396275.1 Burkholderiales bacterium
ACGAGAAAACCGAGCACAAGCCAGCTGAGATCGAGCTTTACTTCGAAGCCGAAGAGCTTGAACAGCGTAAATCGGCGCGTGAACATTTTCCCACCTCCGTACCCGGCAACGTCGTCGAAGTGCGCATTGTAGTCCTTGCGGATGTCGGGGTTAGCCGCCCCGTTGCGGTCGATCGGCGGGTTACGGTCCGCGGCCCCGGATCGTGTCCGGCGCAGGCTCTAACCCGCCCTACATTTCTCCGACTTCATGCCGACCGCACGCATCGAGACCAATCGAGAACTAAACCCGCGACAACCACCAACGCCGGCGAAGTCCAACGGCACCACGCGCAGGAGAATTCACGAAAGCGGTTTTTCGATCGCCGCCAGTACCGGCCGCGCCACATAGAGCTGGCCCCATTTGCGACCGGAAACTTCCTTCAACAGACCCTCTTTCTGCAGTACGCCCACCGCCTGGCGTGCGGTGGGGTTGGAGACCGATAGCACTTTCTGAGCCTTCGCTACGGTTATATAAGGATTGATGAAGAGCGCATCGAGCAATGCTTGCGCGTTCGCTCGGTTCCGCAGCCGCCAGCGGTACTTCTCACGCATGTCGATCAGGGCCGCCGCTCGCTTCATTGAATCGCCTGCTGTCTCGGCGATCCCGGTCAGGAAGAAGCGCAGCCAGGCAGACCAATCGCAATGCGTGCGAACACGCTGCAGCAAGCGATAGTATTCGTCGCGATGCGCTTCGATGTAGACAGAAAGATACAGAAGCGGCTGGGTTAGGCGCTCTCGCTCGACGAGGAAGAGAGTGATGAGTAGGCGCCCGACACGACCGTTGCCGTCCATGAATGGATGGATCGCCTCGAAGTGCTCGTGCATGAGCGCGCACTGGACGAGATCGGGATATTTTTCCCGCTCGTGCAAGAACAACTCCCACCGCGCCAACGCTTTCTGCATTTCAGCGGGCGGTGGCGGAACATAGTTCGCCGTCACGGGCGTACTCCCAGACGGACCAATCCAGTTTTGGGAACGGCGAAATTCACCGGCTGTCGCGGCATTTCCGCGCACGCCTTTCATGAGTTTGGCGTGCAGCTCGCGCACCAATCGCAGTGATGGCGGCAGGCTACCTAAGCGCTTGATACCATACTCCAACGCGGTGACATAGTTCCGGACTTCACGCACATCCGCGTCATCACCATGCGGAATATCGGCTTGCGCCTCGTCCATAAGAATGTCGGACAGTGAAGCTCGCGTTCCTTCGATGCGCGAGGACAACACCGCCTCACGGCGCAGGTACGGCGCGATGAGTAAACGCGGATTCGGCAGGAGCCGCCCGAGTCCTGCCAGCTCGCTCAACGCACTGTCGGCCCGAGACAGCGCAAGCACGAGCGGCGCATCGTAGGCCAGTTTCGGGGAAGGTGGCGCTGGCAAGAAGGCGTTATAGCCTTCGGACGTACGGATAACGCGTCCGGCTTCCGGGCAATTGAAGCTGCTGGCATCCACCGGTGAATTCCTTCGTAGGGGTACTTTCAAAGCGATTTTAGCTTTGAAAGATACTAGCAGTTTATTTACAAAGCTCCTAGGACCCGTGGCGCCGAAAAGTGGCGCTATTCCGGCGGGTTCTCGTCATTCCCGCGATGCTGCACAGGGTGAGCCGCACTGCGGCGAACGGGCAAACAGGATGTTTGCCCTGGACTTTGCCGCGACGCAGGGGCCGCGCAGCGGCAAAGTGCGAATTTCGCGGGAGCGCAGAATGCGCGGGAGCGATAGCGCGAATCCAGGCGGCGTTCATTTGCGGCTCCCTGGGTCCCCGCTTCCGCGGGGCGACGATCGTCCAGTGCAATGTTTGGACGGTCTCGGACAACTACCGGCGCTTTCTACGTTGCGGCCGCCGCGCGAGGAACGTACTGCGCGAGCTTGAGCAGGCGCTCGCCCGCGGCGTGCAAAGTTTCGGGGCGCTTGGCGAAATGGAAGCGGATGTAGCGGTTCTCCCCGCTCGCGAAGAAGCTCGAACCGGGCACGGGGGCGACGCCGATTTCCTTCGTGAGCCAGTGCGCGAATTCGACGTCGCTCTGGTAGCCGAAGGGCGAGATATCGACCATCACAAAGTAGGCTCCTTGCGGGCGCGTGTAGCTTAAGCCCGTGCGCTCGAGGTAGCCGAGGAAAATATCGCGGCACTCGGTGTACCTGCGCAGCAGCTCGTCGTAATAGCTCATCGGAAAATTGAGCGCGGTGACGACGGCGTGCTGCAACGGCGCGGCGGCGCCGACGGTGAGGAAGTCGTGCACCTTACGCGCCTGCGCGATGACGGAGGGCCGCGCGTACACGTA
This sequence comes from Burkholderiales bacterium, assembly GCA_036396275.1. Lineage (GTDB taxonomy): Bacteria > Pseudomonadota > Gammaproteobacteria > Acidiferrobacterales > Sulfurifustaceae > JACQFZ01. Next base: position 2,315 of record DASWLD010000137.1, read on the forward strand.
GCCGAGCCGCCAGCCGGTGATCGTGTACGTCTTCGAAAGCGACGAAGTCGAAAGCGTGCGCGCCGCCATGCCGGGGAGCGCGGCGAAATAGGTGTGCTTGTGCGGCGGGTAGACGATGTGCTCGTAAACTTCGTCGGTGATGATCCAGGTGTCGTATTCCTCCGCGAGTGCGGCGATTTGCTCCAGTTCCGGGCGCGTAAAGACTTTGCCGCACGGGTTCGAGGGATTGCACAGCACGAACGCCTTGAGCCCGCTCGCGAACGCGCTGCGCAACTCGGCCGGATCGAACTCGTACGTCGGCGGATGCAGCGGCACGTGCACCGGTATCGCGCCGGAAAGAATCGCGTCCGCGCCGTAGTTCTCGTAGAACGGCGAGAACAGCCCGACGCGGTCGCCCGGATCGGCGACCGTCATCATCGCGACCATCATCGCCTCGGTCCCGCCGCAGGTGACGACCAGTTCGCCCTCGGGATCGACCGGCAGGCCGATGAAGCGCGTGAGCTTGGCGGCGAGCGCGGTGCGAAGCTCCGGCGAACCCCAGGTGATCGCGTACTGGTGCTTGCCGGCATCCATCGCATCCTTCGCCGCCTGGACCAAGGCGGGCGGCGGATCGAAATCGGGGAAGCCCTGCGAGAGGTTGATCGCGCCGTGCCGTTGCGCGACGCGCGTCATCTCGCGAATGAGCGATTCAGTGAATACCGAGGTGCGGCGGGAGGTTTTCGGCATGTTGTTATCCTTGCGCCCGATGAAGTGGGCGGAATTTTACGCCACGCCGCGGAGGAGCGCTAAGGGCGTACATTTGTCAACGCCGGCGAAGTCCCACCTTCAGGCGGCTTTCTTCGCGGCTTTAACTTGCAGCCGTAGGCGTTCGGATTCCTGCAACACTTTGATGATGCCGAAAATACTCTCGGCGGTCGGGTTCCCGGCGGGGCCCAGCATCCGCTGGAGACTCTTGCTCGGCTTGCGCAGCGCCCTCGCCAACCCGTCGAAGGTGACCGTGGCGTTGACGTAATCGCGCAGCATCGCCTTGCCGGCTTGGAGGTCGCCGGCCAACAGTTCGTTGACGGCCTCCGTCAGCATTGCCTCGCGAAAGCGCCGGTCGTCTCGAGCGCGCGCCAACACGGTTTCACGAAATTTTCGGGTGATCGACATAACGGTTACCTCTTCTTGGTTGCCTTGAATTGCTGCCATCGCGTCTGGGCACGGCGAATGTCCGCGCTTTGCCCCTTCTTGGTGCCGCCGCCCAGAAGTATGACAAGCGTTTTTCCATCCTGCCCGAGATAGATCCGATATCCCGGGCCAAAATCGATCCGATACTCGGCCACGCCATTACCGACGGCTTTCACATTCGACGTGTTTCCCTGTTCCAATCGGTAAAGCGCGGCAGTAACTTTCGCGGCCGCTACGGGTTCGAGGCTCTTGAACCAGCGGCTGAACGGCGAGACTCCGTTTTGCTCCAGAAACTCGACCACCCTTCGTGCCGTCACTTCCCCTCCCCCGGTTTTTGGTATAGTAACTTATACGTCACCAATATTAAACCCGGAACGTCGCCGGAGCACGGCGTGCCGCGATGGTACAACTGCCCCTTGTCCGCTGCCTGCGCAGGTGATACACGGAGCGTTCCAGCGCAGGAGCATTGCCGTGAAAACCAATCTATCGCCCGGCGAACTATTCTACGCGCGCACGTTCGCGCTGCTCACGTTGTTCTTGTTGGGCTTCCTGCTCTATCAGATTCTGCTGCCGTTTTTCGCGCCGCTCGCTTGGGCGCTCTTCATTGCGTTTCTGATCCAGCCGCTGCACGCGTGGGTCGTCGGCAAGCTGCCCAATCGCGCGAACGCCTCCGCGGGCGTGCTCACGCTTGCGACGCTGGTGATTCTGCTCGGTCCGCTCGCCGCGCTCGCCGCCACGTTCGTGGCGCAGGTGGGTGAGCTGCTGCAAATCGCGCAGCGCATGGCCACGGATCACGGAACCGCCACGTTCGCCGACCTCGCCGGCGTACCCGTCCTCGGCTCTCTGCTCGGGTGGCTGCAAGAATCCTTCGGCGTCACGCTCGCGCAGATTCAGGGTTGGGCGACCGAAGGTGCGCGGACGGTGCTCCAGTTCCTCGCCTCGTTGGGCGGCAAGATCTTCCTCGGTGCCGTCGGCCAGGTGATCAGCTTCGCCATAATGATGTTCATACTGTTCTTCGCGATCCGCGACGGCCAACCCGTGCTTACCGCGCTGCGCGCGCTCACGCCGATGTCGGACGCGTCCAAGGCGCGGCTGTTCGGGCATCTCGCCGCCGTCACGCGCGCCGTCTTCTTCGGCACCGGCGTCACCGCCTTGGTCCAGGGCGTGCTCATCGCCGTCGGCTTCGCGATTCTCGATTTGCCGTCGCCGATCGTCTTCGGCGTTCTGGCGGCGTTGTTCGCGCTCGTGCCCTTGGCCGGCACGCCGGTCGTGTGGGTGCCCGCCGTGCTGGTGCTCGCGGTGCAACTGCGCTGGGGTGCGGCGATCTTTCTGCTCGTCTGGGGAATCCTGGTCACGCTGTTGGACAATTTCTTGCGTCCCTATCTGGTCACGGGTCGCGCCGACGTCGGTACGCTCACCGTGTTCATCGGCGTGCTCGGCGGCATCTCGGCGTTCGGCACGGTCGGCATATTTGTCGGTCCGCTGATTCTCGCGCTGGTAATCGCGCTCGTGCGCTTCACGCTCGAAGTGCGCAAAGCGGAGGCCGACAAACCAGGACGAACGAGTGCGCAACGATCGCGCCGCTGACGCGTGGGATTCTTCTTGACTGGATCCGGCTACGAGCGCTGGACGAGCGCTGAATTGCGCACGGCCGCAACGCCGCCGGTCTCGGGCGGCGCGGATACGGCGACTTGCCGTAGAGTGCGGCCTTGGAGGGATTCTTCGACCGACGCGTCGATATGCGTCATCAACTTTTCGATTTCCGGCTCGTGCGCGAGCGTGCCGGTGTTGAGGCTCGGTTCCTCGTCCGCCGCGCGCACGGCATCGAGAAGTTCCTTCACCGTAATCGTTTCAAACGAACGCGCGGGCAGATACTGCGGCGGTTGATCGGTCGTTTCCGTAACGAAGCCGCGGCGGCGCATGGTGTCGAGCACGGACTCGGCCGAGGAAACCGGCACGCCGATGCGCGCGGCCAGCGCTTCGAGCGACCACGCGGGGCGGTTGCCGTAGTAATGCCGCCCAATCAGCGATGCCATCAAGAGCGCCAGCTTTTCCTTTACGCGATTGCTGAGCTTCGGCTCGCGCGCCGGTGAACCGAGCAGCGCCGGATTCTGATAGTAGAAAGCGAGGCTCGCCCCGACCAGCACGATGAGCCAATTGAGATACAACCAGATCATCGAAAAAATCACGATCGCGAAGCCGGCGTAGATGGCGGTGAACTTGGTCGAGCCGGCGATGAAAAGCGCGAAGCCCCAGCCGAGCGTCTGCCACAGCACGCCGGCAATCGTCGCTCCTACGGCGGCGGCGCCGACGCGCACGCGCGTGTTCGGCATCAGCACGTAGACGAACGCAAACGCCGCAATCACGAACATATAAGGAAGCAGCTTCGCCGCCAAATCGATGAGCGTGCCGAGCGGCTCGATAGCGGACAGCGTCTGCACGAATTTGCTGCCGAAGAACGCGGCCGTTACCCCCAGCGCCGAGAAAATCAGCAGCGGCCCGACCATGAGCACGCTCAGATACTGGCTGAAGCGCTGCGCGAACGGGCGCGGGCGGTCCACGCGCCAAACAAAGTTGAGCGCGAGCTCGATCTTCTGTAGCAGCGTGGTGACGGTGTAGACGAGAAAGCCGAGACCGATCGCGCCGAGCACGCCGACGCGAACGTTGTCGACGAAGCCGATCACCTCGTTGGTGATCTTCACGCCCTGCTCGCCGAGCGGCGCGAGCAGCGCGAGCAGCGCCGGGCGCGCCTGGTTGTGCACGCCAAAACCTTTCAGCACCGAAAACGACAGCGCCAGCAGCGGCACCAGCGACAGCAGCGTGGTGTACACCAGGCTCATCGCCCGCAGCGTCAACTGCCCTTCGGCCAGATCGCGTCCGACGGCGTACCCCATGCGCAGCGCCAGCACGCCGGCGCGCCGCGGGCGCGACAACGCCGCGAGATCCGTTTCCCACAACAGGCGATGGGCCTGCGAAGTCAGATGCGCGATTCGGTTCATGGTAAGGGCTTCATGCTCGCACACCTGATACCCGCGCGCGAGGTCGACGCCGGTCATCCGGTCGCGTTGCCACGCGGTGGCTTGCCGGGCGGCGCGTTTGGTTCGGCGAAAATCCGGGTACGTCTCGGTCGCGCCGATGTACTTCGCGGCGACGCTCGATAGGTCGACGCGAAACGCTTCGATTCTCAGGAGTCTGTTGAAAAAGTCCCGTCCAGGGACTTTTCAACTCGTTCGCGCGGCGCATGTCCGCGCTCACTCCCGAAATTTCAACCACTTGCGTGCTTGAAATTTCGGCGCGCCACGTCCCTGTGGCGCACGGGGTTTGTTTTCAACAAACTCCAGCCGGGAATTCAGTAACCGGGTCGCGAAGATTTTGTCGGCGCGGTGCTTGAGGTTGAAGAGCGCGTGTACGCGCTGCGACGCGCGAGTCTGGGCCAGCGGTCTTGTACGCGCGCGGTTCCGGCGTGCCGCCGGGTCGCATCGGCATCGGGATTGGATCCGCGCTCGGGTGTCGGCGCGGCACCGCGCGGTGCGCCGCGTTTTGGGTGCTGCCGAGCCGCCGCGAACATGAACACGACCACCCCGCCCGCCGCCAGCGCGGCGCGCATCCCGCGGCCCGCGGTTTCACCGAAACCGTCGATCCAACCGAAAATCTGAAGATCGACCCGTAGAAAATGCGCCCCGGCCGCCCCGAGGCCGAAAGCCGTTAACCACGCAAAAGGATTCTTCATCTTATTCTCTCTCTTACCGCCGCCTTGCGGTGGCGTTGATCCGCTCCTCGCCAAACCCGCCTGGCCTGGCGCCTCGCACCGCGGCCCTTAACGGGCGACCGAAAAGCGATCTTGGGCATCGCCGCGCGACAACTCATGCACATCGTGTGCCACAAAGAACGGTTCTCGGTGCCGCTTCGCACCGCGATTGCGCGCGGGTCGTGAAGCTTGCGTCCCGATGGTGCGATCGCGCGTTCGGTATGCGTTCGGTACGGCGCGATCCAGCCGCGAATGCCTGCAATTACAGGGCGTGCGTGGACTTGGGCGCGTGACGCAATGGCATGGGAGTTGCGATACTTATAGAAAGCACTACCGGCGAAAGAAAATAATGAGCGTGGTCGATTTCCCCTTGGGTGGGCAGGCGCAGACCTCTTCGACCGATGACGTCCGTACCGGCCTGACCAAAGAGGCGCTGAAGCAGGCGTTTCTCGACAACCTGCTGTACGTGCAAGGCAAGTTTCCCGCGCTCGCGACCCGCAAAGACTACTTCCAGGCGCTGGCCTACGTCGTACGCGACCGCATGCTGCAACGCTGGATCAGC
>DASWLD010000138.1:0-4436 GCA_036396275.1 Burkholderiales bacterium
GGCGAGGACGGCGAGCCGTAGTGCTTGCGCGGCATGCGGCCGGCGCGATAGGCCTCGCGGCCGGCCTCGACGGCTTTCTTCATCGCCCCGGCCATCGCGATCGGATTCTGCGCCGCCGCGATCGCGGTATTCATGAGCACACCGTCGCAACCGAGTTCCATCGCGATCGCGGCATCGCTCGCGGTGCCGACGCCGGCATCGACCAGAATCGGCACCTTGGCCGCTTCCACGATGAAACGGATGTTGTAGGGATTGCGGATGCCAAGCCCGGATCCGATCGGCGCCGCGAGCGGCATCACCGCAACGCAGCCAAGCTCCTCGAAGCGCTTGGCCATGATTGGATCGTCATTGGTGTACACCATGACCTTGAATCCGTCTTTGATTAGCACCTTGGCCGCATCGAGGGTCTGCGGAACGTCGGGATACAGCGTTTTCTCGTCCCCCAGCACTTCGAGCTTCACCAGATCGTGGCCGTCGAGAATCTCGCGCGCGAGACGACACGTGCGAATCGCGTCGTCGGCGCTGTAGCAGCCGGCGGTGTTCGGCAAATAGGTGTACTTGTTCGTCGGCAGGACGTCGGTCAGACTCGGCTCCTTCGGGTTCTGACCGATGTTGGTCCGGCGAATCGCGACGGTGATGATTTCCGCGCCGCTCGCTTCGACCGCGCGGCGCGTTTCCTCCAGGTCGCGATACTTGCCGGTGCCGACCAGCAACCGCGAGCGGTACCGCGCGCCGGCGATCACCAGCGCATCGTCGTGCGCGGCGATCGCGACGTCGATCGCGGCGACCATCTACCCGCCCCCCACCGCGAGTACGACTTCGATGCGATCGTCGCGGCGCAGTCGATGTTCCGCGTGCCGGCTGCGCGGCACGATCTCCTGGTTGATTTCGACGGCCACGCGCCGCTCGGCAAGCCCGAGGTCGCGCAGCAACTGCGATACGGTAACCGCGTCAGCGACCGTTTTCGATTCGCCGTTTAGAAAAACATGCATGTCGTTTCGCGTTGCCCGACAGATCCAGAGTTCGATGCGGGTATTTTAAGGCCAACGCCGGCCGGATGCAGCCGGTCTGCGCCCGCGCGCCGGCGGTCGCCCCGGTCATCGTTAAAACAGCTCGATGTCGCCCTCGGCCACCATCACCGGCGGGAGCTTGCCGGCGGCAATCAGCGTTTCGTAGCAGCACACCTGATTGCGCCCGTTGTTCTTGGCGTAGTAGAGCGCCTTGTCGGCGCACAGCACCACCTTGTCCGCGCCGGCCTCGACATTGAGCGCCGTGAAGCCGATGCTCAGCGTTTTCGGCTCGAGGCGTGGGAAGGAAAAGGATTGAACGGCGCGCCGAAAGCGTTCCAGCAGGCGCCCGGCGCTGTCCATGTCCACGTTCACCAGCACCGCCGCGAATTCCTCGCCGCCGTAGCGAAACAACACGTCCTCGTGCCGAAACGAGCGCGTCATCAATCGCGCCAACAACAACAGCACTTCATCTCCGTACTGGTGGCCGTACAAGTCGTTCACCTGCTTGAAGTTGTCGATGTCGAACAACGCGAAGCAGTTGCCGCGAAACTCCCCGGCGTCGCCGGCGCGGCGCTGCGGCGCACTGCGCTGCGCCACCTGGCGTATACGCTCGTAAAACGATTGGCGATTGAAGAGCCCGGTCAGCGGGTCGAGTTGGCTGCGCGACACCAGAAAGGTTTGATTGCTGTACACGCGCAACAGCTTCTCCAGCAGCTGATGCGGCGAGTCGAGTTCGCGCACACCGTCAACGACCAACAGCGCCCAGACGTGATGCGCGCCGATGACGGGGACCACCACCCGCGGCGCCGCTGCGTCCGCGCTCGCGACAGGCGCCTGCGTCAGGACGCACTTTAGATAGTCCGGTTCATCCGCCAGCGGGCGGAAGTGGTCCAATTCGACGTCGAGCACGTCGTAGACGATGGCGTTCTCGACGTTCGTGTCGTTGAATTCGGTATCGCGGTTCGGGTTCGAAATGACGAACAATCGCGGCCGCGCACCCGGAACGGTCGAGCGCACGAAATCGAGCAGCGCGATCGCGAGTTCTTGAGGATCGCGATGACGCGTCAATTCGACGATTGCGTCGAGGCAACGAACCAGTTCTGGCGGCGAAACGGGGGATGCCATCTTTATGTCGTTGTCATGCCGAGGTGCCGCGCCCTTGATGTCGAAGGGTGACACGGTAGAATGGCGTGGACCCTAATACCCTTATTTAGCACACGCGGTTAGGCGGGTGTAGTTCAATGGCAGAACCTCAGCTTCCCAAGCTGATGACGTGGGTTCGATTCCCATCACCCGCTCCATGCCTTGAGGAATAGACTTGGCTAAACCCCTCAAGATCGCGACCATTATATTTGGGATCGTGATCGCCGCGATCGTGGTCATCGCCATCGCGCTGACCATTTTGGTCGATCCAAACCGCTACCGCGACGACATCATCCGCGCGGTCAAGACGCAAACCGGCCGTGAATTGAAGATCGACGGCAAACTGAGCCTGTCGCTGTTCCCGTGGATCGGGTTGGCGACCAAACGGCTTGAGCTGTCGAATGCGACCGGCTTCGGTTCGCAGCCGTTCGCCGTGGTCGATTCGACCGAAACGAAGGTCGAGCTCCTGCCGCTGCTGCGCAAGAAGATCGTCGTCAACGCAGTGCGCCTGAACGGACTGAAGCTCAATCTTGCGCGCAACGCGAAAGGCCGAACCAACTGGGACGATTTGACCGCACCGGCGAACGGCAAGCCGGCGCCGAAGGCCGCTCCGAATGAAAGCGGCGGTGCGGGCGCGGCGCTCGCGGCGTTTACGATCAACCGTTTCGAAGTCCGCAACAGCGAGTTCACCTGGCGCGATGACGCCGCGAACGCACAGTACGCCGTACGTGGACTCGATCTCACGAGCGGCAACCTGCTCGGCAGCGCGCCGGCGCCGCTCAAGCTCGCGTTCAATCTTGAGAGCAAGAGCCCGCCGATACGCGAGCGCGTGCAGCTCGACGCAAGGCTGCGTTTCGACGCGGCGACGGAAGCGCTCGACGTGCCCGATCTTAAGCTTTCGCTCGGCGATCTGCGCGTGCAAGCGCGGCTTAGCGGCGGCAAGATGCTGAGCGCGCCCAAGCTCGCGGGGTCGGTGGAGATTCCGGCGTTCGATGCGCGTGCGCTGTTACAGCGCCTGGGCATCGACTACAAACCGACCGAGGCGAACGCGTTGCGCAAAGTGGCGCTGAGCACGAAGTTCTCGCACGACGCCACGGCGAGCGCGCTCTCCGATCTGCGCGTCACGCTCGACGAAACGCAGATCACGGGAAAATTCACCCAGAAGCATCAGTCGGCGCCGAGCTATTCGTTCGACGTCGGCATCGACGCCATCGACGTCGATCGCTATTTGCCGCCGCCGACGAAGGAACCGACAAAAAAAGAGGGGCCGAAACCCCAAGCGGCGGCCGTGATTCCGGTCGCGCTTTTGCGAAATACCGAAGCGGACGGGCGGCTTCGGATTCAAAAGCTCAAAGCCTTCGGCATCCGCAGCGAACAGATCACGATAATGGTCGCGGCCCACGGGGGCAAGATCGTTCTCGGGCCGAACCAAGCGAAGCTCTACGGCGGGAGCTACGCCGGCCGCACCGTCATCGACGCATCGACCGCCACCCCGCGCTTTCAGTTCGAGGAGAAACTCGCGGGCGTTCAGATCGGGCCGTTCCTGAAAGACGCGGACGTGTTCGACCGCTACAGCGGCACCGGCAACGTCGATCTGAAACTCAGCGCGCAGGGGTTCGACGCGGCGCAAATCAAGCGCACGCTGAACGGCACCGCCGCGATAGATTTTCGCGACGGCACGATCCAGGGCGTGAATCTCCAGAAAACGATGCAGCAAGCGCGCGCGGCATACGATCAAGTGCGCGGCAAGGAAGTGCGGGCGAAACCGGACGCCGGCGATGAAACCGCGTTCAGGTCTTTGACCGCCACCGTGCGCGTCACCGACGGCCTCGCGCGTAACGACGACTTGAAGCTCGACGGACCGGTCGTGCGCGCGAGCGGCGGCGGAACGGCGAACCTCGCGCAAGAGACGATCGACTACCGCCTGCAGGTGACCGTGGCGGAGGCGGCCGGGCGCGCCGGCGCGACGTTGCCGCTTCGCATCGGCGGCACGTTCGCCGCGCCCGAATATCGCGTGGATTTCAGCGCGCTGCTCAAGGAGAAAGCAACCAAACCGCTCGAGCAGAAGCTCGAACAGAAGAAGGGCGAAGCCGCCGACAAACTCCGAAACCGCTTGCTCGACAAGCTACGGCGATGAACCCGGGCGCCGCCGTGCTGTTTGTGACGGCGATGGGGCTGCTCGCACCGGCCGCGGCGGTTTCGGCGGCGCAGGTAACGACTAACGAGATAACGCGCGACGGCGACCGCTACGACGTCACGTTCGACGTTCGCATCGCCGCGCCC
>DASWLD010000139.1:0-29584 GCA_036396275.1 Burkholderiales bacterium
TCGCGGTGTTTTCGCACTGGATTCTCGATCTGCTCGTGCACCGGCCCGATCTGCCGCTGTACGACAACGCCGCCAAGGTCGGCTTCGGCCTGTGGAACTATCCCGTGGTTGCATTCGTGTTCGAAGCCGCGTTTCTTTTCGGCGGAATGTACTTCTACTTCGTACGAACCAAGGCCGTTACCGCCGGCGGGCGGTACGGCATGATCGTGTTCGGGTTCGTCATGCTCGCGATACAAAGCGCGGTCTTCTTCGGACCGCCGCTCGGCTCCGACAAGGAACTCGCAGTTACGGCGCTGGTGTCGTACGCCGCTTTCGCGGCCGTTGCGCTCTGGCTTGAACGTAAGCGCGTTCCGATTTAGTCGTCCATCTCAGCGTGACCACGGGTCCTCTTTTTTCAGCGCCCGACCTCGGCCGCATGCGCGGCGCGTTGCAGTAAAACGAAGCACCTTTTCGATCATGACGCTTAAACTTTCCGTCTTGGATCAATCCACCGCCGCCAAGGGCCGCGACCAGGACGAAGCGATCCGCGAAACGCTGGCGCTCGCGCGGCTGTGCGACGAACTCGGCTATCACCGCTTCTGGCTCTCCGAACATCACAACAGCGCCAGCATCGTCGGCACCGCACCGGAAGTTCTGATGGCCGCGGTCGCGGCCACGACCAAACGAATTCGCATCGGCAGCGCCGGCGTCATGTTGCCGCACTATTCGGCGCTCAAAGTAGCGGAGCAATTTCGCGTCCTCGAAGCGATCGCGCCCGGACGCATCGATCTCGGCCTCGGCCGCGCGCCGGGCTCCGATCCGCTGACTGCATTCGCGCTCAACCAAAACGCCGCCACCGCGGTCGATGCATTTCCCGAGCAAGTGCGCGATCTGCAATGCTGGGTAAGCGGCGCACCGTTGCCCGAAGGCCATCCGTTCGAAAAAATTCACGCCCATCCGACCGGCCCGACGAGCCCGGACATTTGGATCCTTGGCAGCTCCGACTACGGCGCGCGCGTCGCCGCCTACTTCGGCCTGCCGTATGCGTACGCCCATTTCTTCACCGAGGGTCGCGGCACCGAAGAGGCGCTGACGCTCTATCGAAATAGTTACCAACCGAGCGCACGCTACCCGGAGCCGATCGCAACCATATGCGTCTGGGCGCTCGCCGCGCACACCGAAGCCGAAGCGCGACGACTGCTGATGACGCGCGAATTCTGGCGCATCGGATTCGAAAAAGGCATTCGCCTGCCGCTCATCGCGCCGGAAGACGCAGCGGCGTATTCGTACACCGACCAAGAACGCGCGACGATCGAGAAGCTTCGAAGCCGCGCGATCGTCGGCACCCAGGAGCAAGTGGCCGACCGGCTCAACGAGATCGCGCGACAATTCCAGCTCGATGAGATTGTCGTGGTAACGTGGACGTATGATCCCGCCCCGCGCCGGCGGTCGTATGAGCTACTGGCGGGAGCGTTCGGGCCAAGCACGAGCGTTGACCGAGACGCTCAACACGCAAAAGGCAAATAGGGGGAAGGGATGCAAATCATCTACTACACCGTCGCCGGCATCGTGCTCTACCTCGCGGCCGACTGGATACTGCGGCAACTCGAACGGCGGCGCGGGTCGGCGTTTGAAAATCGCACGCTGATATTCTTTTTCATACTACTGGCGCTGGCCGTGGCGACGTTTCAAGCGATTCGATATTTCCTCGCCACGCCCGCGCTACCGGGCTGATCCGGCAGTCACACGGCGGTGGGCGATGTAGGGTTCGAGCCTGCGACCCGAGTATCAGTGACTTACAACGTTGTCTCGCGCCTGCCGTTCCCAAATCGGGCCATTTGGGACAACTTTGGGACGCCGCAGAAAGAACAGTGCGTTATCTGCGGTGATAGTCTTCAGCCCCCAACCTGCTCATTGCGCGCCATTTAATGTGGCGCAATAATGCTAATCGCGCCACATAAACCGTTTATATGGCGCAATACTGCATATCGCGCCACAACGGGGATAGCATGCCCAAACAGGTTCCGGAAAGCGAACTCGCCGATATCCTGCGGGCCGTCGCCCAATTCCCGCAGGGCGGTGCCATTGAGGACATCGGCGGCGTGCTGGAACGTAAGCTGCCACGCCGGACGTTGCAGCGGCGCTTGGCAGTGCTCGTGAAACAGAAGCGGCTGACCGTTGAGGGGCGTGGCCGCGGCAGCCGATATCGACCGTTCATTGTTATCGCCGCCACGGCTCACGCGGCCGGCCGTGCTGAAGCGAGATTCCATGCGGAAGTCTACATTCCCCTCTCGCCCGAGGCGAAGATGGTTAAGCAAACCATTCGTTTGCCGATTCAGAAACGCGTTCCCGTCGGGTACAACCGTGCCTTCCTAGATGCCTATCGCCCAAACGACACGTACTACCTTCCGACCGAAACGCGGCAGCGGCTTTTGGAATTGGGAAAGTCACCGGACGGCGAGCGTCCGGCCGGCACGTATGCGCGGCAGTTCTTCAGCCGACTGCTGATCGACCTGTCCTGGAACTCGAGCCGCCTCGAAGGCAATACCTACTCGCTTCTGGAAACCGAACGTTTGCTGGAACTGGGAGAGACTGCCGAGGGTAAGGATGCCAAGGAAGCGCAGATGATCCTCAATCACAAAGCCGCGATCGAGCTACTGGTCGAACAGACGACTGACCTCGGCTTCAATCGTTACACGATTCTCAATCTGCACGCCTTGCTGTCGGACAATCTCCTTGCCGATCCGCAGGCCAGCGGACGCCTGCGTACGAGAGCGGTGGGAATTACCCAGACGGTGTTTCATCCGCTGGAAGTGCCGCAATCGATCGACGAACGCTTCCAACAACTGCTCGACACCGCGGCGGCAATTCACGATCCGTTCGAGCAGGCGTTCTTCGCGATGGTGCATCTGCCTTACCTGCAACCGTTCGAAGACGTGAATAAACGCGTATCGCGGCTTGCGGCGAACCTGCCGCTGATTCGCGAGAACCTGTGCCCGCTGTCGTTCGTGGACGTTCCGGTGCAACCCTACATTGACGGCCTTCTGGGCGTGTATGAACTGAATCGGATCGAGCTGCTGCGCGATGTCTTCGTGTGGGCGTATGAACGCTCGTGCGCGCGCTACTCCGCGGTACGCCAGTCGCTCGGCGAGCCCGACCCCTTCCGCCTGCGCTATCGAACATTGGTGTCCGAGATCGTCGCCGAGATCGTCCGTGACAACCTGGACAAGAAGGCTGCCACTGCTTTCATCAAACGCCGCGCCGGCCAGGACGTACCGCAGGAGGATCAGGAACGATTCATCGAAGTGGTGGAAACGGAAGTCATGAGCTTGCACGAGGGCAACATCGCCCGCTATCGCGTGCAACCGTCACAATATCGGACATGGCGGACGAAGTGGCGCTGATGCTGCGGGCGACTCTGAACGATCCACGAGACCGAATATTACCTACCGCGGAAGCCTGCGCTGAATGCGCCCAACGATCGAAACTGTCTTGGGACACAATGAGGCACTAGCAGAGCAGATCGGAAATTCCCGGTACTGGTCGGGAAGCAGCAGGAGAAGGCAAAAGTATTGCGAGTCAACAAGGTACGATTTCTGGCGTCACCGCGTAGCGGCCTGAAACAAATTCACGCACCCAGGTTGAGGTGCAGGTGTGCGTCGTGCGTTTTGAAGTGCTCGGTGAACCAGACGCCCAAGCGCTCGCCCAATTGGCGCTCGTCGAACACGCGTCGATCTTCGTGGTCGTCCATGATGTCGCGGATCTCATCCAGCAGACGCTCGTGATCCGCTTTGTGCTCGGCATAGCGGCTGTAACCGGCGGCGCGCATGATGCGCTCCTCGAGCGCAAAGTGAGCGCTGATTCGCGCGAAGATCTCTCCGAGAAAATCGCCGATCTCCATGGTCGAATGCGGCGCATTCAGCCGATCGTGGACGGCGTTGATCAGCGCGATCAATTCCTGATGTTCGTGATCGACCGACGGTACGCCGACTCTGAATTCCTCGCGCCATTCGACCAGCATCGCCGCGCCCTCTAGTTGAACAAGAATCCGCCCTTGTCGGCGCGGTAGTCGATGACAAACACCTGTTCCGGCGCGAGCACGATATCGGCGCTGCGTTCGTGATCGAAACCGTCGGCGCGGCGCGAATCGCGCAGTCGGGCGGTCAACCGGTGGCGGCCCGGCGCGACGGCGAACGTGACATAGGAATTCGACGGGCCATCCCTCCACACGCCGGTCGGCACAATCGCCGCCGAATACAGCACCTTCCCATCCAACTCCAGCTGAACGGCGACAGGAAGCCGCTCGCGCGGACAGTCGAGGCTGCGCCGCATATTGGGTGCCAGCTTGGCGATTTCTTCCGGACTCAATCGGCGACACTCGACTTTCGGCGGCCCGCTGTGGCGGAACGAAAGTTTGAGCTGCGCCTTGTTCGCATCGAACGGCGTGTACGCCGGCGCCGCGGATAAGTAACCGATAAATGCCATGAGCGCGGCGTAGGCCAGGAGTTGGCCGAGCCAAGCCAGTGGTTTACGCATTATCCACCGCCGGTTGCGCTGGGGCTGCTTCCGCGCGGCGATACAGACCGAGCCCGGCGAGTCGCGCCTGCAACTGCTTCAGCGCCCGTTCGAGTTCGCGTTTGCCGGCGATGCCGGACCACACCTGGACAAACCGCTCGTGCGGCACGCGCGCGCGCAGGCGCGGATCGCGCGTCGCCGCAAACCGCTCGCGCGCCCACTGGCCGCCGAGACGATAGTGACAGTCGCCGGGCCGGCAGCCGGCGATGATCACACCGCTCGCGTGGCCGCGCGTGATCACAAAATCGATGAACGACGGCGGAAGATGGCCGCTACAGCGCAACCGCACGGTGCCGACCGAGTCCCCCGCGAGGCGCTCGATCGGCGGGCCCTGCAAGCAACCGTAAATCAACACGCGCGCTTCGCCTTTAAGGTTCGCCGTCGCCGCCAAGGTTTGCTCGCGCAACGTCGCCACGGTGAAATCCGGCAGATCGATGCCGGCGACGAGCCCGCCCGCGCGGCGAAACGGCGTTGCCGTCGGACAGGCGCCGGCGCAGATTCCGCACGACACGCAATTACCGGCGTCTACCACCGCTTCCTGTTCGAAGACCAAACCGTCCGTGCGCGCGCGCATTTCGATGGCCTCGAACGGGCAATCGGCGACGCAGCGGGCGCAACCGTTGCAATTCGGCAGACTTACCTCGGCCACCGGCGGTCGGCGCAGCCGCGGCAGCCAAGGAAACAACGCCAGCACGACGGTGCCCCCGCCGAACGCAGCCCAGAGCCACCGACCCGGCAGCACGTTCAGCATCGGGTACGCCGAGAGGTAAAACCAATCCAGATTCACCGACGTCACCACGGTATCGAGGTTGGCCGGCGCGTGCGACAGCGCCGGGAACAACAGCGACAGCACCGTCATGGTGGCGAGCGTGCCGACCGCGAGTCCGGTCGGCGGGTTCATATCGGCGTGGCTGTTGCGCTGAATGTGAATCCACATCAGGATCAACATGAAGAGCGGCACCAGGATATGCACGAACACCATAAGGGTGAAGAAGCGATCGGACAGCGCTTCGCCGTTCAAGAAGTTGCGCGCCACCGGCTCGCCGAAGATGCCGAGCGTGTCGAGCCACTCGGTGGTTTCGATCGCGACGTACTGCGCGAGCCGATCCCATACCAGCCAGTAACCGCTGATGCCGCAGATGTAAATGAACCACAACACCGGCACGCCGGTGAACCACGCGAACCAGCGCGCGCCGCGGTAGCGGTCCTTGGCCCACTCGCGCGCGATATGCACGAACACGACGACCACCAGCGCGTCCGAGGCGTAGCGATGCAGGCTGCGCATCACGCCGCCCGCGTACCACTGCCCGTGCGTGATCGAATCGACCGATTGGTAGGCGTTGGCGATGCCGGTGTCGAAAAAAATGTAGAGATATATCCCGGTGGCGAGAACGATCCAGAAAAAATACCAGCCGAGCGCGCCCAAATGGTGGAACGGATTCCACGCGGGCGAAAACGCCGCGTCGAAGACGCGCTCGGTGCGTTCGAAGAGCTGTTTAGCGAATCGGCGTACCATCACGCCGTCGCGTCGCCGACGGGATGGAAGGTGTCGCTCGACAAATAATGTTTCTTGACGCAAAGGCGCCAAGGCGCAAAGAGTTCATACGGAAAAACCCGAGCTTTGCTTTGCGCCTTCGCGTCTTCGCGTCTTCGCGACAAACCGTCATATGAATCGAAACTACCTCAAGCGGGACGCCGCGGCCCTCCGCCGCTCTGGCGCCAGGCGCGTACGATAAACCAGGCGAGCGCGCCCAAGCTCACCAGACCGGTGAAGATGGCGACGAACACCGAATAGCTGAACTTATAGCGACCCGTGGTCGGGTCATAGACGGTGCAGAACAGTTTTATGCCGTTGATCCAACCGTCCCAATTCTTGGTGCTGGCTTTGCGGCCGAACACCAAATCCTTCAGCGGCTCGACCAAGGTCGGCACGGCGAAGCTGTCGCCGTATACCGGACGGTAAATCTTTCCGCCCGCGTCGACGATCGTCGTCTGCGCCAGATGATCGAAGCCCTTGGGCGAGGCGAAATAAGTAAAACCGAGATCCTTGGTCAAGGCCTGCATCGTCGCGGCGTCGGTCGACAAGAAATACCATTGTGCCATATCGATCCCGCGCTCGCGCGCGAAGTTGCGCATGCGCTCGGGCGTATCCGCCGGCGTGTCGAATCCGATCGTGGCCACGCGAAAGCTGTCGGTTCCGAGCGCACCCCAAGCGACGCGCCCCGCACGCGCAACGGTCTGGGTAATGGTCGGGCAAACGTGATAACAACTCGTGTAGACCAGATTGATCACGAGCGGCTTGCCGCGCAGGTCGCCGAACGTGATCGACCTACCGTCGCTCGCGGTAAACCGATACGACGCATCCAAGGTGCGGCCGATGGCCGCCTGGCTGATTTTGAGCGCGTTCGCTTCGTCGAATCGCGGGTCGCGTCCGTGGTTAGCGGCCGAATCGACTGCGGCAATAGCGAGGATCGGCCCGAGCGCGGTGCACGCGAGCATCGTCGCAAGCACTCGGCGAATTATTCGAGTCATCGCGCCCGCGTCCCGAGTATTGCGCAGTTTCGCGACGCCATAGACGAGCTTGAGCGTGTCTGTCATCGAAGCTGTTCCCAAATCAACCGCAAACGGGCGACCATCCACTAACGCGCAATCTCCGGCCTATCTCCCCTCTCCCGCCGGGAGAGGGGCTGGGGGTGAGGGAAACAATGCGACTTCGAGAAACACCGCTCCCTCACCCTAGCCCTGTGATCGCTATCGGCGTCGCTCCTGCGCGTATCGCTCTGCGCGCTTCCTGCGCGCTCGCGACATTGACACGTCCTTGTGTGGCACCCTGTCTTCCGCGGATCTTAGCGCATCCCAGCACGTCACCGGAGGGAGAGGGAATCGACCGCGGATTCGTCGCGCCTTGCCGACCATTACCGCATCGGCCAGAGTTCCGACAGGTACTTCCAGTTCACGAAGTAGTACAGCACGAAGGCGGTAAAGAAAATCGCCACCAGCACCGCCGTGCCCGGAATCTTCAACGTGCCGGCGCTGCCGTACTTGGCGACGACACCGGCGTTGCCGCCAAGATCGATCTTAGCGGTAACGCGCTTTCCGAACAGTACCGACCCGACGACGATGACGATAAAGAGCAAGCCGCCGAGCGCGGCCAACACGCCGGACAAACCGTTCAACGCCATCATCAGAAACGCCGCCGGCGGGTAGTCAAACGACAATCCGGCATCGGCGAAGCCGATATCCCAGTGGCGGCGCGACACGCCGAGCGTGCCGGCGCCCATCATGAATATCGAGATTCCGAGCACGCCGAGTCCGAACAAGTACGGCTGCACCATTGCAAGTTTCGGAAAAACCACCTGGCGCCGGAAGATCAGCGGCACCAGCAAGTAAGTGATCGCCATGAACGCGAGCGTCGTGCCGGCGACCACGGTGCCGTGAAAATGTCCCGGCACGTACAGGGTGTTGTGGAAAATCAGGTTGATCTGCTCGGTGCCGAGCACCACGCCGGAAATTCCGCCGATAAACCCGAACATGACCAGCGACATGAACATCCCCGCGAATGCCGGGTTTCCCCACGGCGCCTTGCGCAGCCACTCGAACATACCTTTATTAAAGCCGCGCGCGCGCTGCGCCGCTTCGACCGATCCCGGTACCGTCATGCCGTGGATCATCGAGCCGAGCACCGCCAGGTACATCGCGTACGAGGTGTTGAAAATTTTCCACTCGCTCGACAATCCCGGTTCAGCGAGCAAATGATGCGCCGAGGCGAGCTGCAAGAACAAGATATAAAACAAGAACGCCAGCCGCGAAATCTTTTCCGAGATCGGCTTCGCCCCCAACACCAGCGCCGCGATCGCATACCACACCGCCACGTGCGCCGACACGTTGATCTGCTGCGAGCTGTGGCCCAGCGCCCACCATATTAGCTTGTACATGAGACTGTCGATGTGGCTGATGATGCCGACCGACCATAGAAACGTCGGAATCAAAATGATCGCGCCCGAGGCGATCGTGAACACGGCGATGATCGCCGCCGTCAGCGCGCCGAACGTCACCAGCGGCAGCGAACCCTCGTAGGTTTTTTCCTCCTTGGCGATCACGAGCGTTCCGAAAAACACGCCGCACCCAAGCAGCGCGCCCACGGCGAATACGATCAGCCCTAAATAAAAATGCGGGGCGGCTTGCATCGGAACATAAGACGTGAACATCACCGACGAGCCGCCCTGCAATACCGCCACGTTGACCACCAACGCGCCGATCAACATCATCCAAAACGCCGCCCAGCCGACCTTCGGCGCCGCGAGCCGCGAGTTGAGCAATACCGCCGAGGCGAAATACAACACCGCGATCTCGAAGAAGATGATCCACACCAGCAGCACGTCGAGACCGTGCGCGGTGAGCACCAAATAGAACCAATCCGCCGGCAGAATGTGCACCGCCGGCCAGCGCGTCAGCGCCACCAGCAGTCCGAAAAAACCGCCGATGGCGAGAAACACGATCGCCACGACCGCGTTCGCCTTGATCAAGCGTTCCGCGGGTAAATGGACGTTCAGCCCCGTGGTGGGGCAGATTCGGAAATCCGATGCCGTTGCCATGTTTGCCCCCTATTCCACGACCAAGATCTTGCCGAGCATGTTGTGGTGACCGATGCCGCAGAACTCGTTGCACACGACGGTGAACTCGCCGTTGTCGCGCGGCGTGATCGTCGTGACCAGCTCGTAGCCCGGGTGCACTTGTAGATTGATGTTCACCGGTTGCAGCGAGAACCCGTGCTGCCAATCGAGCGAGGAGATATGCAACCGATAACTCTTACCTTTCTGCAGCTGCAATATCGGCCACCACTCCCACAGACGCGCGATGAGATACACGTCCGATCCCGGCGGCGGCGCAACGATCGGAATTTCCCGGCCGCCTTGACGCGTTGTTCGCTGACCGACGGTGTACTTATCGACCATTGCCTGGGTGTATTTCGTGAAGGTCGCGGCATCGATCCGGTAGGCCTCGTTCGACAGGTTTTGATTCCCGGCGATGTGCCAGTAGATCATCATGAAGAACATCACCAATCCCCAGAGGAAGGCGATGATGACCCAGGTCAGTTCGATCTTGGCGACCGGCTCTTTCCACCAAATGCGCGATTCCGGAGGTGTCACGGCCATGAGTGATCTCCTTAACGTGCTACGGGGATTTGGATGATCTCCATAATTCCCCAGATCAAATAAAGAATGGCGGGAATCGCCACGCCCAGGAAAAGCAACAGAAACGGGTTGTCGAGCAAACGTTGCATGAACGGGATGCGTTCGGACGTAACCTGCTTGCCGGATGACTGAGCCATGCTTCCTCCTTGTTGTTGGCGGTTTACGGGACGCGCGACCGAGTTTTTCGGTCACGAAATCGCGCTATGGAACCGGATTTGCCGATCCAATTGCTTGATCTGAATCAAATCGCCGCCAAGAGGCGGCGGAAAACCTGGAAAACGGAGGGCCCCGGCTCTCTAGGGAGCATGGAGTGGGAACCGCCCGCGCCGGTCGCGGCGTCTACTATATAGTACCTATCCGGCTTGGCGGGACGTGTTTACCGGGCGGCGTCATCGCATCGCGGCCGGGTTTTGCTTTCCGAACCTCATGATCATCGCGTGACGCCGTACGATTAATTCGCGCGCGCCGCCTTGGGACAGAAGAGTACCAGTGACCGCATCCGAACCGCCGTCTCCCTGTATTCGCGACTGCACGCTCGATCCCCGGACGGATATTTGTCTTGGCTGTCATCGAACGCTCGCCGAGATCTCGGCGTGGGCGAACGCGTCGAACGAAGAGAAACGGCGGATTCTGGAAAGCGCCGAGGAGCGCCGGCGCGCGGACGTCCGGAAACGCCGGACCCGGCATTCGGGTGGCAACGCACCGCCCGGCGCATAGCGACGCGGGCGCTAACCCGACGAAAGACCGGCGCGTGTTCGATCAAGGAAGAGGCGACTCGCGCGCGGCGATTGAGAAACTAATCTGAAAAACTGGGACCGCGCGGCGCAAGACCGCGCGTGAACACCTCGGCGGGACGGTTCAGCGGCGCGCCCGTCCCGCTCTCGCCGACGTGCGCTCGGGCGAGTGGTTGCGTGGTCGACGGGAGTCACATATACCTATTACTAACCGTCACGCATCAACAAGAACCCGAATCTCCCCGGTGGTCAGGATGGCTCAGCTCGACAATCGACAACTCCTTCAGTCCGTCACCCGGCTCGTGGAGAAACCGGATATCAAGGCGTTGGAACTGTCCCTGATCGCCACACTCGATGAAATTATCGCCGCGAACGCAATCCACTTATATCGAATCCAAGAAAACCCGGAAATCCCGGGACAGAAACTGCTAATCCACGCCACGTCGCGCGACGACCAGCCGAATGCCGAGCTACCGGAGATCCTCGTCCTCGAACGTGCATCGGCGTTCGTCAAATCCCTGCAAACCCAGAGGAAAGTGGTTGTGAGCGGCGTCGCCGGCACCGGTGTTCGCGTCATCCATCCGATTATGACGAACCGCGGCGCGGCCGGGTTCGTGGTCATCGAGTGCGAGAAGGAAGACCCGAAAGAACAGGAGATCGTTTCGATACTGCTGAGTTTCTATAAAAACTATGCCTCCCTGCTGCACGACACGCAGCGCGACGAACTCACGGGTTTGTTGAATCGGAAAACTTTCGACGAAAAGGTTCTACAAATCATCGCCGCGCAGCGTGCCGAGGCCGGCGGCGGCGACGCACCCGGCGCCTGTCTCGCGGTGGTCGATATCGATCACTTCAAAAACGTGAACGACCGCTACGGACATCTGTACGGCGACGAAATTCTGTTACTGTTTTCCCAAACAATGGTGGAGGCTTTTCGCGGCGCCGATTTGCTGTTCCGGGTCGGCGGCGAAGAATTCGTGATTGTGCTGAAAGACGTCGACCTGGAGCGCGCGCTGTTCGTACTGGAACGTTTTCGTAGGACGATCGAAGAAAAGTCCTTTCCGCAGGTAGGCACGATTACCGCAAGTATCGGTGCGTCCGCGATTACCGCAAACGATCTGTCCACGAGCATCATCGATCGCGCCGACAAAGCGCTCTATTATGCCAAGAGTAACGGTCGCAATCAGGTTCACGCTTACGAAAACTTGGTGGCCGCGGGCAAACTGACCGACGCCAAACACGATTCCACCGCCGAGCTTTTCTAGCCGCTACCGGAGATTGAGCGCCGCGCTATTGATAATTGCGCGCATACCGTTCCTTCGTACGCGACTGTTTTGACGCTCAAACGTAGAAGCCGAGCGGCAAAACAACCGGCGCGCCGCCGGTAAAATCCGGGTCCTGCTCAAAACCAAAACTGCGATCGATCAGGCGCTGCTCGTACTCCGGCTGCGGCGTGTCGGTAATCCACCCGAAGGCGCGGTCGAACCACTAGTACACACCGAGTCGTTGCGGCGGAAAGAAGAGTAGGAAGAAGGCGACCCAGATGAACAACAGCCAAGGGAGTTAAAGGGGAGTTGTTTAGGGTGTCCGGAGAAAGTTGGGAAGTCCACTGTGACCCGTCGTTGTTTTTCATTCACGAGCGGCCACTCGCTGTGAGGATTCCGAGCGACCGGAGAAGTGGGGGCTGACATCCGAATACGCGGTAACTATAAATGCCACCGTGCTGTGTACGCCTTGCAGATTCGATCTAACATCGCCTGATACTCGGAGTCGATGTCAATCCCGAGTGAATTGTCGCGGGCCACGCGTGGCGGGCGCACGTTGTCAATGAACATCGGTACCAGAAGGACATAGTCGTACGCCACGAGGTCTGTTCTACCAGGAGATCGAGTCGGTAGTTTGCGGAACTTTTCTACTGTACGCAGCGGGTCCAGCGCGCGGTTATGACTTACCGCTTGAGGGAACTCGTCCCAAAGCTTCTCATCGCCGGTGGAGAGTCGCGGGAGGACTCGTTCACGAAAATCCTCAGGGCTCACGAAAGGCTTTACGCGGTCAGGTACGTTAAGCACATTCTCGGCGAGACCAATTAGTACGGTCGCAATCAAAATGGCGTCTGGTTTCTTTTGATGCAGTACGCCAACAACATCGCTTAGGTCATCGTATCGGTTAGTTCGATTTCGGTGCGCCGTGACGACAGACTTGTTCTCGATACATAAACGTAGCCGCTGTAAATCCGGTGCGTGCGTTTCCTCATTGGGTTCGGCAACAACGAGGTCTAACTTCCGCGCCCGCCCTCCGGGTGACGGGAAGTCGAGCCATTCCCGGATACGGC
The DNA here is from genome assembly GCA_036396275.1 of Burkholderiales bacterium. Taxonomy (GTDB): domain Bacteria; phylum Pseudomonadota; class Gammaproteobacteria; order Acidiferrobacterales; family Sulfurifustaceae; genus JACQFZ01. The sequence goes on from DASWLD010000139.1 coordinate 12,816, forward strand.
CGGCTTCGAAATCGTCTCGAAGGGGCTTACACATCGCGCGAAGGTCACGCAAGATTCCGCGACTTACTCTGCCAGAGTGATCCTCGAGGCGGTGATTGTGAAAACCTCGCGACTTGATCTCGTCGACAACTTCATCAAATGGCGTACTCATCCGCCTCTCGCACCAAGGACAGTTCTGCTTGTAGCGGTGGGGGCTGCGATCGCGTAACTCGTCGACCGCCAGCGGCTACCCGGACCACCTCATCGGGCACGGGCAACCGTTGTAGAACGCGGCTTTGAAGCCGAAGGAACCCCTTGGCCACTCGTTGGCAGTTCTGAGCGAACCATTGGTGAGCAACGGGCGATCGCAGATAATCGGTGATCGCGTCGATTGCCGTCGGTTCGCTCGGCACAATGTAGTAAACAGAATGTCGCGGCACGATCTCCCCGGATCGATCGACCCAAAACTGCGGCGTTTCCCCAATGTCCTTACAAAGAATCTTTGGACGCAGGATATCGCGGAGTGCTGGCGTTTCATGGAACGCGTACCATGGTTTGTGCTTAACGCAGGTTCGCGAGAGCAGCATTCGACGCACGTCGTCTCGCTTAAGGTATCGGCCGAAAGCCCCCAGTTCCACCAAAGGCAGAAGCCGACCGTCTATGTCGTAAGGCGTTAGCATGACGGAGCGCTGCAAGACATCGGCACCCAACAGCTCCCGACCCGCAACTGTCGGATACGCGAATCGTCGAAGCGCAGAATTCACGCTCGTCGTAGGCCATACGAAGACACTATCGGCGCCCGTCGCAACGCCGCAACTAATACGCAAACACAGATCGCCCAGTGTCACACCCGCTAATCGCGGAGCAGCACCCTCCAGCAAGGGTAGCCATGAACCCCTTCCAGACGGGAGCCTTGTGGTCAGCACACTTCCGTCCCGCCGCGACACCTTCGTCGAACCTGGGGAAGCATTCACTAGCACAGTAATCGTCGGATACGTCACGAGTTCACCGAAAGTGTCCTCGCGCAGGAGGTGGATACCCTGAATGTGGTTACGTGAGAGTATGTCGCGTAAGGGTCCGGCCGTATCGACATACAGATACTTTTCCGGCGTGATGAAAACGAGCCGCCCTCCTCGTGCAAGACTCCGTAGGGCCTGTTCGAAGAAAAGAAGGTAAAGATCAAAGCGGCCACGTGCACTAGCGAAACGCGCACGATATCGCGCCTTTTCTTCTTCCGATAGCGCCGTTATCGCGACATATGGAGGGTTCCCTACGATAAAGTCGTATTTTTCACAACCATCGACAAGGAAATCTGCATGCTCAATGTGTACCGCGCGCAGCCCCTGGTATTTCCTCCGTAGTACAGAGAGGTGCCGCGCATCCGATTCAACTCCCGTGATACGCGGAAGCGCGAGTCGTCGGCATTTACACCAACGGATAACGCCATCAATAAACTCGCCCGTCCCACAACCAGGATCGAGAACAGAACCAGTCGGCTCGGGTGACCGCCCGCGAAAAAGCAAATCCACCATCGCATCGACTGTTGCGCGCGGTGTGGGTACGAAACCTTTCATTGTGGGGTTATCTTACCAGACCGCGCGAATTTGAACGCACAAAAGGTTAACGGCAAAGGTGACAGTTCTATTTTGACGGACTCTATCCGCACACAGGGTACCAATCTGCATCAGGACAGCGCACCGATCTTCACCCTTGCATGGCACCGGAAAGCGACACCTCGCACCCCCGCGCGGTCGGTACGCGTGCCAGCAGCGCGCGGATAACGTGGCTCGCCGCGATCGGCCGATAAAACGGCCTTCAAGCATAAAAATCCAGCGGCAGCACCACCGGCGCGCCGCCGGTGAAATCCGGGGTCTGCTCGAAACCAAAACTGCGATCGATCAGGCGCTGCTCGTACTCCGGCTGCGGCGTGTCGGTAATCCACCCGAAGGCGCGATCGAACCAGTAATACACGCCGAGTCGCTGCGGCGGAAAGAAGAGTAGGAAGAAAGCCACCCAGATGAATACCAGCTTCCACACGGGATCGAGCCACTCGCGGTACGTGGCGTCGTAGTTGCGGCCACCCAGCCGCACGTACGCGTGAATATCGACGACCGCGCGCCGCGTGTCCGGCCCCACTTCCGGCGCTTGCGGAATGCACGCGGAATTGTAGAAAGGATTGTTCGCCTTAACGCGGCCGATCGGTTCGACGTAGTTCAAGTAACCGAACTTCGCGTGAAACACGTAGTCCGCCGGCACGCCCACGCTTCGCGCCATCAAGGCGAGCGCCGCCGCGCAGTCGAAGCAGGCGGGCGAGAGGAATTCGAAATACTCGTGCGGATTTCCGGGACAAATCTTACCTTGCAGCGCGCCCGGCGCGCCGCTCAGGATTCCGCCCTTCAACACCCAATTGATCCAATCGGCCAGTCGAAATTTGTCTTGCCCGACGATGCGCGTGTCGCCGATTCCGTATTTCTGATTGGCGCCGGTGACGTCGTACTGGAGCGCGTAGTCCGTATGAATCTTCTTCGTCAGCGCGCGTAGCGCATCGACCGCGTTCGTGCTCCCCGACGCCATCGCACACGAGAAGTCGAGCAAATCCGTCCATGGATTCCTCGCGTTGTTCGGCGCCTGGCTCCACGGCGCCGGCGGCGTCGACAACAACAGGAAGACGCGGTGCCTGCTCGTCGCAAATACCTGCCAGCTCAACCCCGATTGAAATGACCACTTCCAGCTAACGTCGAACCGCCCGACCGTGGAGAAATCGCGCGCCGCGAGCGGAACGTCGATCTCGACGGAATTCTGGGTATCTTTGAAGTCGACCTTAAACCGCGCGATTGCACCGAGCACGCCGCCGTCGAGCGCCCGCACCATGAACGACTTCGGCGACGCGGCCGTGCGCGAAAAGCGCACGCGCACGAACGTCGCCTGCCCGGCGGTGGCGTCGCTCGCGTACGCGACGCTGTGCGAAACCGGCGGCACGCCGTGGACGTACTCCGGGATCGGCGTTGCGCGCGCCCCGTCGATGCGGACATTGAGGGCGCTGCGAGCAGCGTCGGCGAGGTTGTGATTGAAGATGATCGATTCGAGTCGAATCACGCGCCGTCCTCCTTCGCTATCGCCTTCCACCAGCGTGACAACAAGGGATTATTCTGACACACGCGAACGCGCGAGGCAGCGGAGCTGCCCGGCAGCGAATAGCCGCCGTGGAACGCTTCGCAATGCCGCTGGAAACTGCGCCGCCGCGCTCGTGGCGAGACTGTGAACGGCGGGGCTGCCTCGGCCGGACAAACGCGAGGAGCCGCGCGACACGAACCGCCTGGACCGATGGTGTCAACCACCTTGCCGGACCGCCGGCAACCGTGGCTCGCCCGATATGTTCGCCGCGGCGTGAGCTTGGTCTACACGGACGCCGCAAACTCGCGCATGCGCCGGCGCGCGCGTTCGTCCGGGAGTCTTCCGATCCCGGCGTTCATGTTGTCGACGAGATGACGCGGATTGCTGGTCGCCGGAATCACGCAGGTCACGGCGGGATGGCTGACGATGTATTTGAGGGAGAATTGGGCCCAGCTCGTGCAATCGAAATCGGCGGCCCATTCGGGCAGAGGTTTGCCCTTCACTTTCCGGAACAACGCGCCGTTTTCGAACGGCCGGTTCGCGATGACGGCGACACCCTTGTCCGCCGCGAGTGGCAGCAGGCGTTGCTCGGCGTCGGGCTCGGTCGGGGAGTAATTGAGCTGCACGAAATCGAGCTTCTCGTTGCGCAGCAGCCGCTCCAAATCGCCGAACGCCGATACGCGCGAATGGGTGATACCGATGTAGCGCACGCGCCCCGCTTCTTTCCACGCGCGAAGGTTCTTGAGCTGTGTCTCGACGTCCCTCAGGCTGTGCACCTGTATCAAGTCGAGCGGACGCTTCTTGAGCAGGCGCTCGGAGTTTTCCATTTGTTCGATCCCCGCCTCGCGTCCTCGGGCACCTATCTTGGTGGCGATGAACAACTTGTTGGCGATACCCAGTTCGGCAACGAGACCGCCGATCACTTCTTCTGCGTTGCCGTAAGCGGGCGCGGTATCGACCATCGTACCGCCGAGCGCAAGGAGTTGGCGCAACACTTCGCGCAACGGCCCAAGGTCTTCGCCCGGCGAAACCGAGAACTCGTCGGACGTGCCGAGACCGATCACCGGAAGCTTCTCGCCCGTGCTCGGGATCGCGCGGGTAAGCATCGGCCGGCTCGAAGCCGCGCCGGCAATTCTCCACGGTCCGCAAAGACCAGCCACGAGCAGAAGTTTCAGCGTACTGCGCCGTTCGTGCCGGCAATCGCCCCGAGAATCCTTAATAATAGAAACACGCTTCATTGCAGCCTTCCCGAATGGTTCTCCAATATCCTACGGGCCGCCGACCAAATCAACGCCAACGCGATCGGCCCGCTATTTTGCGCGAACCGACTTGAGCGCGGTGCCCCAGGCGATGACTTCATTGAGCATCGTATTGACCGTCTTCTCATGCATGGCGGCCGGCTTGAACGCGGTGAAGTTCTCGAAGTCGGTGAAGAGCGACAGCTGCACGGCCTGACGCACATCAGCAACCTTGACCTCGCCCATCACCAGCCGAAGGTTTTCGATCGCGCGCACCCCGCCGGCGCTGCCGTAGCCGACGAATCCCGCCGCCTTGTTGTTCCACTCGGCGTACAGGAAATCGATGGCGTTCTTCAGCGCGCCGGACGTTCCGTGGTTGTACTCCGGCGTCACGAAAACGAATGCATCCTGAGCGGCGATCTTCGCGGCCCAGACTTTTGTGTGCGGCTGGCTATATTGGCCGCGAGACGGCGGCATCGGCTCATCGAGCAACGGCAGCTTGAAATCCTGGATGTCGATCAACGTGTACTCGGCGTCCTTGCGTCCGGCGGCGATTCCATATACCCATTTCGCCACCGCCTCCGCCTTTCGGCCGGGGCGCGTGCTTCCGATGATGATGCCGACGTTGATCATGCGTGCTCTCCTTGATGGCGTAGAAAAAATCAAAGCCCGCAAAAATCAGGCGCGGGCCGAACCTATGGAAAGCGATCATAACATCCGACACCGCAGCGGCGACGATCCGCCCCGCTCGCGCCGGCGGGGTCGGCGGTATCTAAGGCCGGGGGAGGCACTGCTCACGCAACACCCCTATAATTCTCCGCCGGAAAAACTCAATGCTTACCACGACAACATCGGCGCCCGACCCTCAGCCGCTCGCGGACCTAATCGGCCGCTGCGCGCTGCGGGATGAAAACGCTTTCGTTACGCTCTACCGGGCCACCTCCGCGAAACTATTAGGCGTCATTCTGCGTATAGTCGTTCAGCGGCATTGGGCCGAGGAAGTGTTGCAGGAAGGGTACCTGAACGTTTGGCGCCACGCCGGCAGCTACAACGCCGGTCGCGGGGCGCCGATGACGTGGATGACGAACATCATGCGCAACCAGGCGCTCGATTTACTGCGCCGCGCGGAGTATCGCGGGAAGCGGCGCGAGACCGAGGTGGAGGAAACGCTCGCCGCGTCGAACGCTGGGCCGCAGCAACAAACGGAAATGAGCGCGGAACTGGCGCGGCTGCATCGTTGTTTGGAGAAACTCGGCGAACAGCAGCGACGCTGTGTTTTGCTGATTCATCACGAAGGTTACAGCCCGGCGGAAGCGGCGCAGCGTGAAGCCGTGCCGCTCGGGACCGTGAAGACCTGGGTGCGCCGCGGGCTGATACGGCTGCGGGAGTGTTTGAGCGCATGAGATACGACGATCCGCAATTGCAAGATATCTTGGCCGGTGAATACGCACTCGGTGCGCTGCGCGGCGCCGCGCGGGCGCGCTTCGAAACGCTGGCGCGACAGGACCCGCGGTTGCATCGGCGCGTGGTCGAGTGGCAGGAGCGCCTGGCACCGCTCGCCGAAGAAACCGCCGAAGTGGCGCCGTCGCCGCGTGTGTTGGCAAGCCTGCGCCGGCGCATAGAACCAGTGGAAGCGCCGCCGCGATGGTGGAACCGGCTCGATTTCTGGCGGCCGTTCGGCGCGGCGGCGGCGACGCTCGTCGTCGCGCTCGCCGCGTATCTCGGCGTGCAGCTCGCCAGTCCGCCAGCCACGGTACCGTTCGATCCACGCTATGTCGCGGTGCTCACCGACGCGGCGCAAAAGCCGGCAATCGTCGTGACGGCGTATAACAATCCGTTTCGTTTGATCGTCGAACCGATTCAGACAGTCGCGGTGCAGCCGGGCAACGTGCTGCGCATCTGGGCCGTGGACCGCGCGAGCGGCACACGGCGACGGCTCGCCGAATTCAAGCCGGGACAGGCGCAGCGCGTCCCGCTCTCGGATGCCGGGTGGGCGCTGGTGAAAGGCGCTGTCGCGCTCGAGGTGCGAGAAGAGACGATCGCGGCCGCCGGGCCGAGCGGGCCCGCGCTTTATTCCGGGCCCTGCATCAATCTCAAAGGCCCCAAGATTTCCTGAAAGGCGCAACTCGGCGCGCCGGTGGCGGCGCTGAAACCTTTTCCAAAGTCCTTGCGTATATGGCTGCCGAGTCGGAAGCAATTTACCTCCGACGCGAGCCGCAGAGAAACCTGCGGCGCAAACGCAATCCAACAGACACAGGAAAGGAGCCATACCATGAAACTGAATCGCACCTCGCTCGTACTCGCCATCGTCGCCATCGTCGCCCTCGCCGCCGCGGGATCCGCCGTCGCCGCGTCGAGCGATGTATTCACCAGCAAGACCGGCATGACGATCTACACCTTCGACAAGGACTCGGGCGGCAAGAGCAATTGCAGCGGCTCGTGTATCACGCTTTGGCCCGCGGTCCCGGCGGCGGATGCGCCGGCGGCGAACAGTAACTGGGGTTCGATCGAACGGGAAGACGGCAGCAAGCAGCTCACGTTCAAGGACAAGCCCGTGTACTACTACCTCCAGGACAAGAAGGCAGGCGACGCGAATGGCAACAACGTCGGCGGCGTGTGGCATGTGATCGACAAGCACGCGCCGAGCGCGAGCCGGAAGAAGAGCAGCACCGTCGGCTACGACGACTCCTACTCGCGCTATTAAGCGGCGAAGCCGACTTCGCCCTCGAGTTGCACCCCTCCGCGAGTCGCGCGGAGGGGTGTCTACCCCGCAATCCGCGACCCACTACCCCGCAAGGCCCGGATACACCTCTTGCACGTCATCGTCGGCGTCGATGGTTTCCAGGAACGCTTCGACCTCCGCGCGTTGCGCGTCGGTGAGGGTGACGGGATTCTTCGGGCGGTAACGCAATCGCGCGGACTGCACGACGAATCCATGGGCCGGCAATGCACGAGCCACTGCGTCGAGTTCGGATGGATCGCTGAGGAACAGCGCGGCGCCGTTCTCCGCGGGTTCGAGATCGCGGGCGCCGGCTTCGATGGCGGCGGCTTCCGCGTCCGCATCTTTCGATTCGGGCGTCGCCTCGATCACGCCGAGATAATCGAAATCCCACGACACCGAGCCTTCGGCGCCCAACTGACCCACGCGAAATAGCACGCGCATATTGCCGGCGGTTCGGTTCGCGTTATCCGTCAGACACTCGACGATGACGGGCACTCGGTGCGGCGCGAAGCCTTCATAGGTAAGTTTCACATAGCTCACGCCTTCGCTCGCGAGGCCCGCGCCCTTCTTGACCGCGCGCTCGATGCTGTCCTTCGGCATGGACGATTTCTTCGCCTGTTCCACCGCCATGCGCAGTCGCGGATTCATGCCCGGGTCGGCGCCGGCGCGTGCCGCCACCATGATCTCTTTCGCGAGCTTGGTAAAAAGCCGCCCTTTCGCGTTGGCCGCCGCCTCGCGGCCCTTCGCTTTCCATTGTGCGCCCATGCAAGTCCTTACCCTTTGCGGTTCGTTGCAAGCAGATGCGCGCAGTATAAAGGATGGCGCGCAGCGCGGATCAGAGACCGAGACGTACGTTATCCGCTTCGCGCGTCGAAACGGTCGGCGTGGCTCCGCGGTCTCCTTGAGGTACGACCGGCTACTCCCGCGCCGGTAAGGGAACACGAACCGACAACACAATCGTTACGGCACCGAGCAAGGCGTACAGGGGTGCCCAACCTTCCCACGGGCGCTGTACGGGATCGGGATGCAAGGCTCCCAACGCGATGGCGACACCGACGGCGAGCGCGACGGTTAGCCATGGTGCGCGCCGGCCTCGCCATCCGAATAGGAAAATCCAAAATAGCGCAACGATCGCCGCCAAGCTCGCCCAGACGCCCGGCGTGTCGACGTCGCAGAGCGCCGGCCAAGCGCAGCCGCTCGCCGCCAAATTCATGCGCGCTGCCAGTACTCCGTTCACGTAAATGCGGGCGATCGCTCCGTCATAGCTGGCAAGGATGGCTGTCTCCTTGCCAGCTATGAGAATCGGGACGGATTCGGCGTGGCGTTTGTTCCCGTTCGGACCGGAGACATCCGTGCGAACGCGAAATACCAGCCTCTCCGCTTGTTGTCCGAGGTCGACGTTGCGATGGTAGGGGTCGATCGAAAAACTAAGAATGCGTGCGGGACCCCGCTGTTCGATGTTCGCCGTTTTGATTCGCGCGTCGATCGTGAACGCATTCGCGCGCGTGGCGGCCGCGACGAACGCTTGCGCCGCTTCGTCGGAGAGGCGCACGGCCGGCCCGCCGGTAATCACGAGCGGCTGACGCGTCACATACACGGCGCCGCTCGCCGGGAATTCGCCTGAACCTTCGCTTTTGAGTTCGCGAGGCGCTATCGCCTTCGGCCAGATACCGAGCGCGGCGATCGTGCCGTGCCATTGGCGATCGCCGGTGCGTTCGTTTCCGAGCTGGAGCGGGTAGCTCCCTTCCCATCCGGCAACGGCACTCGACGCGTGGGGAATCCGCCAGACCACGATCACGGCGATGGCCATGAACAATAGCGCGGTCATTGCCCACGGACCGAGGCGAAGGTCTTGCGCGCCGAGCAAACCGCGCCGCTCCACCGCGCGCGACACGAGTGCCGCGACCAATGCACCCGACGTGTTCGCGGCGACATCGTACAGCGACACGAAGCGGTCGATGCTCCAGATCTGCGAGATCTCGATGGCTGTTGAAAACAGAGCGGCGACCATGAGTACGAACCATGCCGGCCGGCGCCGAAGCGCGACACCGAACGGTGCAAACAAGATCAGGTTTGCGACGAAGTCGTCGTAATTCAGCGTGCCAACCCCGACCACCGGCGCGCGCAGCGCGGCCGGAATCGCGGTCGCGATCACAATGACGCCCACGGCAAGCGGCAGCAGCCGGAGCGGAACAGGACGAAGGAGCATGCCCGAATTGTAGTGGGAATATGGAACCCGGTTCCACGACGGAAGGCGGGGTTATCGCCGACTCGCCCTTCACGTCAAACGAAATCGCCGTCAAATTTTCTCTGGTCAGCATCCGCTAAGTTCCGCGAAAGACCGGCGGGCGCGATAGCGATAATTGCCGAACAATAGCTGCGCCGGTTGAAGGCGTCTTCGGGTTACTTCATTTCATGCCGGTTTCCGCGTTCTCCTGGAAGATCCTTAGCATCGCCGCGGCGACCGTTTCTCGGACGCGCCGCTTTTCGGACAACACCACGTCGTCCCAAAGTTCACTCCCGAGCGCTTCGGCCTGGCCGAGCACTTCCAGTGTCCGTCTAACTAGGGCCTGGGGCATTCCCGCGTCCTTCATCGTTTGAATCAGATCGTTAATCTCGTCGTCGTGCATACGCCGCTTCCTTTCGCGGGCACGCACGATACCGGCTGCGCGCCGGAAGCGGTGGGGCACTTTAGTGCCTGGACATCGGAGTGGTCATCGGGCAGCTCGGGCTTCATCGCCATGGACGGCTGTCGATCGGTCAATTTGGCGGCGGCACGTGCGTCTAAATCAAGGCGCGGCGCAGCGATTCCGCCGACATTCCCGGCAAGCCCGACTTTTTGGCTTCCGCATCGTGAACCAACTGCATGACTCGCCGATTCATCGGTGCATCGTGCCGATGTCGGCGGGCTTCCGGCTACGCGTCCAACCGCAACCCGAGCCGGCTCGCGGCGATCAGCGCCTGTGTGCGCGAGGCGACGCCGAGCGCGCGAAACACCGAACTCACGTGGATCTTGGCGGTGTTCTCCGAGATATCGAGCTTTCGCGCGATGAGCTTGTTCGGCAGGCCCTTGAGCAGCAGATCCAGCACCTCGCGCTGGCGCGCGGATAGCCCGAGATCGGCCGCGGTCTTACCGGAGGCTTCGAGGGACACCGGGGCGGTCGCCGTGTCGGGTTCGCGCGGCTTGAGCGCTTCCGCCGGAACATAAATTCCGCCGGAGGCGACCAGGCGTACGGCGCTGAGCAAAACGTTGCGCGGCGAGGTCTTCGGGATGTACCCCATCGCGCCCTTATCGAGCGCGTTGAGCACGTGCTCGGCGTCATCCGCACCGGACACCACGACCACCGGCAGCGCCGGGACCGCTTCGCGCAGGCGCGTGAGCGCATCGATCCCCGAGCAGTCCGGCAAACCGAGATCGAGCAAACACAGATCGTATTTTTCTTCGCCGGCGAGCGCGATGGCGCCGCGCAGGTCGCCGGCGGTTTCGACGTTCGTGGCGCGTTCGAGCGTGCGCATCGCGAGCGCGAGCGCTTCCGCCATCATGGGATGATCGTCGACCACCAGAATCCGCATCGGTTTGCACTCCTAACTGCGCAGCAGTTTGGCGAAGTATTCGTTCAGCATCCGGTCCTTCGGATCGAAGCGGCGCCGGGCACTCTCGAAGCGGTCGAGGCGCTCCCCGAACGCGCGCACGACGTGGCGACGCTCGAGATGCGGCGTCTGATTAAACAGCGGCGCGCCGTCGCGATCGCTGCAAAAATCGTTGAAACGCCGTAAGAAGTCATTCCATCCCGCCTCGATGCCGGTCGACACGGGATCGAGCGTCCACACATCGCTGTCCTGGGAATAGGACAGCAGCGAATGCCGATCCTGCGCGACGTGATAGCTCACGTGCGGCAGGCGCGTGCGATAGTCCTGGCGGCGGCAGAACTCGAAATACCCGGAGAGCACTTGCGCAAAAGACTCGGCCGGAAACGCCCACATGCTGAAGCCGAACTTCTTTCCGCCTTTTTCGAAGTCGACGATTTGATCGACCGGCGAGACGCGATCTAAGTCGAGGGCATGATCGAGAAACTTTCGCACAACAAACTGCACTGCCTCCAGGTAGTGAGGCCGCAGCGGCTTGATCGGCAATCGGTCCGCGATGTGCGCGGCCTCGGGCAGCGCTTCGCGCCAGAAGAGATTCCGAACCGCGAGACGATGCGTTCCCTCGGTCGGACCTTGACCCGCCTTGCGCCGTAGCTCCGCCACGATACGTCCGCCGCCCGGAGCATACGGAAACAGATATAGAAACACCGCGGTGCGCCCGTCGAGCCACTGTTTGCCGTGTGCTTCGAATTCGGCGGCCGAAATCTCCACGTGCTCCATGGAAATGAATTCGTGCGGCACGATGCGGAAGGTGATCTCGGTGGCGATGCCGAAGAGGCCGTAGCCGCCGAGCACCGCGTCGAAGTCCGGATCGCCGGTCTTGAGTATGCGCACTTCGCCGTCCGGCGTCACTAATCGCACGGCAACGACGTCGGCGCACACCTGTCCAAACTCACCCGGAAACGACGAATCTTTCGTACCGCCGCACGCCGCCGCGCCCATCGTGAGCGTACCGAGTTCGGTATTGACGCGAAACTGCATGCCGTGCTTGTCGCGAAGCTCCCGCGCCGCTTCGAGGAACGTCATGCCCGCAAGCACGGTAACGGTTGCCGCTTCGCGGTCGACGCGCATCGGACCGCGGAACGCGCGCATATCGACGGCCGTGCCCCAGCGCTCGCCGCTCGCCGCACGCGCCGCCATGCACGGTGTCACCGAATGCCGCGAACCCATCGGGCGGATCGGCGAAGGGAAACGTCCGATATCGCGCACGATTTGCACGAGCTCGCTTTCGCTGCGCGGGCGCGCCGGCTCGCCTTCGAAGCACTGGATGTCGCCGTACCAATTGAAATTGTCGCTAGCCATGGGGTACCAACAGTTGCTGCATCGTCGCGCGCAGCCGCTCCGGCATAACCGGTTTGTGCAGCAGCGGATAGCCGCTCGCCTCCGCTTCGCGAAGTCGGTCCGGTCCGGTGTCGCCGGTAACTACGAGCGCCGGGATCGGCGCGCCCGCGAGTTCGCGCAGGCGCCGAATCGTCTCGATACCGGACGCGTGGCGCCGCAAACGGTAATCGACAATCAGCAGTTCCGGCATTGCCGCGCCGGACGCAAGATGCGCTTCCGCCTCTTCCGGCGTTGCGCTCGTCGTCACCTCGCAGCCCCAGCTTTCGAGCAGCGGGCGCATCGCGTCCAGCACGGATACTTCATCGTCCAGCACCAGCACGCGCCGGCCGCGCAATTCACCGCCGTGCGCCGCGGGTCGCGCGCGCGTTTCCTCGACGCGTTGCGCTTCGGTACCGGCGGGCAAGGTCACGGAAAAACACGAACCGCGCCCGACGACGGAACGCACCTCGATTCGGTGGCCGAGCAAACCGGTGAGCCGCTTTACGATCGCGAGTCCAAGCCCGAGGCCGCGGCGCCGATCGCGTTCCGGATTACCGAGCTGATGAAACTCCAGAAAGATATCCTCGAACGAATCGGACGGTATGCCGGGCCCGTTGTCGTACACGTCGATGCGGATGGAATCGCCGCGCCGACGCGCGCCGATCAGCACGCGGCCGTTGAGCGTGTAGCGCAGTGCGTTCGAGATCAAATTGCCGAGGATGCGCTGAAGCATCGCGGCATCGGAGACACCGACCGCGTCCGTCGAACGCACGCGCAATTCATTGCCCGTGAGTCTCGCGATCGGTTGATACTCGGCGTCCAGCCGCTCGAGCAGCGCGCCGATGGACACCGGCGCGATCTTCGGCTGCACCACGCCGGCGTCGAGTTTCGATATATCGAGCATGCTGTTCAGCATCGCGTCGACCGCGTCGACCGCCGAATCGATCTGCTTCATCAGCGGCGCCGAATGCGCGTCGCGCACGCGCTCCGACAGCGTCGCAAGCAACAACCCGAGCGCGTGCAGCGGCTGGCGCAGATCGTGGCTCGCGGCCGCAAGGAATCGAGACTTGGCCACGTTCGCCTGCTCGAGCAGCGTCGTTTTCTCCTCCGCCTCGCGCCGCAGCGCGACGTTTTCGAAGCTGAGCTGCAACGATTCCTTCAACAGCCGATGCACGTTGCGCGCGCCGACGAAGTACGCGATTGTCGCCACCGCCGCCAGTACCGCGACCGTGTTGCTCACGGCGCCGCCGTGCCACAGCAGCACCGCGATCAGCGCACCCATCGCCGGGCCGACGACCACCCAGAACGACGGCAGATACGATGCCAGGTTCACGATCGATCCCGCGCAGATACCCATGAGGATCACCGTGATCGTGATGATGCTGATCGGCTGCGTTGGATCGAGGAACAGAAACGAGGCGAACGCCCACACACCGCCGATGAAGACAGAGCCCGCGGCGGACGCGATCGCCCAGCGATTGATGCGATCGGGCACTGGCGCCGCGCGATGGAACAGCGCGACCTGCGCGAGGCGAAGCGCGACCACGATCGCTACCGCGAGCAGCCAGCCGACGAGCAGCTGATGCGGCGCCGTGTTCCACAAAACGTAAACCAAGATGCCGGAGACAATCAGGTTCGCGATCATCGAACCCGGCGCCTGTCGATGCAGATAGCGAACCAGCTCCGCGCGCACGTCGGCGCTAAACGCGTTGGCTCGTGGCACCGCCGTTTCGGTCATCGCTTGCATGAAAATTCCCTCCGACAAGAAATCCACATTAGACCGAGCCATAAATCCAAGCAATAGATCGGACTAGTACGTTTGGGTTATTCGCCCGTGTTACGTCCCGCCCGCACGGCGACTCAAGCAAATGCTCGCTTTTCACGGCCGCTAGCAAGAACTGTTTACACGTGAGTTTGATGTTTTCGGCTGCGCCGGATCTAGATACTACTGAACGCGGATGCGATGCATTCGCCGCGTTACACCGGCACGCAATCCGGTGCTTCAAGAGGAAAACATCATGAGCTATCTATCCAAAGCGGCTTCGCGCCCACGTTTGGTGGGCGGTTTTGCCACCGTACTCGCGGTCGGCGCGTTCTTCGGGGCGTTGACGCTCGCCGATCCGAGCGACGAGGTGACGGCGTTCGATTGGTCGTCGCTCGACCCGAACGGGCTGATGTTCGCGATGTCGCTCGAGACCGATCCGCAACGGGGGGTCGTGGCGGCGCCGCGCATCGAAAGTTCCAAGGCTGTCAGCCCGGCATGCGGTTGGGAAAGCGACGGTGTCGCCGAGATCTGCCAGAGCGACTGGCCCTATCCGGACGCGCAAATCCCGGACCGCGCCGCGCCTCGCGAGGAAACGCGCGTGGTGCACGCCGCCAACGACACGGACGGCGCGGTGACGTGCGGCCCGGAATTCAACGATGGCGATCCGATAGACTGCTTAAGCCAGAAGTAGCACGGCCACAGGACGGCTACGCCCCGGAATCGGAGCGTAGCCGTTCGGCTTTCCGCGCCCGAGATATCGCACACACGATTCGAAAGTACCCGCGTGTCCGTGTCGCCCAGCAAGACGGCGAGCGTCTTGTGCTAGCATCGCAGCCGTACTGGAGACGACGCCATGGCCATCGCAAGCGACTTTTCGCTCGACGACAAGTACAAGCGCGAGGAAGGCGCGGTCATTCTCTCCGGCGTACAGGCGCTGGTGCGAGTCACTTTCGATCAGCATCGCGCGGACAAGCGCCGCGGGTTGAATACGGCGACCCTCGTTTCCGGTTATCCCGGCTCGCCGCTCGGCGGGCTCGGCACGATGTTTCAGGCTCAGGGCACGCTGCTCGCCGAACACCACGTGCGCGTCATTCCCGGCGTGAACGAAGATCTGGGCGCGACCGCGATCTTCGGCAGCCAGATGGCCAATCTCTATCCCAACCCGAGATACGACGGCGTGCTCGGCATGTGGTACGGCAAAGGCCCGGGGGTCGATCGCACCGGCGACATTTTCAAGCACGCGAACTTGGCCGGCATCGGTCCGAACGGCGGCGTGCTCGCGGTCGCGGGCGACGATCCGACGGCGAAGTCGTCGACCATCGCGTCGCATTCGGAATCAGCGTTTTACGACGCGCTGATTCCGGTGCTCTATCCCGGCAACGTGCAAGAGATCCTGGACTTCGGCCGCTACGGTTTCGAGCTGTCGCGCTACTCCGGCTTGTGGGTCGGCTTGAAAGTCGCGACCAACGTCGCGGATGAAGTGAGCTGCGTGTACGTGAGTCCCGACCGGGTAACCATCGCGGCTCCCGGCTTCACCTACAACAACGCGCCGTGGCGACCCACGCAGAATCCGCTGCTGGTGGCGCCGTTTACGCTCGCGCTGGAGCGCGAGATTTATTACGGCCGCCTCGAAGCGGCGAAGGCGTTCGCGCGCGCGAACGGCTTGAATCGAATCGCCGTCGCGGCGCCCGATGCCTGGCTCGGCATCGTTGCCGCCGGCAAGACGTATTATGACGTGCGCGAAGCGCTGCATTCGCTCGGTCTCGACGACGAGACGCTCGCGCGCCACGGTATTCGGCTGCTCAAGATCGGCATGCTGTTTCCGCTGGAAACGGGCGTCGTGCGCGAATTCGCTCAAGGTCTCGAAGAGCTGCTCGTCGTGGAAGAGAAGCGCGGCCTGCTTGAGCTGCTTATTCGCGATGCGCTCTATAACCAGCCGCAGCGCCCGCGGGTGATCGGCAAACGCGACGAACAAGAGCGCCCGCTGGTTCCGGCGCAGGCGGAGCTCGACGCCGACATGATCGCGAGCATTCTCGCCGAGCGCCTGGCGCCGCGCGTACCGCTCGCCTCCCTCGTTGAACGCACGACGCTGCTGCAACGGCTGCGCGCGCGGCCCGCGCCGACGATCGCCGCGCCGCGTCAGGCGTATTTTTGTTCCGGCTGCCCGCACAACCGCTCGACCGTGGTGCCGCAAGGATCGATCGCGGGCGGCGGCATCGGCTGCCACGGCATGGTACTCGCGATGGATCGCCACACCATGGGTATCACGCACATGGGTGGCGAAGGCGTGCAGTGGGTCGGTATCGCGCCCTTCTCCGGCATGCCGCATATGTTTCAAAACCTAGGCGACGGCACGCTGTTTCATTCCGGCTCGCTTGCGATCCGCCAAGCCGTTTCCGCCGGAACGAATATCACCTACAAGATTCTTTATAACAGTACGATCGCCATGACCGGCGGCCAGGATTCCGCCGGCGCGATACCCGTGCCGGACCTGACGCGCGCGCTCGACGCCGAGGGGGTAAGGCGCATCTTCGTTCTGACCGACGAGCCGAAAAAATACGATCGCAGCGCGCGCTGGGCGAACGGCGTGACGGTGTGGCATCGCGACCGGTTGGATGAAGCGCAGCGGTTGTTACGTGAAGTCCCGGGCGTCACCGCGCTCATCTACGACCAACGCTGCGCGGCCGAAAAGCGGCGCATGCGCAAGCGCGGTAAATTGCCCGAGCCCCCGATGCGCGTCGTGATCAACGAAGCGGTGTGCGAAGGCTGCGGCGACTGCGGCGTGAAGTCGAACTGCTTGAGCGTGCACCCGGTCGAGACCGAGTTCGGCCGCAAGACGCGGATCCACCAGTCGTCCTGCAATAAGGATTACTCCTGCATTCAGGGCGACTGTCCGTCGTTCCTCACGGTGGTACCGCTCGGCGAACCGAAGAAGAAAACGCGCAAACGCCATACCGTCGAGGCCGAACTACCCGAGCCCACG
>DASWLD010000140.1:0-7385 GCA_036396275.1 Burkholderiales bacterium
TTTCCAATCGATGCGACTCCGCCGCCGTTTTTGTATGGAACGGCCCGGCAATGTTCTTCTGTGCATCAACATCAAAGACGACAAACGGAGGCAATTCGCCGTCGCCCATAAAATGACCCGAAGCCGCATCAGTAGCATCCACAACCAAATGTCTCATTTTGCCATCCATTACCAAGCTCCTGAAAATGACCACACAACCGTACGCACGCAAGCACTAATAACTGGCGACCTCGACCAGCTCAGCGTACACCGCACGTTTGCCGCGCGGTCCTGCTGACCGAAGAGGACCGCAAGGCGGATTAAGGCGGCGGATTAAGGGGTCAGAGCCCTTTTCACGATTTGCCACGCCACTTGTCCAATGCAATGCGACGCAAAGTTAACCGACTCGGCGCTGTTTGTTGCGGCCAGTTGAGCGCCGAGCTACACCAACGGAATGTTCCGCCACTTCGATGAGCGTACTGAGGGCGTCGTTCACCGCTTTTTCTGTAGGAAATGCGGCAGCCACCTCGGGCCGAAGTAAAACAAGGTTGGTGCCTTCTCGGTAGGCCCTCAAATACTTACCGCGAACGCCTTTACCGAGGTCTCCGCGACGATATTCGCGGCGCAATTCATCCGATTTAGCCTTCTTCATAGATCTTCCTTTCATGCCTTGTTGCCACGCGTGCACTAATGATTCGCGTCTTGGTACCACGACTCGTGTGGGCCACTACCAATAAGCGGTGACTCCGAGACATTCCGAACGTCAGGAACCGATGCTCATCGTCGGAGTGATCGGGATCTGAAAACGTGTACGCCAATGGATCGCCAAAGACCGTGCTTGCCTCTTGGAAAGATACACGATGCTTTCTGACGTTTGCCTGGGCCTTTCTTGCATCCCACTCAAAATCCATCCTGTGTTCCGGTCTGTTAGTCTAAGTATCGATCATGCCGCATAGTACCTGTTCAGGATTCCCATATGTAGTATCCGACACGAGATATTGTGCACGGTCAATCGCCGTAACTGAAACCGGAGCGTTACCCCAGATTTAAAGATTTGGCTAGCGCGACTACCCATCGACCACGTGATAAGTTCCCCGCAGGCGAACGCAAATCGGCCGCGCGGTGACAACCTCCCTCCCCCACTGCAAGACGCTGCAACTCGAACAACAGGGACCGCATCTCCACGTCACGCTCAATCGCCCCGAATCCCGAAACGCGCTGACCGAAGAGATGGTGCGTGAACTGCTGGCGGTGATCGGCGCGATTGCAGACGAGCGCGACATCCGCAGCGTCGTGCTTCGCGGCACCGGCGGGGCGCGGGAGAACGGTCGGTGCGTGCAGCCGGCAGTGATGGTTTTCGTGTTCAGGTGTGTCAGAATCCTTTGGATGACGGCAGCGGTTTGACTCGCGACACCGGACCGACCACAACACAATCGAAGAGGACACTAGGCATGCAAGGCAAGATTGGATTCGAAGAGCACTTTGCGGTCGAGGAAACGCTCCAGGAAACGCGCGCTTTCGCGGGCGATTCGGGCATTTGGGACGATTTCACGCGGCAAATCCTCGACCTCGAGGCCGAGCGCTTGGGGCGCATGGACGACACGGGTATCGAGTTCGCGATCTTGTCCTTGAATGCGCCGGGCGTGCAGCGAATCTTCGATGCTCGTGAGGCGTTGAAGGTGGCAAAGAAGGCCAACGACCGAGTGGCCGAAGCCGTCGCCCGGCACCCGCGCCGTTACGCGGCGTTCGCGGCGCTGCCGATGCACGATCCCGATGCGGCTTCCGCCGAGCTTACCCGTTGCGTGCGCGAGCTCGGCTTCAAGGGTTGCATGGTGAACGGCTTCCAGCAGGTCGGCGACGCCGAGAATGTGAAGTACTACGACTTCCCCGAGTACCGCAGCTTCTGGGCTACGGTGGCCGAGCTCGGCGTGCCGTTCTATCTGCATCCGCGCATGCAAATCCCATCGCAGGCCAAGAACTGCGAAGGTCACCCATGGCTCATGAGCGCGCCCTGGGGCTTCGCCGTCGAAACGTCGATCCATAGCCTGCGTCTGTGCGGATCGGGTCTGTTCGACGATTACCCGTCGTTGAAGATCTGCATCGGGCATCTTGGCGAAAACATACCGTTCGGATTGTGGCGACTCGACGCGCGCATGCGTTTCTCGCGCCGCGCCTACCGTGGAAAGAAGCCGCTCGGCGACTATTTCCGCGAGCACTTCCACATCACCACGAGCGGTAACTTCAACGATCCGGCGTTCCGCTGCACCCTCGACGTGATCGACAACGACAAGGTCTATTTCAGCGCGGATTACCCGTTCGAGAAGATGGAGGACGCGGCCGAGTGGTACGACGCTACGCCGGTCGTGAGCGACGAGCAGCGGCGCAAGATCGGCCGCGGCAATGCGATCCGACTCTTCAAGCTCAACCTCCCCGATTAGCGAGCGTACTGGTTAAAGCGGACGGAACGATCAAAGTTTAATCCCGGTCCCGAATGGCACTTACTTAAGGCGGTTCCCTAATCGATGTAGGGTGGGTTAGGCACGCCGTTTGTGCCGTAACCCACCAGAGTGCCACCAGGCACTCATTAACAAATGCCTATGGTGTTGCTACGCAACGGCTGGTGGGTTGCGCAAAAAACGCTAACCCACCCTACAATTGGGCTTAAGTAAGTGCCATTCATCCCGGTCCCCTTTAGGTCCTCCGAACGGCAGTAGCTTCACTTCGGTTTTAGGGAAAACTGGGGAAGTACCCCAGATTCCTACGAGTTGACCGGGGTTCACGCCGGCTGGTCGGGAATCAGCCGGCTTTCGAGGCGCGCGATGATGTCCTTCAGCGCCAGCTTGCGCTTTTTCAGACGACGCAGTTGCAGTTGATCCATCAGCGGATCGAGCGCCAGGCGTTCGATCGCGCCGTCCAGCGCGCGGTGCTCCAAGCGAAACGCTTCGAGCTTGACCCGAATGGCGTGTTCTTCGTCTGGTGTCAGTTCGCCCGGCAAGCCGATTTTCCCCGCGCGCGCCGCGCGGCGCAAAACGCCGACACGCGCGGCGACTCCGTGACCGATTCACCCCGACGCCCCACGTCGCTCGCATCCCCAGCGGGTGGCAACGCCAACGGTTCGCACTCCATTATAATCGCAAACACGCGACTACCGGCGAACGGCGCGATGACCGAAAAACACCATGATCACCCACGACGCATCGAACTGAAGCTGCACGATATCAGTCAGCTGTTCAATTCGATGGATCCTTCGCCGTTTCACGAGAAGGACCTGGACGCGGATGCGGAGGAATTCATCGTCAGCTGGGCGCAGGAGTATCCGCTGGACGCGCCGCTCGCCCTACGTATCCACCTGGCGCAGTGGCCGGCGGCGGATCCGCGCGACCTGGTGCGCCAGTCGATACATCACTACTTCGACTATCGAGCCAACCTCACGCAGCTCGAGTTCGGGCGGCTGATGGATCAGGGGCGAAAGAGCATGGTCATCGGCCTTGCATTCCTGGCGGCATGCTTCCTCGCCATCGAATTGCTGTTGCCGCTCGGAGACGGGACGTGGGCGAGGTTCCTGCGCGAAGGCTTGTTGATCGCCGGTTGGGTCGCCATGTGGCGGCCGATGCAAACCTATTTGTACGACTGGTGGCCGCTGCGCCGGCGCCAGCGCATTTTCGCGAAGTTGAGCAAGATGCCGGTGGACGTCATACATAAGGAGTGAATCGCGCCCACCCGAGCGCACGCCGCAGGACCGGAATGAGGTCACCGAAATTCGCGGGCTCGGCTGCATCGGCGTTCCGGCCACGGGTGCGCATCATCAATCGCCCCATTGGGCCAGGGCGAGGGGCGTGAACCCGCACCGACACTGGATCCCGCCGCCGTGCGGTTATAATGGCGCGCCCGAAGGGATCGACTTCCTATTCGCCGGAACGAAGAAACGCCCATGAATCGAGACGAACTGCGCGCGATCCAAGCACCGATCAAACAACGCTATCGCGATGACCCGGCCGCGGCGCTGATCGTCCTGAAAGCCGAGGGCAGACTCGGCGAAGGCGTGTCGTGCAATGTCGACACCGGCCGCGCGCTGGTCGAAGCGGGACTGCATCCGTCGGGCGGCGGTACCGGCATGCAGGCGTGCTCCGGCGACATGCTGCTACAGGCGTTGATTGCGTGCGCCGGGGTAACGTTGTCGGCGGTGGCCATGTCGCTCGGGATTCCGATCCGCGACGGTCGGCTCTCGGCGCAAGGCGAACTGGACGCGCGCGGCACGCTCGGAGTCGCCAAGGATGCGCCGGTCGGCCTGCGGAACATCAAGCTCAAAATCGATCTCGATACCGACGCAACACCCGAACAGAAAGCGAAACTCCTCGAGTTGACGGAGCGCTACTGTGTCGTGTATCAGACCTTGAGCGGCGGGGTAAACGTCGAGGTCGCGGTCAACTGATTCCCGGCGGTTTCATCCGCCGCTAGCATTTGTCCGACCTCTCGTCGCATTTGTAGTACCGGCGCGCGAGAAACTCGGTGACGTCGTCGATGTCTTCCCGGGACCACTTCAGTTTCAGCTCGCCCGACCAGCGCTCCACCCAGCCGCGCACGTCGGCGATCGACTTGGCTTTACGGTTTGCACGAATGTGCACGCCGCTCTCGTGGCAAACCGTACAATGATTCTCGTACAACAATTCGCCGCGCGACGCGCCCGCGAGCGTCAACGCGCCACGGCCGCTCGCCGCCGCCGTGCGCTCGCCGCCATCGACAGCCGTCGTCGCTAAACCGACCAAGAGCGCCAATCCATATCGTCCGATCGCATCCATCTCCTGCTCCTCGTGTCGATGTAATTTACGTTCGTCGATCGGCAGCGAGCGCCTCGGGAATCTCCGCGCCCAACCATCGCCGCGCTTCAACCGCCTGGTCCCGACCAGGGCCGACGGCTTCGGCGCGAATGATACACGCGTCCGGTCCGCACCCGTCAACGCCCGCACGCGAACTTCCGCGGAGCGTTCGCGGGAGGAGTCTACCCGACCGACGCCCCCGGTACGCCGGGAATTGCGGTAGACTTTGATTCAGATCAAACACGGTGCGGCGCGTGCGAATCCTAATCCTCGGTACCGGCGGTCTCGGCGGCTACTTCGGCGCGCGCCTGGCGGCGAGCGGCGCGGACGTGACGTTCATCGCGCGCGGCGAACACTTGAAAGCCATGCGCGCGAACGGTCTTCGGATCGAAAGCACGCTCGGCAATCTGCTGCTCAAGCCGGTGACGGCGACGGACGATCCCGCGGCCGCCGGCGTTGTCGACGTGGTAATGATCGGCGTGAAGTTGTGGGACACCGAATCGGCGATCGAGGCCGCCGCGCCCGCCGTCGGTCCCGACACCGCGGTCGTTTCGTTTCAGAACGGCGTCGATGCGGTCGACCTGCTCGCGGACAAATTCGGGCGCCAACGCGTACTCGGCGGCATCGCCCACATTGCCGCCGTCATCGAAGCGCCCGGCGTGATCCGTCACAACGGGAAGCTGCAGCGGCTCACCTTCGGCGAGTTGGACGGGCGGCGTTCCGCGCGCGTCGAGCGCTTGCTCGCGCAATGTCAAAAGGCCGGCATCGACGCCGCCGTGTCGGACCATGTCGAGCGCAGCATTTGGGAGAAGTTCATTCTGATCGTCGGATTGAGCGGCATGACCACGCTCACCCGTCTGCCGATCGGCCCGATCCGCGAAGATCCGCTGACGCGCGAACTGCTCGCCGACACGATGCGCGAAGCCGCGTCGGTCGGCGTCGCCAAGGGCGCCGCGCTCGGTACCGATGCCGCCGAAAAACAATTGGCGTTCCTCGACACCGTGCCGTACGACATGATCGCGTCCATGCTCGGCGATCTTCGGCGAGGCAATCGCCTGGAGTTGCCCTGGCTGAGCGGCGGCGTCGTGCGCCTCGGCGAGCAGCTTGGCGTCGCCACGCCGGCAAACCGGTTCGTCTACGCGGCATTGAAGCTTCACCAAAATGGTCGACACCCTTCGGCCGCGTAGATAGGCGGCGCCGCGCCCGCCGCATCCGCCGCTGAACGATGCGCGCTACGCCGCGCCCAAGTCGAAACTTTGGAGAACATGTTGGCCGCCGACGCTCGACACCCGGTAATACGGGCCACGTTATGGATGTCCGGCGCGCTGTTCTCGTTCATGACGATGGCGATCGGCGCGCGTGAGCTTGCGGGCGTACTTGGGACGTTTGAAATACTGTTCTTTCGCAGCCTGATCGGTTTGATCGCGGTGTCGCTCGTTCTCAGCCGCCGCGGGTGGGGGCGGATCGCGACCGGCAAGTTCGGCATTCACGTCATACGCAACGTCGCCCACTTCGGCGGCCAGTACGGATGGTTCTACGGCATCGCGTTCATTCCGATCGCGGAAGTCTTTGCGATCGAATTTACGGTACCGGTATGGACGGCGATACTTGCGGCACTGCTGCTCGGCGAACGTATCACGCGGCCGCGTGTCATCGCGATCACGCTCGGCATCGCCGGTATCTGGCTGATCCTGCGGCCGGGGCTGGCCGTGGTTCATCCCGCCGCGATCGCGGTACTGCTCAGCGCCGTCGGCTACGCGCTGTCGCACACGCTGACCAAGAAGCTCGCGGGCTCCGATACGCCGCTCGCGATTCTTTTTTACATGACCGCGATTCAACTGCCGCTCGGCTTGATCCCGGCCCTGCCGCACTGGGTGACACCGCCGGCAGCGGCGTGGCCGTGGTTGATCGCCGTCGGCCTGGCGGCACTCGGCGCGCACTATTGCATGGCCCGCGCATTGCGCCTGGCGGACGCAACGGTCGTGGTGCCGATGGATTTTCTGCGCCTGCCGCTGGCCGCCGTCGTGGGGTATCTGTTTTACGCGGAAAAGATCGAAGGGTGGGTATTCGCCGGCGCCGTAGTGATATTCGCGGGCAGCCTAATCAACATTCGCGCGGAGCGGCGCCGCGGGCCGGTATCGGCCGCCCCCCATATCGCGCGGTCCGGCGCGCCAAGGGGTCACTGAAACACACGATGCGATTTATCGAATCGAGCCATAGCAAACGCGACTGATGCTACCGGCCATCACTGTATTGCTTTTGTTTCAACTGATCGGGGAAGTCATCGCGCAGGTGTTGCGGCTGCCGATCCCCGGCCCGGTGGTTGGCATGGGCTTACTCTTCGCTGCGCTCGCGGTTCCGGGCGTGCCGGCGAAACGCATGCGTGAGCCGGCACAGCAATTGTTGCAGCATCTATCGCTATTGTTCGTGCCCGCCGGTGTCGGCGTAATGCTGCATTTTCACCGCGTTGCCGCCGAATGGTTGCCGATCGTCGCAGCCCTGGTGATGAGCACCATGCTCACCATCGTGGTCGCCGCGGTAACCACGCAGTGGCTCGCGCGCCGGCTGAACCGATCGGGGCGCGGCACA
>DASWLD010000141.1:0-33716 GCA_036396275.1 Burkholderiales bacterium
CTTTCTCGTGAAGGTGGGCGATAAGATCGCCCGGGGCGATGCGATCGCTCAAGTCGGCTCCTCGGGACGCTCGACCGGGCCGCACGTGCATGTGGAGGTCTTGAAGAACGGGCGGGCGGTGAATCCGGCGGGGTATTTGCGCGCCGGGCGTTAGATTTTCGGTCCCAGCGCGGCCGCGACTACCTTCAAGTCCTCTGTCTTTTACTCCATAATCCGACGCCTTATTTTACGTCTCCGCGCCGCGCGCGCCGTTGATGATCACCAAAGCGCTTACCAAATTATTCGGCAGCCGCAACAGCCGCCTGCTCAAGACCATGCAACGAGATGTCGAGCGCATCAACGCGCTCGAGCCGAATATCGCCGCGCTCTCCGACGACGTACTGCGCGCAAAAACCGCCGAATTCAAGACCCGCTTATCTCAAGGTGAGGACCTCGAAAACCTGCTGCCGGAAGCCTTTGCCGTCGTGCGCGAAGCATCCAAGCGCGCGCTCGGAATGCGCCACTTTGATGTGCAATTGATCGGCGGCATGGTCTTGCATCAAGGCAAGATTGCGGAAATGCGCACCGGCGAAGGCAAGACGCTGGTGGCGACGCTCCCGGTTTACCTTAACGCGCTGTCCGGACTCGGAGTGCACGTAGTTACCGTGAACGACTATCTCGCGCGCCGCGACGCCGAGTGGATGGGTCAAATCTATCGATTCCTCGGTATGACGGTGGGCGTGGTCGTTCCGGGGCAGGACCGTGAAACCAAGCGTGCCGCCTACGCTGCCGATATTACCTACGGAACCAACAACGAGTATGGATTCGATTATTTGCGCGACAACATGGCGTTTCGCCCCGAGGATCGGGCGCAGCGGCGGCTGAATTTCGCCGTCGTCGATGAAGTCGATTCGATTTTGATCGATGAGGCGCGAACCCCGCTCATTATTTCGGGGCCGGCGGAAGAGAGTACGGATCTTTACGTCAAGATCGACGCCATTATTCCCAAACTGCAACGACAGGAAACCGAGGACGGTCCGGGCGATTACAGCGTCGATGAGAAGACCCGCCAGGCGTTCCTTACCGAAGCCGGTCACGAAAAGGTCGAGCGGCTGTTGACGCAGGCGGGAATCCTCGAGTCCGGCGGCAACCTCTACGATGTTTCGAGCTTGGCGCTGATGCACCATCTCAATGCGGCGCTGCGCGCGCACGCGCTCTACAAGCGTGAGGTCGATTACATCGTGCGCGACGGGAAAGTTATTATTATCGACGAATTCACCGGGCGCATGATGGTCGGTCGGCGGTGGTCGGAAGGCTTGCATCAAGCGGTGGAAGCCAAAGAGGGCGTGCCGATCGAGAACGAGAACCAAACGCTCGCCACCATCACCTTCCAGAACTACTTCCGACTGTATTCAAAGCTCTCCGGCATGACCGGTACGGCCGATACCGAGGCGTTCGAGTTTCATCAGATCTACGGTCTCGAAGTCGTGGTGATTCCGACGCACAAACAGATGATCCGCGACGACGGCGGCGACCAGGTGTACCGCAGCGCGCGCGAAAAGCACGCCGCGATCGTTGCCGACATCGTTGATTGCCATAAGCGGGGACAGCCGGCGTTGGTAGGCACCATTTCAATTGAGGCGTCGGAACATCTTTCGCGTCTGCTCGACAAGGAAAACGTTCCGCACCAAGTACTCAATGCCAAGCAACACGAGCGTGAGGCGTCGATCGTGGCGCAGGCCGGGCGGCCTGGCGGCGTGACGATCGCCACCAACATGGCGGGGCGCGGCACGGATATCGTACTGGGGGGCAACCTGCAAATGGAACTCGCCGAGGCAGGCGACGACCCCGAGAAACGACGCCCGGTCCAAGAGGATTGGACGCAACGCCACGAACAGGTGGTCGCCGCCGGTGGTTTGCACGTCATCGGGACGGAACGCCATGAGTCGCGGCGTATCGACAACCAGCTACGCGGCCGTTCCGGCCGTCAGGGCGATCCGGGTTCGAGCCGGTTCTATTTATCGCTCGAAGACAGTTTGTTGCGCATCTTCGGTTCCGAGCGCGTTTCCGGACTCATGGGTCGACTCGGCATGGAGGAAGGCGAGGCGATCGAGCATCCGTGGGTGACGCGCGCGATCGAGAACGCGCAGCGCAAAGTCGAGGGCCGCAACTTCGACATCCGCAAGCAATTGCTCGAGTTCGACGACGTCGCCAACGAACAGCGCAAAGTCATTTACGAGGAGCGTAATCGGCTGCTCGACGTCGAGGATATTTCCGAGGGTGTGCGCAACATTCGGCGCGAAGTGATTAAGGCGCTCGTTGACAGCCATATTCCGCACGAGAGTCTGGAGGAGCAGTGGGATGTTTCCGGTCTGCAGGAAAGTCTCGAGCGTGAGTTCGGTGCGGCGCTGCCGATTGCCCGCTGGGTCGAGGAAGATACCGGTCTCGACGGCGATAAGGTCGCGGAGCGCGCCATTTTAGAATTGGAGCGTCGGCACGACCAAAAGGCGGCGGTCGTCGGGGCGCCGGTGATGCGTCACTTGGAAAAGGCGGTGATGCTGCAGGTGCTCGATCAACAGTGGAAGGATCACTTGGCGGCGATTGATTACCTGCGCCAGGGCATACACCTGCGCGGTTACGCGCAAAAGAACCCGAAACAGGAATACAAGCGCGAGGCGTTCGAGATGTTCTCGGATATGCTGGCGCGCATCAAACAGGAAACCATCATGCTGCTCGCACGTGTGCAGCTGCAGCCGAGCGAAGCCGCCGAGCGGGCGTTCGAGCCGCCGCGGCGCGAACCGCAGCAAATGCAGTTTCTCCATCCGACGGCCTCTGCCGAGGCGGAGCCGACGAACGCCGAGGAGGGCGAAGTTGCTGTTGCCCAGCGTCCGGTGGTTCGCAAGCAACCGAAGGTTGGCCGCAACCAGCCCTGCCCGTGTGGATCGGGCAAGAAATACAAACACTGCCACGGTCGCCTCGAATGATTCGGCGTTTGCGCTGACGGTCAGCCATGGCGGTCGGACTTACCGAGTTGCCGTTGCTCCGCCCCGTTGCCGGTATTCGTCTCGGTACGGCCGCCGCCGGACTGCGTAAACCCGGCCGTCGCGATGTTGTCGTTATCGAGTGTGCGCCGGGAACCGAAGCGGCCGCGGTTTTTACCCGCAATCGATTTTGCGCCGCCCCCGTCCAAATCGCGCGCACGCATCTCTCCCGTGGTGCGCCGCGGGCGCTGGTGATCAATACCGGCTTTGCCAACGCGGGGACCGGCGAACCGGGTATTGTCGACGCTCAGGCGACCTGCACGGCGCTGGCACGCGAGCTTGGTTGCGACGCGCAGCAAGTACTTCCGTTTTCCACCGGTGTCATCGGCGAGCGCATTCCCATCGACCGTTTGCTCGCGGCGCTGCCGGCGGCAGTGCGCAGCTTAAGTGTGGCGGGGTGGAACGATGCCGCGCACGGAATTATGACGACCGACACCGTCCCCAAGGGTGCGTCGCGCAAAGTCTCGATCGCCGGGCGAGAAGTAGCCGTCACCGGCATCGCCAAGGGCGCCGGCATGATTCAACCGAATATGGCGACGATGCTCGCTTTCGTCGCGACCGATGCGGCGATGAGCCGCGGCGTGTTGGCGGCCTGCGTGCGCGCCGCGGCGGATGCCTCGTTCAATCGTGTTACCGTCGACGGCGACACGTCGACGAACGACGCCTGCGTGCTGCTTGCGACCGGCCAGGCGGGGAACACGATGATCGAGCGCGCCGAGGGCGCGGCTTACCAGGCGTTGTGCGTGGTGGTCAACGACGTATGCGTTGAGTTGGCGCAAGCAATCGTGCGCGATGGCGAAGGCGCGACCAAGTTCATTACCGTGGAAGTCGTCGATGGCGCGTCCGAAGCGGATTGTCTCGAAGTGGCATACACTGTCGCCAACTCGCCACTGGTGAAGACGGCGCTGTTCGCATCCGATCCGAACTGGGGACGTGTTCTCGCGGCGGTGGGCCGAGCGCGGATTCAGCGACTTGAGATCGGGCGGGTGGCGCTGTGGATCAATGACGTTTGCGTCGTCCGCGACGGAAGCCTCGCCTCGGAGTATACCGAAGCCGCGGGCAAGGCCGCGATGCAACCATCGGAAATTCACCTGCGCATTGCGTTGGGGGCTGGTCGAGAGCATGCGCGCGTTTGGACTTGCGACTTCTCGCATGATTACGTCAGCATAAACGCCGACTACCGCAGTTAGCGACGCCACGGTTACCGATGTCTGACGAGTCGACGACACGACGCGCGCTCCACGTGGTCGCGGGAGTGTTAATCGATGACGATCTTATTTGCATCGCCCGTCGGCACGATGGGACACACCAAGGCGGCAAGTGGGAATTTCCGGGCGGCAAACTCGAACCGAACGAAGACCCGTTCGCGGGGCTGCGGCGCGAACTGCGCGAGGAATTGGGGATCGACGTGCAACATGCGGCGCCGTTTATGTGCGTGCGGCATGACTACGGCGATATCGCGGTAACGCTCGATGTTTGGCGTGTAACGCGGTATGAAGGCACACCGCGAGGGCGCGAGGCACAGCCGTTGCGTTGGATCCGGCTCGCCGATCTCGATTCGAATGATTTTCCGGATGCCGACCGGCCCGTTCTCCGGCGGCTGCAACTGCCGCCGCTTTACCTGCTAAGCGATGTCGGCCGCTCCGGGCAGCAGGAATTCTCCCGTCGTCTGACGCGCGCGCTGAAAGCCGGTGCACGCCTTATCCAATTGCGTGAACCGCAAATGCATCGAGCCGAGTTTGTCGCGTGTGCGCGTCAACTCGCGGCGCGATGTCATGACGTCGGCGCGCGCCTTCTCGTAAACGCCGATCCCGATCGGGTTTCCGACTGCGGCGCCGACGGGGTACATCTGAACAGTCGCCGACTGATGGATTCGTCGGAGCGTCCGCTTTCGAAAGAGTGTTGGGTCGCCGCCTCATGCCACAACAAACAAGAATTGCAGAAGGCGCAACAACTGGGTGTCGATTTCGTCGTGCTCGGGCCGGTGCTGCCGACTGCAAGCCATCCCGCTGTTTCAGCCATGGGTTGGGAGCGATTCGGCACGCTATGTGCCTCCACTACGCTTCCGATCTACGCTATCGGTGGATTGCACCCGGACCACGTTACCGCGGCCGGGCGTGCCGGGGCTCGTGGTCTCGCGATGATCCGCGGGATTTGGGATCGCGACGATATTGAAAGTGCCGTGCGCGGATTAGCGCGAATGCCGCGGTTCGCCACCGAGCGCCAGATAGGACGCGTGTAGTCGATCGACCTCGCGTTCAAGATCGGCGATCGTGCCGTTGTTGACGATGATGTCGTCGGCGCGCGCGATGCGCTGCGCGCGCGCCGCCTGGGTTGCCATGATCTTGCCAACGGCAGCGACGGAAATTTTGTCGCGCAGGCTCGTACGTTCCCGCTGCTGCTCTTCGTCGACATCGACAACCAGCACGCGATCGATCAGCTCGTTAAAGCCGGTTTCGACAAGGAGCGGGACAACGATCAAGCAATACGGCGCGGCGATTGTCGCGAGTTGCGCGCGCACCGCGGCGCGAATGCGCGGATGCAAAATCGATTCGAGTCGCCGACGCGCGGTGGGATCATCGAAAACTTGGTCACGCATGCGCGCACGGTCGAGGCGGCCGCTCGCATCCAATAGACCGTCGCCAAATTCTCGGACAATTTCCGCAAGGGCGGGTTGACCCGGCTCGACGACTTGCCGTGCGACGTTGTCTGTGTCGATCACCGCGGCGCCGCGGCGCGCAAACAGGTCCGCGACTGTCGACTTGCCGCTGCCAATGCCTCCCGTTAGCCCGACGCGTAGCATCGTCATAGCTTATCAGGCGTTCGCGGGCATTTTCAGCATGCCCGGTGTCGCAGCGGGTTGGTCGATAGCCGCTGGAATGGACGTACCGCTAAAAGGAAACGCGAACGAATTGAAGATAAGACCGCGTGATGGCGTCACCCCAGAGTAACGCAATCCAGCCGGCGACGCAGAGAAACGGGCCAAAGGGAATCGGCACACCGCGGTCGCGGCCGAGCAGCAGAATTCCACCGAGGCCGACAACGGCGCCAACGAAGGATGACAGTAAAATAATCAGCGGCAACTGTTGCCAGCCAAGCCAGGCGCCAAGGGCCGCAAATAGTTTGAAGTCGCCAAATCCCATTCCTTCCCGCCCGGTGACGAGTTTGAATAATTGATACACCGTCCAAAGCGACAGATATCCCGCCATGGCGCCGATGACGGCCGAAGTTATCGGAACATAGACGGCGCCAAGATTGAACAGCAATCCCAGCCACATCAGCGGTAACGTAATGTTGTCCGGCAACAGCTGATGGTCGTAGTCGATGACGGTGAGGGCGATCAGCGACCACGTGAAGAGCAACGCGGCCGCGGCGGCGACAGTGAAACCGAAGTGCAAGGCAATGACACCGGATAGCAGACCCGTTACAAGCTCGACGCCGGGATAGCGCCAGGAAATACGTTTACCGCACCCGCGACACTTGCCCCTCAGTATCGCGAAGCTTAGGAGCGGTATGTTCTCAAGGGCAGTGATACGACGCCCGCATGCCGGACACTGCGAGCGTGGGACGATCAAATTGTAGGTTTCTTCGGCGGGCGGCGATTTTCCTCCCAACTCGTCGCATTGCCGCCGCCACGTCCGGTCCAGCATAACGGGTAAGCGATGAATAACCACATTGATAAAACTGCCGACGATCAAGCCGAGCAGCAGCGCTGTTACAAGTAACGCGACAGGAAAACTAGCAAAGAAGGGCGCGAGCGATGTCATCGGGCGGCACCGCGCCAACGGCGGCGTCACAAATTGATGTGACAGTTCTAAACGGTCGCGGCAAGTTTGAAGATCGGGAGGTACATAGCGACTACAAGGCCGCCGATCACAATACCGAGGAACGCCATGATGATGGGTTCGAGCAGGCTGCTTAAGCCGGCGACGGCATCGTCGACCTCTCGCTCATACGAATCCGCAACCTTGCCGAGCATGCTGTCAAGTTCCCCCGACTCTTCACCTATTGCCACCATCTGCACAACCATGTTCGGGAATAGACCCGTGGCATTCATGGCTGCTTGTAGCTGCATGCCGGTACTGACGTCGGCCTTGATGGCCAGTGTTCCTTCGTAGTAGACGCGATTTCCCGAAGCACCGGCAACGGAATCGAGTGCTTCCACCAATGGTACGCCGGCAGCAAACATGGTACCGAGCGTTCGGGTGAATCGCGCGATGGTCGCTTTCTTAATGATCGGCCCAATCACCGGTGCGCGAAGCAGCAGCCGATCCATCGTATGTTGCGCTTTGATTGATCGCTTATAACTGTAGGTGGCAAACGCCACGCTCCCGACAATGCCCCCGATAATTATGTACCAGTATTCTTGAAAGTTGCGCGACAGGCTAATCACCATTTTAGTCAACGCGGGAAGGTCGGCTCCAAAGCCCTTGAATAAGTCTTCAAACTGTGGAATGACGAATATCAACAATATCGCAGTAATGATGAACGCAACCACGATAACCGCTGCCGGATAAAACAGTGCTGACTTGATCTTGCCCTTGATGGCTTCAATCTTTTCTTTGTATGTCGCCACCTTATCCAGTATCCCATCGAGAATACCGGCCTGCTCGCCCGCCTGAACCAAGTTGCAGTACAACGCATCAAAATAGAGCGGATGTCTCGACAGCGCAGCTGTCATGTTGGTGCCCGACTCGATGTCGTTCTTGATGCCCAATATCAGGTCTTGCATAGCCGGGTTTTCGTGACCCTTGCCGACAATGTCAAATGCCTGCGCGACCGGGATACCGGCAGTCAACATTGTGGCCAACTGCCTGGTAAAAACCGCGATGTCTTTAGTAGTGATTCTTTTCTTACGCGCGGAAAACAGGCTGCTGCCGCGCTTAGCTACTTTGACCGGATTGATTCCCTGACGGCGTAGGGTGGCGTTGACGTAAGCGACGCTCGCCGCTTCCATCTCGCCTTTCATTTTCTTGCCCTGTTTGTCGACGCCCTCCCACGTGTAGGCGCCGAACTTGGGTCTCTTTTTGGTGGCTACGGCCATGGCTTATTGGTTGGTGATGCGCTCGATTTCTTCCAGACTGGTGACTCCGTCCCGGACCTTTTGCAGGCCAGACCGGCGCAGGTCGGAAACGCCTTCCTTGTGTGCTTGAACTTCGATATCCCGCTGGTTACCGCCGCGCATGATAATGTCGCCGATCGCTTCGGACATCGGCATAACCTGGTAGATACCTACTCGCCCTTTATAGCCCTTGTTGCACAGATCGCAACCGGCGGGGCCGTAAACCGTCAGCTTTCCTATCTCGCTCGGCTGAAACCCGGCCTTTAATAGCGCCTGTTCGGGTACTTCCAGCGGGACTTTACAGCCCGTACACAGCCTGCGCGCCAGCCGTTGGGCGATGATCAGATTTACCGCCGAAGCGATATTGAACGGCGGTACACCCATGTTGACGAGTCGCGTTAAAGTCGCGGGCGCATCATTCGTATGCAGTGTCGATAACACCATATGACCGGTTTGCGCGGCCTTAATGGCGATCTCCGCGGTTTCAAGATCGCGAACTTCGCCGACCATGATGATGTCTGGATCTTGACGTAAGAATGCGCGCAGCGAATTCGCAAAATTGAGACCTGCTTTCTCGTTGATGTTTACCTGATTGATGCCGTTCACGTTGATTTCGACCGGGTCTTCGGCCGTCGAGATGTTTGTGCCCGGAACGTTCAAAATGTTGAGCGCCGTATAAAGTGTCACCGTCTTACCGCTACCGGTTGGTCCCGTCACGAGAACCATTCCGTACGGGCGATGAATCGCTTCCATGAATGCGTGCTTTTGCGCTTCCTCGAAACCGAGTTTTTCGGCGCCCAGTGTCGCCGAACTGGGATCGAGAATACGCATGACTACCTTCTCTCCCCACAGGGTAGGAAGGGTACTGACGCGAAAATCTATGGCCCGGTTTTTCGAGATACGCATCTTCATGCGGCCGTCCTGCGGGACGCGCCGCTCGGCAATGTCGAGACGGGAGAGAATCTTTATGCGCGCGCAAATGCGCGCGGCCAGCGCCAGGGGCGGACTCGCAACCTCATTCAACACGCCGTCCTGTCGATACCGCACACGGTACGTTTTTTCATACGGTTCGACGTGAATATCTGAAGCCCCGCGATTGATCGCGTCCATAAGGACTTTA
The DNA here is from genome assembly GCA_036396275.1 of Burkholderiales bacterium. Taxonomy (GTDB): domain Bacteria; phylum Pseudomonadota; class Gammaproteobacteria; order Acidiferrobacterales; family Sulfurifustaceae; genus JACQFZ01. Next base: position 9,203 of record DASWLD010000141.1, read on the forward strand.
TTGACGAACTTTACGATCGGCGTGTCGTTGACGCCTTCCTCGCCGGTACCGGCTCCGTCCTTTTCTTCCTGGCCGGCGACGATCTCAAGATTTTCCAGGCTGTCGTCGCCGGCGATGTCCATCAGCGTCGTGTCCGCCGCTTCCAGACACTTCTCGATCGCCGTCGCGAGCTTGTCTTCCTCGACGAGGATCGCATCGCTACCGAGGCCGGTGTGAAACTTAATTTCGTCGAGAGCTTGGAGATTCGTCGGGTCGGCGATGGCGACATACAGGCGCGTACCGCGCTTGTGCAGCGGCAGCACATGGTGCCGCCGCAGAATTTTTTCATCGACCAACTTGATTGGCGCGGATTCGAGATCCAGCGAATTGACGTCGAACAGCGGAACGCCGAATTCCTCGGACGCGACCCGGGCGATCACCTTCGCGTCGAGCTTCTTGCTGTCGACCAATTGGGCGACAAACGGAACCTTATTGTTCTGCGCCTCGGCTTGAATGCGCTCGGCATCGGCCGGCGTGAGCAGATTGTCGCGCACTAATCGCAGCGCCAATCCGCTCAGATTGGGGGTCGGATTTACAGTTGCCATCGGTTACCGTTGATTGGTGCCGTTTCAGGAGACGCTTGAGCCGGCCTCTGACTTATAAAGAAATACTAGTGCACTCAGGCGAGTTGCGCCAAAACGGTCGGACAGCCGTTGCGCGAGGTTGAGCCGGTCCGACGCCGTGAGCCGGACGACAAATCTCCCAGTAGTGGAGCGCGGCTGGGGTGTACTCACGCAAGTTTGACCAATACGAGAACTATGTTTAGAATCATTCTAAACTTATTTCCAGCGGTGAAATACCGGTAGTTACTTCAACAGTCTAATAGGAGTGGTCCAGCATGAAATCTCTTGGCGGCAGCAAGACGGAAGAAAATCTCAAGGCGGCGTTCGCCGGCGAATCGCAAGCCAATCGTCGGTACTTGTACTTCGCGGCCAAGGCCGACGTCGAAGGTTTCAACGACGTTTCCGCGGTGTTTCGTTCGACGGCCGAGGGTGAAACCGGCCACGCGCACGGGCATCTCGAGTATCTCGAGGCAGTGGGTGATCCAGCGACCGGTCTGCCCATCGGTTCCACCAGTAACAACCTGAAGGCGGCTATCGCCGGAGAAACCCACGAGTACACCGATATGTATCCGGGAATGGCCAAGTCGGCCCGTGACGAGGGTTTCGGCGAAATCGCCGACTGGTTCGAAACGCTGGCCAAGGCCGAGCGCTCGCACGCGAACCGGTTCCAGAAGGCTCTCGACACCCTAGGTAAGTAATCTCCCAAGGCATCATCGGAGTCACAGCGCCCCGCCGAATTCGGCGGCGGGGTGCGGAGCTGTCTATGTCTGACACCACAGGTGTTCGCCGCGAAGGGAGCCTCGAAGCCCCCACGCGCCATCCGATCGAGTGGCAAACAGCGTCGTTCTACGATGAACCGAATCTCTTTAAGGAATTAGAACGGGTATACGACATCTGTCACGGGTGTCGGCGCTGTTTTAGCCTGTGCAACGCGTTTCCCACCTTGTTCGATCTTATCGACAACTCTGAATCGTTGGAGTTGAACGGCGTCGCGAAAAGCGATTATTGGAAGGTAGTCGATCACTGTTACCTGTGTGACATGTGCTACATGACCAAGTGTCCCTACGTGCCGCCGCATCCCTGGAACGTCGACTTCCCGCATCTGATGCTGCGTGCCAAGGCGGTGAGGTTCAAACAAAGCGGTGCGCGTCCGCGCGACCGGTTGCTGACGAGCACCGACTTGGTCGGCCGACTTGCCGGAATTCCGGTCGTGACGCAGACCGTTAACGCGGCGAACAAGAGCCCGGTCGTACGTGGATTGCTGGAGAAGGGTGTCGGCATCCATGCCGATGCGGTCGTGCCGACGTATCATACGAAGACGCTTCGTAAACGCGCGAAACAACGCGAAGTGCTGCCGAGCGAGCCCGTACCGTCGAGCCATACGCGGGGGCGTGTCGTACTGTTCGCCACTTGCTACGGCAACTACAACGCACCGGAGATCGGCGAAGATCTGATTCGCGTATTCGAATACAACGGCATCCCGGTTCGGATCGCCGAAAGCGAGCGCTGCTGCGGCATGCCAAAGCTCGAGTTGGGCGATCTGGAAACCGTGGCGCGGCTCAAGGATCAGAACATCCCCGTACTCGCGCGGCTCGCCGATGAAGGCTGGGACATCGTCGCTCCGGTTCCGTCCTGTGTTCTCATGTTCAAACAGGAGTTGCCGCTAATGTTCCCCGATGATGCGGCGGTGCAAAGGGTCAGAAACGCCATCTTTGATCCCTTCGAATACCTGATGCTACGCAAGTCCGAAGGCAAGCTACGAACCGATTTTCGGAAGCCGCTTGGCAAAGTCGCGTATCACGTTCCCTGTCATTTGCGTGTCCAGAACCTTGGCTTGAAGACGCGCGACTTGCTCGCGCTTGTTCCCGGAACGCAGATTGATGTTATCGAGCGGTGCACAGGGCATGACGGCACTTACGCGGTGAAGCGGGAATCGCACGAGGTGTCGATGAAGATCTGTGCTCCGGTCGTCAGCCGAGTACAGGGCGCGGAAGCCGACCACTACGCGAGCGACTGTCCCATGGCCGGGCACCAGATCGAAAACGGCTTGCGCGACGGCCGCAAGCCCGAGCATCCGTTGTCCCTGTTACGCCAGGCGTACGGCATCTAGCGAGCGTCGACCGTGCAACCGCTCAAGCGCGAAGACCTCTATCCATTGGAGCAATACGCCGCCCGGCGCGCACAGTTCCGCGCCGAGGTGATGGCGCACAAGCGCGATCGCCAGGTGGCCGTCGGCCCAAACGCGACGCTTTCTTTCGAAGATCGTCTGACCATGCAATACCAAGTCCAGGAAATGCTTCGAGCCGAGCGCATTTTCGAACCCGCCGGCATCGAGGAAGAGCTCGCCGCCTATAATCCACTGATTCCCGAGGGGACCAACTGGAAAGCCACCCTGATGTTGGAATTCCCCGATGTGGACGAGCGGCGCGCGGCGCTGGCGCGGCTTAAGGGTATCGAGTCCCGCGTGTGGGCGCGCGTCGCCGGCCACGAGCCGATCTACGCGATCGCGGACGAAGACCTCGATCGCACGAACGCGGACAAGACATCGTCGGTACACTTTCTGCGTTTTGAACTTCGCCCGGACATGATCCGCGCGGCGAAGCGGGGTGCCGCGATCGCGCTCGGCATCGACCACAAAGCCTATCGCCACACACTTGACCCGGTGCCCGCGAACGTCCGCGGCTCGCTCGCGGCCGACCTCCAAGAAAACTGATCGCAACTAACGATCGGCATCGCCCGCCCGACATCCGTCGGTGCGCACGGCCTACGCTTGCTCGAACACGCCAGTCGGGTCCTGTATACTTCGCGCCCGATGCTGCATGCCTATACTTATTCTGCATCGTCGGTGTCGATGCCAACCACCCGCCAACCCCTTGGCTTCGCATGAGCACTGCCTACGACTCCTCCGCGATTGAAGTTCTGACCGGCCTCGAACCGGTGCGCCGGCGTCCGGGCATGTATACCCAAACCGAGCGGCCGAACCATCTGGCCCAGGAAGTCGTCGACAACAGCGTCGATGAGGCGATCGCCGGTTTTGCCAAGAACATCGGGGTAATACTGCACGCCGACGGATCGGTCTCGGTCGTGGACGACGGTCGCGGCATGCCGGTCGACAAGCACAAGGGCGAGAAGGTTTCCGGCGTCGAAGTGATCCTGACGCGTCTGCACGCCGGCGCTAAGTTTTCCAACAAGAACTACACGTATTCCGGCGGTTTGCACGGCGTCGGCGTTTCCGTGGTTAACGCACTGTCGAAGAAACTCGAAGTGCGCGTGCGTCGCGACGGCAAGGAATATCGCATGACCTTCGCCGACGGCCAAAAGACGTCGGAATTGCGCGTGGTTGGTACCGTTGGCAAGCGCGACACCGGCAGCACGGTGCGCTTTTGGCCGGATCCTAAATTTTTCGACACGGCGAAGTTTCACGTCCCGAGCCTAAAGCACCTGTTGCGCGCGAAGGCCGTGCTGTGCCCGGGACTGCACGTGCACTTCGAGAACGAATCGGCGAAGGCCGACAACGAGGGCTGGCAGTACCAAGAGGGTTTAAAGGAATACTTGTCGACCGAGGTCGGCAAAACCGAGCGTATTCCGCAGGAGCCGTTCTGCGGACAGTTCAAAGGCGGTAGCGAAGAAGTCGATTGGGCGGTTCTATGGTTGCCGGACGACGACGATCTGCCGACTCGCGAAAGTTACGTGAATTTGATACCAACCGTGCAGGATGGCACTCACGTCAACGGCTTTCGAACCGGACTGACCGAAGCGCTGCGCGAATTCTGCGAGTTCCGTAGTTGGCTGCCGCGCGGTGTCAAGCTCGCGCCCGAGGACGTCTGGGCGCGCGCGGGTTACGTGCTTTCGCTCAAGATGCGCGACCCGCAGTTTTCCGGACAAACGAAGGAACGCCTGTCATCGCGCGACGCGGCGGCGTTCGTCGGCGGCGTTACCAAGGACGCGTTCAGCATCTGGCTCGCGCAACATGTCGCCGATGCCGAGCGGATCGCCCAGCTCGCGATCGCCGCGGCACAGGCGAGACTCAAAGCGGATAAGCGCATCGAGCGCAAGAAAATCGGCAGCGGGCCCGCGCTTCCGGGCAAACTTTCCGACTGCACGATGCAAGACCTGTCTCGCACCGAATTGTTTCTGGTCGAAGGCGATTCCGCCGGTGGCTCGGCCAAGCAGGCGCGCAATCGCGAGTTTCAGGCGGTGCTGCCGCTGCGGGGCAAGATTCTGAACACCTGGGAAGTCGAATCCGCCGAAGTACTCGGTTCGCAAGAGGTGCATGACATCGCGGTCGCGCTCGGCATCGACCCGGGCGTGAGCAAACTCGACGGACTCCGTTACGGCAAGATCTGCATATTGGCCGACGCCGATTCCGACGGCGCGCATATCGCGACACTCTTATGCGCGCTGTTCGTCAAGCATTTCCGCTCGCTGGTTGAGGACGGGCGCGTCCATGTCGCGATGCCGCCGCTTTTCCGCGTCGACGTGGGCAAAGACGTCTATTACGCGTTGGACGAAGCCGAGAAGAAGGGTATTCTCGACCGACTCGAAGCCGAGAAACGTTCCGCCAAGCCGATCATCACCCGCTTCAAGGGGCTGGGCGAAATGAATCCGATTCAACTTCGCGAGACCACGATGGATCCCGACACGCGCCGTCTCGTGCGATTGGAGCTCGGCGATGCCAAAGGAACGCAAAAGCTGCTCGACATGCTACTCGCGAAGAAACGTGCCGCCGATCGAAAGACGTGGCTTGAGAAGAAAGGCGACAAGGCGGATGTTTTCTGACAACGTCCGTTTCCGTACCCTTGCCCCCTCTCCCCGTCTATTCCCGCCGGGGTGCGCAAACTTCCGCGCACCCGCTCGACAGCGCGAGTGTCCACCGGACACTCGCGACTGCCCTGTCTCGCCTCCCGCGAGGGGAGAGGGGGAGTTGGTGGGAATATACATTTCGGTCGGCGACAAAGCGGACGTGCTCTGAGGTCGGGGCAGACACATGACCACCATCAAGACCACGATCGACATCGCCGCATCGCCGGAAATAGTGTGGCGAGTGTTGACGAATTTTCCCGCCTACGCGACGTGGAATCCGTTCATTCGCGAGATTCACGGCAAACCGCAGCAGGGCGCCAGGCTTAAAGTCCGCATGCGGCTGTCGAAGAAAAGCTCGCACCGCTTCTCGCCGCGAATCATCAAGGCCGTCCCGGCGTCCGAATTGCACTGGCTCGGCAAGATGTGGTTCGGCGGCCTGTTCGATGGCGAACACGCCTTCATTATCGTGCCGAACGGCGTGAACGGCGTACGGTTCATACAGCGCGAGCAATTCAGCGGTTTGCTCGCGCCGATCATTCTTCCCTTCATCGCCAAAAAAACCGAGGAGGCGTTTGGGCGCATGAACAAGGCGTTGAAGAAAGCGGCCGAGGGTTTGCACTGATGGCGCGCAAGGAAACGCAGCCGCCGAAAAAGAAACGCGGCAAGGTCGTGCCGCTCATGCGCGCCCGCGGCGCCGAGATCGAACGCCTGCCGCTCATGCAATTCACGGAGAAGGCGTATCTCGATTATTCGATGTACGTCATCCTCGATCGCGCGCTGCCCTTCCTTGGCGACGGGTTGAAGCCGGTTCAGCGGCGGATCGTCTATGCGATGTCCGAGCTCGGTCTGTCCGCGGCGTCGAAGCACAAGAAGTCCGCGCGTACGGTCGGCGACGTGCTCGGCAAGTATCATCCGCACGGCGACATGGCCTGCTACGAGGCGATGGTGCTGATGGCGCAGCCGTTCAGTTATCGCTATCCGTTGATCGACGGACAGGGCAACTGGGGCTCGTCGGACGATCCCAAATCGTTCGCCGCGATGCGTTACACCGAGTCGCGACTCACGCGCTATGCACAAGTATTGCTGGGCGAACTCGAGCAGGGGACGGTCGAGTGGGCGCCGAATTTCGACGGCACGCTGCGCGAGCCGCGGACGATGCCGGCGCGACTGCCGAACGTGTTATTAAACGGGACCACGGGCATCGCCGTCGGCATGGCGACCGACATCCCGCCGCACAATCTGCGCGAAGTGGCGGCCGCTTGTGTGCGCTTATTGGAAGATCCGAATGCCTCGGTGGCCGATCTGTCGAAGCACGTCAAAGGTCCGGACTATCCGACCGAGGCCGAAATCGTCAGTCCCGCGTCGGATATCAAGGCGATCTACCAAAACGGCATCGGCTCGGTACGCGCGCGCGCCAAATGGGAACGCGAGGACGGGGATATCATCGTCACGGCCCTGCCGTACCAAGTTTCCGGCGCGAGGGTGCTCGAACAGATCGCGCAACAAATGCAGCAGAAGAAGCTGCCGATGGTCGAGGATCTGCGCGACGAGTCGGATCACGAGAATCCGACGCGCCTCGTGATCGTGCCGCGGTCGAATCGAGTCGATCCGGTGGAACTGATGGATCACCTGTTTGCCACCACCGATCTCGAACGCAGCTACCGCGTCAACATGAACATGATCGGCCTGGATGGCCGGCCGCGCGTGTATAACTTGCGCGACTTGTTGAAGGAGTGGCTCGAGTACCGCGTTGAAACCGTCCGCCGCCGCTTGCAGTTCCGGCTCGATAAGGTGGAGAGTCGGTTGCATATTCTTGCGGGCCTGCTGATCGCTTTTCTCAATCTCGATGAGGTGATCAAGATCATTCGCCGCGAGGATGAACCGAAGCCGGTCTTGATGAAGCGGTTCAAGCTCACCGACGCGCAGGCCGAGGCCATCCTCGAAACCAAGTTGCGCCATCTCGCCAAGCTCGAGGAAATGAAGATTAAGGGCGAAGAGGCCGAGCTCAAGCGCGAACTTAAAGAACTACAAAAAATCCTCGGCTCGAAGAAGCTGCTGCGCGAACGGGTGCGCGATGAAATCATCGACGACGCCGATGCGTTTGGCGATCCACGACGTTCGCCGTTCAAGGAGCGCGAAACCGCAAAGGCGATCGACGTCACTCAACTTCTGCCGAGCGAGCCGATTACCGTCGTCCTATCGGAGAAGGGCTGGGCGCGCGCCGCCAGGGGTCACGAGGTGGATGCGCGCGCGCTCGAGTATAAATCCGGCGACGCGTTTCTACAGGCGGCCGCCGGTAAGACGAATCAGCTGGCGGTTTTCCTCGACTCCACCGGTCGCAGCTACACCCTGCCGGCACACAAGCTGCCCTCTGCCCGCGGCCACGGCGAGCCGCTCGCATCGAGCCTGAATCCGCCGCCCGGCGCCACCTGGTCCGGCGTCATCATGGGAGAACCGACCGATTCGTATTTACTCGCTTCCGATGCCGGTTACGGTTTCATGGTGCCGCTTAGCGAATTGATCACCGATCGCCGCGCCGGCAAGGCGCTGCTCAAAGTACCGAAGGGCGCGCGCGCCCTGCCGCCACAGCGGGTCGAGGATCCGGATGAAGAATGGCTCGCCGCCGTGACCAACACCGGCCAGCTGCTGATATTTCTGGTCGGCGAATTGCCGAAAATGGAAAAAGGAAAGGGCGATAGGATCTTGAACATTCCGGGCAAGAAGGTCGCGAGCCGCGCGGAGTATCTGGCCGGCATCGCCGTGTTCAAAGAGGGCGATTCGCTGTTGCTGCGCACCGGCAAGGGCGAGCTGCTGCTCAAGCCCGGCAATAAGATCGACCATTACGTGGCCGAGCGCGCGCTGCGCGGTTTGAAGCTCCCGCGCGATCACCAGCAAGTGCGCTCGATCGAGCGCGTCCCGAAGAAGCAACCCGCCCGCGGATCATGACGTACTACGTGCTCAAGGTCCTGATCTCCGCGATTCTGATTGTCGCGATTTCCGAGATCGCCAAACGCAGCAGCTTCATCGGCGGCCTGATCGCATCGCTGCCATTGGTTTCGGTTCTGGCGTTTATCTGGCTGTACCTGGACACGAGGAGCGTCGAGAAGATCGGCGCGCTGTCATACAGTATTTTTTGGCTGGTATTGCCATCGTTGTCGTTGTTCATTGCGTTGCCGTGGCTGCTGAAGCGGACCGAGAATTTTTATCTCAGCCTCGGCGGGGCGATCGTGATTATGTTGGGGTTTTATTTTGCGATGGTTCTCGTGCTGAAGCGGTTTAATATCGAGTTGTGAATTTCTTTTCCCTCTCCCTCCGGGAGAGGGGCTGGGGTGAGGGAGTTGTTGTCTCGCGCTCACGCGCGGGTTTGTCGATTTAATAAATCAACTTGTGGGTGGTTGACATCGCTCCCGCTTGCCGCCCAGAGCGCAAAGAAGTCGCTTGCGCCCGTTCGCCGGCGCAAACCCATGTTAAAAGGGTTTGCGACTTCTCCGGCTCACCCTGCGCTCCCGCGAAATTCGTACATCCCTGTACAGCACACGCAAGTGACTTTTCTTTGTTTCGCCGAAAGAAAAGTCACCAAAAGAAACGCGACCCCGGTCGCTGCGCCCGCGCGAGGATCACGCGCGGGTGCCCTGCGGTTTCAGCGCTACGCAATCCTGCTTCGCTTGAAACCAGGGTGCGCCATCCATGGCGCACCCGCTCAGCGGCACGAATGCACGTTAAGTGCATTCGTGACTACTCCGCTTCGCCCTCGCCAACGCCGGGCCGCTCGCGAACTCGCCGGCGGCGAAACCCTCGCCGCTCGGGCTCGAACACCGCGAGCGGAAATCCCCCAGCGTTGGCTCCGGTGCTCGGCTTGCTCTACGGGGTTTTAGCAACAACAAACAAAACCATACGGCGCAATACGCTGCGCTATTGCGCCCTACACGAGCTGGCCGATGTGGCAATGGGGACAACGCGCGCACGCGATGTGCGCCACCCGGCGCAGGAAAGTATCAACCGATTCAATCACGACGGCGTTCGGTGGCGCCACGTTAAGCGCCTCGCGTGCGACGGCCAGTCGCGCCTTCTTCGTAGCGGGCCCGAGCAATCGGTAATGGCGAATGCGCTTGAACCCCCGCGGCAGCGTGGCAACCCGCCCAGATTGGGGTGAGCGCAGCGAAACCCAACGCCGTTGCAGTTGCCGTTGTCGTTGCAGTTAAAACCCCCGTAGAGCAAGCCGAGCACCGCAGCCGCTCCCGGTGGGTTTCGCTCGACCGTGTTCGAGCCCGAAGCGCGAGGTTTTCGCGCTCGGCGAGTTGGGCGAGCGTCCGGGAGGGGCGAGGAGCACAGGGCACCGCGCTGATGTTGCGCGGCGCAGCCACTCGGGGTGTCTTCTCTTTGGGTACTTTCTCTTGGACAAGCAAGAGAAAGTACCCCGACCGCGGTTCGGGAACCGCAAGTAATAATTTATTACATCGACAGTCTCGCGCGAAGCGCGATCAACATTCTCTTCCGTGCGCCCCCACTCTCCGGCATGATGTTCCCATATAAATAACACCACGGACCGCTCATGTTCCAACTTCCCGTTTCCGACATCATCGGTCTCCTCTGGTTCGTTGCGCTCTGGATCGGTTATACGGTTTACACCGACCGCGGCACGCCGCGCGAGCACTCGCTGCGTCATTCGATGCATCGCAATCGTTATCTGTGGATGACGCAGATCCTCAAGCGCGACAATCGCATCATGGACACGCAAATACTCGGGCAGCTCGGACACGGTGCTTCTTTTTTCGCGTCAACGACTTTATTGATACTCGTCGGACTCTTTACGTTGCTCGGTTCGCTCGATGAGACGGTGTTGGCGTTGCACCGCATTCCGTTCGCGGGGAAGGTGACGCTGCTCCAATGGGAGGTGAAGTTGCTGGCACTGATCGTGATCTTCGTGCACGCGTTCTTCAAATTCACGTGGGCATTGCGCCAGTTCAACTATTGCGGGGTTCTCATTGGTGCCGCGCCGCTGCAGAAAGACGGCCCCGATGAAGAATGGGTGCGCCGCACCGCGTGGCTCAGCACGCTCGCGTCGAAGGATTTCAATCAGGGGCTGCGCGCGTATTATTTCGGATTGTCGGTGATCGCCTGGTTCGTGAGCGGATGGCTCTTCATGTTCGCATCGGCGCTTGTGGTCTTCGTCTTGTACTGGCGCGAGTACTATTCAGAAGCATTGCGCACGCTCGAACTGCCGGCCGGCGCCACGCTGCCGCGCAAGCTCACGCCGTAGGCGCGGCAGGGCGCGCCACCTACAATAGGCCGCATGCGCATTGCGGCAATCATCGAATACGACGGCTCGCGTTTCAGCGGGTGGCAACGACAGGACGGGCAGCGCACGATCCAGGGTTGCGTCGAAAGCGCGCTGTCGATCGTGGCCGACGCGCCGGTGGCGATCGTCGTCGCCGGTCGCACCGACGCCGGCGTGCATGCCCTTGGGCAAGTGATCCACTTCGATACGGGCGCGCGGCGCGCGGCTCATTCCTGGGCGCGCGGCGCGAACAGCAACCTGCCGGAGGAAATCGCGCTCCTATGGGCGGCCGAGGTAGACCCGGCGTTTCATGCGCGCTTCGCCGCCACCGGACGACACTACCGTTACGTTATCCTCAACCGTCCGGTACGACCGACCTATCTCAGCGGACGCGTCACGCACGAATACCGACCGCTCGACGTCGAGCGCATGCGCCGGGCGAGCCGATATTTGATCGGCACTCATGATTTCACCTCGTTTCGTTCGATCGAGTGCGAAGCCAAATCGCCGGTGCGCGAACTGCGCGCGCTCGACGTCAAACGCGACGGTGAGTTTGTCGAAATCCACGCCTACGCCAACGCCTTTCTGCACCACATGGTGCGCAATCTTGCCGGCGTGCTGATTGCCATCGGCGCCGGCGAACAGAAACCGGACTGGGCAGGCGGCGTTCTCGCCGCCCGCGACCGCGCGCAAGGCGGCGTGACCGCGGCGGCAAACGGTTTGTATCTAGCCGAAGTCGAATATCCGCCGTCGTTCAATATTCCCCGGCTTTCGGGTACCCGGTTCCTCTGATAAGCTCGCGCGCTTCGTCGATATGGGCATACGCATCAAAATTTGCGGCATCACGCGCGTCGAGGACGCTCGCGCGGCGATTGCCGCGGGCGCCGATGCCATCGGCCTGGTGTTCGCGCCGAACACCCCGCGCGTCGTCTCGATCGAGCAGGCGCGCGCCATCGCGGCGGTCGTTCCACCGTTCGTTAGCGCGGTCGGTTTGTTCGTGGATGCCGAGGCCGACCGCGTGCGCGCGGTGTTAAACGGCGTACGTTTGTCTTTGCTACAATTCCACGGCTCTGAAACCCCGGAACAGTGCCGCTTGTTCGATCGTCCCTACATCAAAGCCATACCGATGCGCCCCGCGGTAAATCTGGCGACCGAAGAGCGGCGTTACGCCGACGCCGCCGGTTTGCTGCTCGATGCGTTCGACGACGGCGTGCCCGGCGGCACCGGGCGCAGCTTCGATTGGACGCTGGTCCCCGCGCGCCGCACGAAGCCGATCGTGCTCGCCGGTGGGCTCAACGCCGACAATGTCGCCGAGGCGATCCGGCGCGTGCGGCCGGACGGCGTGGATGTCACCAGCGGCGTCGAGGCCGGCAAAGGCATTAAGGACCCCGCGAAGATCGGCGCTTTCATCGCGGCCGTGCGGGCGGCGGCGTGAGCGCCTACGCACTCCCCGACGCACACGGCCACTTCGGCCGGTTCGGCGGCATGTTCGCGCCCGAAACCTTGGTGCAGCCCCTGCTCGAACTGAACGACGCCTACGAGCGGCTGCGCGGCGATGCCAAGTTTCAAGAAGAGTTTATGGAAGACCTGCGGCTCTATGTCGGCCGACCGTCGCCGCTGTATCCGGCGCGCCGGCTGACCGAGCAATGGGGTGGCGCGCGCGTTTACTTGAAGCGCGAAGACTTGAATCACACCGGCGCGCACAAGATCAACAACACCATCGGCCAGGCGCTGCTCGCGCGGCACATGGGCAAGCGCCGCCTCATCGCCGAGACCGGCGCCGGGCAGCACGGGGTCGCGACCGCCACCGTGGCGGCGCGCTTCGGCATGCAGTGCGTCGTGTACATGGGCTCGGAAGACATCGAGCGCCAGGCGATCAACGTCTATCGGATGAAGCTGCTCGGTACCGAGGTCGTGCCGGTCGAATCCGGTTCGAAGACGCTGAAGGATGCGATCAACGAAGCGTTCCGCGACTGGGTGACCAACATCGACAGCACGTTTTACGTTTTCGGCACCGTCGCCGGTCCGCATCCGTATCCGCGCATCGTGCGCGATTTTCAATCGGTCATCGGGCGCGAAGTGCGCTGGCAGATCATGGAGTTCGAAGGCCGGCTACCGGATGCGCTGGTTGCTTGTGTCGGCGGCGGCTCGAACGCCATCGGATTGTTCTATCCCTTTATCGACGACGCCGCGGTCGCCATGTATGGCGTGGAAGCAGCCGGCGAAGGTTTGGAGACCGGGCGTCACGCGGCCACGCTTTGCACCGGTCGCCCCGGCGTGCTGCACGGAAGCCGTGTGCACTTATTGCAAACCAAGGACGGGCAAATCGTGGAAACGCATTCGATCTCGGCCGGCCTCGATTATCCCGGCGTCGGTCCCGAGCACTCGTGGCTGAAGGAATCCGGACGCGTGCGCTATGCCGCCGTCACCGACCGCGAAGCGCTCGCCGCGTTTCACGAACTGACGCGCGTCGAGGGCATCCTGCCGGCGCTCGAATCGAGCCACGCGATCGCCTACGCGAAGCAGCTTGCGCGCGAGCTCGGAAGCGAGAAGTCGCTCGTCATCAATGTTTCCGGTCGCGGCGACAAGGATATCCACACGGTCGCGAAAATCGAGGGAATCAAGTTCTAATGTCGCGACTGGCACAGCAGTTCGCGTTGCTGAAGACGCAGCGGCGCACCGCACTCGTGACCTATGCGATGGCGGGCGACCCGGCGCCGTGGGTGACCGTGCCGCTAATGCATGCGCTGGTGAAGGCGGGGGCGAACGTGCTCGAGCTCGGCATGCCGTTCTCGGACCCGATGGTCGACGGACCGGTGATACAGCGTGCCGCCGTGCGGGCGCTCACGCAGGGAGTCACGCTCGACCAAGTGCTCGGTCTCGTACGCGAATTCCGGACGAAGGACTCGACCACGCCGGTTGTGCTGATGGGCTACCTCAATCCGATTGAAAACCTCGGTTACGAGGCATTTGCGGACAAGGCCGCCGCCGCCGGGGTCGACGGGGTGTTAATCGTCGACCTGCCGTTGGAAGAGGCAGATGGTATGCTAACGGCGCTCGCCGGTCGCCGGCTCGATCCCATTTTTCTGCTGGCGCCGACAAGCCGGCCGGAGCGCATACGAGCGGTCGCGCGCGCGGCGAGCGGCTTTATCTATTATGTTTCCTTGAGAGGCGTAACCGGAGCGAGCCACTTGAACCTCGGCGAGGTCACCGAAAAGATGCGGACGATACGCCGGCTTACCGATCTTCCCGTCGGGGTCGGCTTCGGCGTCGGCACGCCGGAAACGGCCGCCGCGGTGGCGAACGTTGCCGATGCCGTTGTCGTCGGCAGCGCCGTCGTCAGCCGCATGGAGCAAAACGCAACGCACCCCGAGCGACTGCTTATCGAGGTACCGGCTTTCGTCGCTAGCCTGCGCGCCGCGATGGATCATACCGCGCGCGCCGCGAGCGCCGGCTCATGAGCTGGTTCGACAAACTCCTGCCGCCCAAGATCAAGAGCCAAGGGGGCGCACGCAAGGCGGTTCCCGAAGGCGTTTGGCGAAAATGCCCGGCCTGTGGCGCGGTGCTTTATTCAGCCGAAATCGACAACAATCAAAATGTCTGTACGAAGTGCAACCACCACATGCGCATCAGCGCCCGGCGGCGGCTGGAATTGTTTCTCGATCCGCAACCGCGAGAAGAAATTGCCGCGAATCTCGCGCCGGTGGACACGCTCAAGTTCAAGGATCTGAAGCGCTACAAGGATCGCTTGGCCGAGGCCCAGCGCGAGACCGGCGAGCGCGATGCGCTCATTGTCATGCGCGGCGCGCTCAAGGGAATGCCGATCGTCGCTTGTGCCTTTGAATTCAATTTCATGGGCGGTTCGATGGGGTCGGTGGTCGGCGAGCGTTTCGTGCGCGGCGTGGATCTGTGTCTGGAGAATCGTTGGCCGTACGTGTGCTTCAGCGCGAGCGGCGGCGCGCGCATGCAGGAGGGATTGCTGTCGCTGCTGCAAATGTCGAAGACCGCGGCGGCGCTCGCGCAGCTCGGTGAGCGCAAGCTTCCGTTCGTGTCGGTGCTGACCGACCCCACCATGGGCGGCGTGTCGGCGAGCTTGGCGATGGTCGCGGATGTCATCGTGGCCGAACCGAAGGCGTTGGTCGGCTTCACCGGGCCACGCGTGATCGAGCAGACGGTGCGGGAAAAGCTGCCCGAGGGTTTCCAGCGGTCGGAATTCCTGTTGGCCCACGGCCAAATCGATATGGTGCTCGATCGGCGCGAACTGCGCGACCGAATTGCCTCGATGCTGGCGATGCTCACGCACCGGTCCGAAACGCGCGTTGCCGAATCGACGAACGGGACATCGAACAATTAGCGCGCGCGCCGCGGATATACACCGCGGCGCGGCGTAACCTGATGGGGTTCGGTGCCGGCACTTGTTCCCTTCGTCGTAGTTAGTCACGATATCGTTCGCCCGCACGCTTGCGGCCAGCACGAGTTATCAGAATGAACGCCTCCCGTGGCGCTTCGGCGCCCATCGCGCGCGAACTTTCCGACTGGCTCGGTTGGATCGAGCGGCTGCATCCACGCACCATCGATCTCGGCTTGGAGCGCGTCGCGGCGGCGCTGGAAGCGATGCAGCTGTCGCGCCCGCGGTTTACGGTAATCACGATCGGCGGCACCAACGGCAAGGGTTCAACCGTGACCCTGTGCGAGGCGATTCTTCGAGCCGCCGGTTACCGCGTCGGCGCCTACATGTCGCCGCACCTGGTCCGCTACAACGAGCGGGTTCGTGTCGATGGTCGAACGGTTGTCGATCGTGAACTTTGCGAAGCGTTCGAGCGGGTCGAAGCGCATCGCGGCGACGCGCGGCTGACGTACTTCGAATACGGCACCCTCGCGGCGCTCGACATCTTTACGCGACAGGGCATCGATGTCGCGATTCTGGAAGTCGGCATGGGCGGAAGACTCGACGCGGTCAACGCCGTCGATCCCGATATCGCCGTCGTTACCTCGATCGGTATCGACCACGTGGACTGGCTCGGCCCCGATCGCGAAAGCATCGGCCGCGAGAAGGCCGGCATTTTTCGCGCGGCGCGACCGGCCGTTTGCGGTGACGCCGATCCGCCCGCGAGTCTCATCGATGCCGCCGCGTACGCGGGCGCGCCGCTTTATCGCGTCGGCCGGGATTTTTCCGCGACGGCCACGGCGCAAGGATGGTCGTATCAATTCGGCGGGCGCCTGCGCCCGGGTTTACCCTTGCCGTTATTGCGCGGCGAGTATCAACTGCGTAACGCCGCGTGCGCGCTGACCGCGCTCGAACTGCTGGCGGATCGTCACCCGATAACGCAGTCGCAAGTTCGCGAGGGGTTGTTGACCGCGTTCGTGCCGGGGCGATTCCAAGTGCTGCCCGGCCGCACGCCGATAATCCTCGATGTCGCGCACAACGAACAAGCGGCGCAGGCGCTGGCGAAGAACCTCGTGCAGTTCCGTATGCCCGGCCGCACGCATGCGGTATTCGGCATGCTGATCGACAAACCGATCGCGGATGTCGCGCGTGCCGTGGCCGATCAGATCGATGCGTGGTATGCGGTCTCGCTCGACGGCGCGCGCGGCGCGCGTGCGGATCAAGTGGCCGACGCGCTGCTACGGGCCGGCGCGCGCGGGGCGGTAACGCCGTTCGACAGCGCGGTGGCCGGCTTCGAGGCGGCGCGCGCGGCGGCGGAGCCGGGCGACCGCATCTTGGGTTTTGGTTCGTTCTACACGGTCGGTGATATACTGGCGCACTTCGAAATAGGTTCCGCATGACGCAGAGAGAATCCGGCCAGGATTTCGATCCCAAACACCGTATCGTCGGCGCCATCATCGTCGTTGCTCTCGCGGTGATTTTCATTCCGATGATCTTGAGCGATCGCGAGTCGTCGACCGAGCGGCCCGACGCGCAGCCGATCGCACCCGACAATTCATCCGTGGAGCCGCCGAATAAGGTGGCGGTGACCAAGCTCACGCCACCCGCCGCAGCGGATGACGCAACCAAGCGTGCGCCGACGGAAACATCGTCGGCGGATAAGGCGCCGGCGGCGAATCCGACCGCGGAAAACGCCGAAGCGAAATCGCCCACGGCCACGCCGAAGACGGCGACGGCCTCGGCGTCGTCGCGCAAAACCGACGCCAAGCCGCCGAGCGGCGGTTGGGTGGTGCAAGTGGGGACATTTTCCAACACGTCCAACGCATCCCGCCTCGAGCAAAAGCTGCGCGCCGAGGGCCAGCCGGTGTTGACCGAGCGCGTCGACGTCGGCGGATCGAGCGCGGTGCGGTTGCGCGTCGGACCGTTTCGCGATCGCGCCGCGGCGCTCAAGGCGCGCGAACGCATCAATAAGGATGTCGGCGTGAAAGGCGTCGTGCTGGCGTATCCGTAAGCGGCGGCTGTGCTCGACGCCGCGGCGCTATTTCCCATGAACGCCTTCGACTACGTCATGATTTTGGTGCTGGTCGCATTCTTCGTTACCGGTGCGATCCGCGGCTTCGTGCTCGAGGTGCTTTCGATCGTGCTCTGGCCGCTTACGGCGTTTATCGCCTGGCTGCTGGCAGATCAAGCCGCACCGATGTTCAAGTCACTTATCGGCGAGCCGCAATTGCAGGTCGTGGCGGCGTTTATGCTGATTTTCTTGGTGGTTTTCGTCATCGGAACGATTATCGTTTATTTGGTACACCGTACGTTGCCGTTGCGCGGCGTGCTGCGCCGGCCGAACGTCATTCTCGGCGCCGCGGTCGGTTTGCTGCGCGGCGGGATTATAATTGTCATTGTGTTCCTGGTTTGCGGCATCACGTCGCTGCCGCAGCGTCCGTGGTGGCGCGAGTCGGCGCTCGCGCCCCACTTTCAGAAGGTGGCGGTGGCGGCCGGTCAATTGATGCCAGCCGATATCGCGAAGCATATTAAGTTCAGTTAACGGTCGTCGGCGCTGGAGGTTTGCATGTGCGGGGTCATCGGAATTTTCGGCCGTAGTCTGGTCAATCAGGCCATCTATAACGGCCTGACGGTGCTGCAGCATCGAGGCCAGGACGCGGCCGGCATTATGACCAGCGACGGCCGGCGTGTTTATCTGCGCAAGGACAACGGGCTCGTTCGCGACGTATTTCAGCAGCGGCACATGGAGGCGCTGCTCGGCGACATGGGCATCGGCCACGTACGCTATCCGACGGCGGGTTGCGACTCACCGGCCGAAGCGCAACCGTTTTACGTAAATTCGCCGTTCGGCTTGGCGCTCGTGCATAACGGCAACCTGACGAACGCGGATCAGTTGGCGGGAGAATTGTTTCGCGACGATCTACGCCACCTGAACACCGACTCCGATTCCGAAATTCTGCTCAACGTCCTGGCGCACGAGTTGCACGCCGTGAGCCGCCCGCAATTGACGCCGGACGACGTATTCCGCGCCGTGAGCGCCGTGCACCGGCGCGCGCGCGGCGCGTACGCCGTGGTGTCGTTGATCGTCGGCGTCGGCCTGCTCGCGTTTCGCGACCCGCACGGCATCCGCCCCATCGTGTACGGCCGGCGTGAAACCGGAAAGGGCGTCGAACACATGATCGCCTCGGAGTCGGTCGCGCTCGATGTGCTCGGCTTCAAGCTCGTGCGCGACATTGGGCCGGGCGAGGCGCTTTTCATCGACGACCACGGCGAGGCGCACTGGCGCCAATGCGCGCCGCACGCCGAACACACGCCGTGCATCTTCGAATTCGTTTATATGGCGCGGCCGGACTCGATGATCGACGGTATCGCCGTGCACAAGACGCGCCTGCGCATGGGCGAAAAGCTCGCCGCCAAAATCAAGCGTGAATGGCGCGACGTCGATATCGACGTGGTCATCCCGATCCCGGACACCTCGCGCACCGCCGCCATGCAGATGGCGTATGAGCTGGATATCAAGTATCGAGAAGGTTTCATCAAGAATCGCTATATCGGCCGCACCTTCATCATGCCCGGCCAGGCGCAGCGGATGAATTCGGTGCGCCAAAAGCTGAACGCCATCGATCTGGAGTTTCGCGGAAAGAACGTGTTGCTGGTCGACGACTCGATCGTTCGCGGAACGACCTCGGAACAGATCGTTCAAATGGCGCGCGAAGCCGGCGCCCGCAAGGTCTATTTCGCGTCCGGCGCGCCGCCGGTGCGCTATCCCAACGTCTACGGCATCGACATGCCGGCCGTGACCGAGCTCGTGGCCGCCGGACGCAGCGAAGAGGAGGTTCGCCGGATCATCGGCGCGGACAAGTTGATCTATCAGGACTTGTCCGATTTGATCGACGCGGCCCACGAAGGCAATCCGCGCATTACGCGTTTCGACGCCGCCTGCTTCGACGGCGTGTACGCGACCGGCGACGTCAATGCCGATTATCTCGCGCGCATCGAACACAGCCGCAGCGACGCGGCCAAGCGCCGACGCCCATCCACCGGCCCCTCCGACCAGCAAACCGCCGAAGTCCTGAGTTTTCCACGCTAAGCGTATCTTCCATGCGCCCCGCCGGCCGCACCAGTCGGCGGCCGAGCGGTGCCCGCCGCGCGGCCGGGCGCCGGGTTGCCAATAAAAATGAGAAGCATGATCATTCGCTTGATTCGACCTTTCCGAGGATTGCCATGTTTGCCCTACGATTGATGCTGGTTGCCGCAGTGTTCGTGGCGTTCGCGGCCGCGCGAGCGGGGGACGATGAGATCAACGTCTATTCATCGCGCCACTACCAAACCGACCAGGCGCTTTATGACGGCTTTCGCAAAGCCACCGGCATCAAGGTGAACCGCATCGAGGCCGGCGAAGACGCGCTGATCGAGCGGATTCGAAACGAAGGCTCGCGCAGCCCGGCCGACGTGTTCATCACCACCGATGCCGGCCGCCTGTGGCGCGCCGAGCGGCTCGGTTTGTTGCAGCCGATAACGTCGGTGATTTTGGACACGCGTATTCCGGCGAACTTCCGCGAACCCGCCGGACATTGGTTTGGATTCTCGATGCGCGCGCGCGTCATCGCCTACAACAAGGCCAAGGTGTCGCCGGCGGAGGTCGCGAGCTACGGCGCGCTGGCCGACGCCAAGTGGAAAGGGCGCGTCTGCGTTCGCTCGGGGACACATATCTACAATTTATCGCTCTTGAGCGCCATGATCGATCATCAGGGTGAACCGAAGGCCGAGGCCTGGGCGCGCGCGGTCAAGGAGAATCTCGCGCGCGCGCCGAAGGGTGGCGACACCGACCAAATCAAAGGGGTCGCCGCCGGGGAGTGCGATGTGGCGATAACGAACCACTACTACTACGCGCGTTTGGCGCGGTCGGAAAAGCCCGAGGACCGCGCGATCGCGGAAAAAGTGGGCTTGGTATTTCCCGACCAGTCGGGCGCCGGAACGCACGTAAACATTTCCGGTGCCGCCGTGCTCAAGCACGCGCCGCATCGCGCCGCCGCCGTTAAGTTTCTGGAGTACCTCGCTTCCGACGAAGCGCAGCGTTATTTCGCCGCCGGCAACAACGAGTGGCCCGTGGTCGAAGGCACGCAAGCGGCGAATCCGGTGCTCGCGTCGTTTGGCGATTTCAAATACGACCGCGTCAACGTCGCTGTCCTCGGCAAGCATCAGCCGGCGGCACAGAAGATTTACGATCGCGTCGGTTGGCGGTGAACGTTCAGTAATTCTGCTTCCCTAGCTTCGTTGTACCATCCGCCGCGAAATAAAAAGCAGCGGCAATAAGCCGACCGCGACGATCACCAGTGCCGGCACCGCGGCCTCCGCCAGGCGCTCGTCCTTGGCCAACTGATAAGCCGTGCTCGCGAGCGTATCGAAATCGAACGGCCGCAGCGCCAATGTAATTGGAATTTCTTTCATTACGTCCACGAACACGAGCAATGCCGCGATCAGCAGGCTCGGCGCCAATAGCGGCGCATGCACGCGCGCGAGCGCACCGAAGGGGCCGGCTCCCAAACTGCGCGCGGCATCGTCCATGCTCGGTGTGATGCGGGCGAGTCCGGCGTCCATCGTTCGCAGGCCGACGGCGAGAAATCGCACCAGGTAGGCATACACCAACGCAACCACGGTGCCCGTGAGCAGCAATCCGGTGGTGATGCCGGCCGTCGATTCGATCAAATCCGCGAACCAGTTGTCGAAGCGCGCGAGCGGTACCAGCACGCCGACGGCGATGACCGGGCCCGGGATCGCATAGCCGAATTCCGCGACGCGATGCGCCATCCCGACGAAACGACTCTTCGATTGTCGCGCACCGTAGGCCAATGCCGTCGCCAGTGCGGCGCCGGCAACGGCGGTCACCGCCGCGATGGAAAAGCTGTTTCCGACCCATTCCAACAAGCGCGTGCCCAGTTCGGCATCGGGGTTTGCTGCCACGAGCGAAATCAAAATGCCGGCGGGCAAGACGAAACCAAATAGCAGCGGTGCGGCGCAGGCAAAGAACGCCGTCGCGGCCGCCATGCCGCGCAACGGGGTCGGGGGCGTCGGCTTGCCCGGCGAAGCGCTGTAGTACACGGCGCGTCGCCGGCTCGTTCGCTCGAGCGCCAACACGACGACGACGAAGCCGAGCAGGCAGGTCGCGAGCTGCGCCGCCGCGACGCCGTCGCCGAGTGAAAACCAGGTCTTGAAAATTCCGGTGGTGAATACCTCCAGCTCGAAGTACGACACGGTGCCGTAATCCGCGAGCGCCTCCATCAACGCGAGCCCAACCCCCGCTGCAATAGCGGGTCGAGATAGTGGAATAGCGACGCGAAAGAACGTGCCCCAAGCGGAATAGCCCGCCAGCCGTCCGGCTTCGAGGGCGCTGCGCGAAAGATCGAGAAATGCCGCGCGCGCGATCAGGTAGACGTAGGGGTAGAGCGCGAACGAGAGCATCGCCGCCGCGCCCCAAATCGATCGAATCTCCGGGAACCAATAGTCCTGCGCCCGCCAGCCGGTCGCCGCGCGCAACCACGTCTGCACCGGTCCGGTGAACTGCAACCAGTCGGTGTAGGCGTAGGCCATGACGTACGCCGGCATCGCGAGCGGCAGCATCAGCGCCCACTCGAGTACGCCGCGGCCGGGGAAGCGGTAGGCGGTGACAAGCCAGGCGCTCAGCATCCCTATCGACATGACCCCGGCGGCAACGCCGAGCAGCAGCAGCAAGGTGTTGCCGATGTACGCGCCGAGCACGGTGGCGACGAGGTGCGCCCAGGCGCCGTCGCCGGCGCGAAACACGCTCGATACCACGGCCGCGATCGGCAGGAGCGTCAACGACGCGACCGCCACCGAAACCCAGCCGAGCGCACCGATGCGCCGGCTCGCAGCCGTGAACGTTCGGAGGAGCGCGTGTTCGGCGCGTGCCATGCGGCGGATCGATGCGATTGTCCGGAGGTGAACGCCGATTGTAGCAAGGGCGGTACCGGTTTCGAGGCGCTCGGTTTCACTCCTATAATGCCGCCATGACCGATGAGACAGCGCTGCTGGCGGTGGAGCGATTGCGGCACAGCTACGGCGATCACGTGGTTGTCGCGGACCTGTCGTTCAGCCTGCGGCGCGGCGCTATCGGCTGCTTGCTGGGTCCGAGCGGTTGCGGCAAGACGACCGTGCTGCGCTGCATCGCGGGGTTCGAGCCGATTCGCGCCGGCGCGATTCGCATTGCGGGCACGCGAGTATCGCAACCGGGACTGAACGTTCCACCCGAGCAACGGCGTATCGGCATGGTATTTCAGGACTACGCCCTGTTCCCCAATTTGTCGGTGGCTGACAACATCGCCTTCGGTCTGCACCGCCTGGATCGCCGCACGCGCTTCGCGCGCACCCGCGAGCTGGCGGAATTGGTCCGGCTGGGGGCCGTGCTCGGCAGTTATCCGCACGAGATCTCGGGTGGCCAGCAGCAGCGGGTCGCGCTCGCGCGCGCGTTGGCGCCGCGACCGGAGCTACTGCTGCTCGACGAACCGTTTTCCAATCTCGACGTCGACCTTCGCGAGCGCTTGTCGATCGAGGTGCGCGACATCCTCAAGGCGAGCGGCGCGACCGCGGTGCTGGTCACGCACGATCAGCAGGAAGCGTTCGCCATGGCGGACGACATCGGGATCATGCATGAAGGGCGGATTCAGCAGTGGGACAGCGCGTACAATCTTTATCATCGCCCGGTGAATCGGTTCGTCGCCGACTTTGTCGGCCAAGGGGTATTTCTACCGGCCAGGCTGCTCGATGGGCAGCGGCTTGAATTCGAACTTGGCGTGCTCGAAGGCGTAACCGACCGTCGTCTGGCCGATATGCCCGGCAATGGTATGGTCGATATTTTGCTGCGGCCCGATGACATTGTGCACGACGACGATTCGCATCTTCAGGCCGAGGTTGCGCACAAGGCGTTTCGCGGTGCCGACATTTTGTACACGCTGCGGCTCGCGAGCGGCCGCGAGGTGCTGGCGCTGGTACCGAGCCACCATAATCACGCGCTCGGAGAAAGTATCGGCATTCGACTGAACGTCGATCACGTGGTGGCGTTCCCGAGTCATGATTTGCGCACCGGCGTTTAGTTTCTTCCATGACGCGACGACCGAACCGTGTTGACAACGACGAGTGCGACGGTCATAGTGACACCTTCGCGCCGATTTGAGCTTCAGCTTGCGGGCGCGCTATAAATGCGGCTAAAGCGAGACAACCCGCTAAGCGCCGCTTGAGCGGGTTTTTTTGTTTTGCGCGCCGACCGTTGTGGAACGGCGCTTCGACTGACGATCAAGGTACGACATGAACGATAACGACGAAGCAACATGGGGGTTCGCGACGCGATCGGCGCGCGCCGGCCGGCGGCCGACCGCGGAAGACGAACATTCCGAAGCGATTTTCGCGACCTCGAGTTTTACCGCGCACAGCGCGGCCGATGCCGCCGCACGCTTTGCCGGCGAAAGCGTCGGTAACGTCTATTCGCGGTTCACCAATCCGACGGTGCACGCCTTCGAGCGGCGTTTGGCGGCGCTCGAAGGGGCGCCCGCCTGCGTGGCGTTTGCGTCGGGTATGTCGGCGATTCTCGCGATGTGTCTGGCGACGCTGAAGAGCGGCGACCATATCGTCGCGGCGCGCGGCATTTTCGGGACCACGGTGATGCTGTTTCAAAACATTCTGTCGCGATTCGGCGTCGACACGACGTTCGTGCCGCTGACCGACGATGCCGCTTGGGGACGGGCGCTGCGGCCGACTACGCGGCTGTTGTTCGCCGAGACGCCGTCCAATCCGCTCACGGAAATCGCGGATATTCGCCGGCTCGCCGATCTCGCGCATGCGCACGGGGCGCTGCTCGCGGTCGACAACTGTTTTTGCACGCCGGCGCTACAGCTGCCGTTTCGTTTCGGCGCCGACCTTGTCGTTCATTCGGCCACTAAGTACATCGACGGCCAAGGCCGCTGCGTTGGCGGTGCCGTTCTCGGCGGTACCGAACTCGTCGGCAAGCAAGTCTACGGGATACTGCGCACGGCGGGTCCGGCGCTGAGCCCGTTCAACGCGTGGGTGTTCCTGAAGGGGCTGGAAACATTGGGGCTACGCATGAAGGCGCACAGCGCGAATGCATTGGCGTTGGCGCAGTGGCTGGAGGGGCAGCCGGGGGTCACGCGGGTTTTCCATCCCGGCCTTGGCTCGCATCCGCAGCACGCCTTGGCGCGCGCGCAGCAAAGCGACTTCGGCGGGATCGTATCGTTCGAGCTAGCCGGCGGGCAGGCGGCGGCGTGGCGCGTCATCGACGCGACGCGTTTTATTTCCATTACCGCGAATCTCGGCGACGTGAAAACGACGATCACGCATCCGGCGACGACCACGCATGGGCGCTTGACGCCGGAACAGCGTCGCGAAAGCGGTATCGTCGACGGCCTGGTACGG
>DASWLD010000142.1:0-10059 GCA_036396275.1 Burkholderiales bacterium
GAGGTCCGTGGCCCAAGGCGGCTTTTGCGCCACAGCGAAAATCACGATCAGCGCCGTGATGGGAATGGGAATTACGGTATCGAAGACGGCGAGGATACCGAGCGTAATGAGGGCTTTGGTCTTGGTGGTCACCGGCGTCGAGAGAGTCTGGGAGATTCAGGTTCGCATCATAGCATTCGCACGGCGCGACATCCGGTCACGAGGTTTCTGTCGCGGGACAGCCGGCCGCGTCAGGAGAGCGAGCGCTCAGCAATGAGCTAAAAGGCGACGCCGTAAATCACATCGAACACCACGCGCGTGTGGCCGTCGAGAAGCACGATGTCCCCACCGACGCGCACGCGAACGTAGCCGCTCGGCAGCGCCGATAACTGCGCTTCGAGCTCGCGTGGTAACGGATCGCGCTGCAGGCCGGGCGGGAGGGTGTCGCGCTTGGCCAAACCGGGCGGCAGGCCGCCCTTGCGTTTCGCCAAACCGGGCGGGAGGGCCCGTTTCCTCTTGCCGTAGTAGTCTTCGATCAGCGCGCGGTCGCGCGAGCTGAAGCTGACGGCGACTTGGGTATTCTGATCTTGAATGACGACGCGACCCGACGTCGCGCCTATCGCCGCACAGCCGGCGACGATTGCCGCGAGCGCGACTGCAAACGTAAAACGAAGAAACATGAACTCCTCCGGATTTTCGGGGCGACTGTCCCAGATTGTAGTCCAGTCGCTCGGGAAGCCCGCGTAGGCGGCGTGCCGCATTGGAGTCGGACTACGCCAGGTTTGCCTTGAAAAACTCAACGGTGCGCGACCAGGCGAGTTCGGCGGCGGATTTGTCGTAGCGCGGAGTGGTGTCGTTGTGAAAGCCGTGGTTCACCTTGGGATAGAAATACGCGGTGTATTGCTTTGCGTCCTTCTTCAACGCCGCTTCGTACGCCGGCCAACCTCTGTTGATGCGTTCATCCAACGCCGCGTAGTGCAGCAGCAGCGGTGCTTTTATTTTCGCGACCTCCGTCGCCGCCGGTTGCGCGCCGTAGAACGGCACCGCCGCCGCCAGACCGGGCAAGCGCACCGCCATCGTGTTCGCCACGCCGCCGCCGTAGCAGAAACCGACCACGCCGATCTTGCCGCTGGAATCGGGACGCGCCTTGAGTGCGTCGAACACCGCGATGAAGTCTTCGAGCAGCTTCGCGCCGTCGAGTTTGCTTTGCATCGCCCTGCCGTCGTCGTCGTTGCCGGGATAGCCGCCGAGGGATGTCAAACCATCCGGCGCCAGCGCCATGAAGCCGGCAACGGCCAAGCGCCGTGCGACGTCTTCGATGTAGGGGTTGAGGCCGCGGTTCTCGTGCACGACCGCGACGCCGGGCAACTTGCCGCCGGCCTTGGCGGGGCGAGCAAGATAGCCGCGCACTTTTCCATGCCCCTTCGGTGACGCGAACTCGATGTATTCGGCCTTGATGCGCGCATCGCCGGGCGCGACTTGATTGGCCAGCGCGTACTGCGGCGACAGCGTCTTGAGCAAGGCGGCGGCGGTGACGCCGCCGACGGCGTACTTGCCGGCCCTTTCAAGAAACTCGCGGCGGTTGATTAGGTTGTGCGCGTAGCGGTCGTAGAGATCGATCAGTTCCTGGTCGAATTCACCGGCTTCTTTTCGTGGCATGGGGTCTCCTTTTCGTTGCGCGGACATCGCCGCACGCCGAACCATATTGCCGAAAAGAGCCCGGCGCCGCCATATCCCCGGAGCAGGGCAACGTCGCTAACCGTGATCGCACTCCGCCAGGAAAGTGAGCAACTGTTCGCGCAGCGCGTAGTAGTCCGGATGCTCGAGCAGGGATTTGCGCGTACGCGGGCGCGGGAGGTTAACGTCCAAGATCTTCCCGACCGTGGCATTGGGGCCGTTGGTCATCATGACCACGCGATCCGCAAGGAGAATCGCTTCGTCGACATCATGCGTGACAATAATCGCGGTGAGCTTGATACGCGTCCACACGTCCATCAGGACTTCCTGCAAGTCCCAGCGCGTGAGCGAATCGAGCATGCCGAAGGGTTCGTCGAGCAGCAGCAGCTTCGGCGAGAGCGCGAACGCACGCGCGATGCCGACGCGCTGCTTCATGCCGTTTGAAAGTTCGGCCGCCTTTTTTTGCTGCGCGTCGGCGAGACCGACGCGGCTCAAGTAATGCTCGATGATGTCTTTGCGCTCTTCCTTCGTGGCATGCGGAAAAACCTGCTCGACTCCCAGCCCGACATTCTGGTACGCACTGAGCCAGGGCACGAGGCTCGGCGCTTGGAACACGATGCCGCGGTCGGGGCCGGCCGTGTCGATTTCGCGGCCGTCCAGGACGATGACGCCCTCACTGATTTCGTTGAGACCGGCGACCATGGACAGCACCGTCGATTTGCCGCAGCCGGAGTGGCCGATGATGGAAACGAACTCGCCCTTGCGAATCTTGAGATCGAAACCGTCGACGACCTTCACCGGGCCGTTGCGCGACGGATAGATTTTGGACACGCGCGAAAACTCGACGTAGCGTTCGATGCTCGGGATCGATTGGTCGCTCGCGCGGGCGCTGCGCGCCGCGCGCTGCTGGCGCGACGCTTCGGGCAGCACCGCAGGCAGATTGACGATTTTCTCCGCGACCGCGGCGTCGCGCTCCGACCCGACCTGCATCAGGTAGCGCGTCACGTCGCGGCGGATTTGTTTGAACTCGGGCGAATGGTTGATTGCCTGCCGATCGCGCGGGCGCGGAAGTTTCACCGCGAATTCCGGACCGAGCGTTGCATTCGGCGCGAGCGTCAGCGGAACGATGCGGTCAGCCATGATGATGCCTTCGTCGACGTCGTTCGTGATCAGCACGACCGTCTTCTTTTCCTGGCTCCAGATGCGGATGATTTCGTCTTGCAGCTTCGAGCGCGTGAGCGCATCGAGCGCGCTCAACGGCTCATCGAGCAAGAGTATGTCCGGCGACGCGGCGAGCGCGCGCGCCACGGCGACGCGCTGGCGCATGCCGCCCGAGAGCTCGGCCGGGCGCTTGTCCATGGCCGGGGTCAGATTCACCATATCGATGTACTTCTCGATTCGCGACGTACGTTCAGCCTTCGGCGCATTCTTGAAAACCTGGTCGACCGCGAGCGCGACGTTCTGGCGCACCGTCATCCACGGCATCAGCGAATAGCTCTGGAACACGACGCCGCGATCCGGACCGGGTCCGTCGATCGGCTGGCCGTTGCGCAACACCGCGCCCGCGTCGGGTGCAAGCAGGCCGGCGATGAGCGAAATCAGCGTCGTCTTGCCGCTGCCGGAGAAACCGACGATGGCGACGAACTCGCCGTCCTTGATGTCGAGATTGATGTCGTGCAGCACCTCGGTGCGGTTCGCGCCGGCGCCGTAGGATTTGCCGACGCCTTTCAGCTCCAGCGACAGGGACGCTCCCACCCTGCCCTCCCCCGCTCGCGGGGGAGGGATAGGCAGGGGGTGCACCGGCGACGGGTTCGCGTACCTGTGTTGCGATTTAGGCATATCCATCCCCGCTACACCGACCGCTCGCCGAAGCTCACGAACTGCTGCAAGGACTGCATGATTCGATCGAGCAGGAAGCCGACGAAGCCGATCGTGAACACCGCCACCATGATGCGCCCGAGCGACTGCGAGCTGCCGTTTTGAAATTCATCCCACACGAATTTTCCGAGGCCGGGATTCTGCGCCAGCATCTCGGCCGCGATCAGCACCATCCAGCCGACGCCGAGCGACAGCCGCAAGCCGGTGAAGATCAGTTTAAGCGACGACGGGATGACGATCTTCATGACTTTCGTGCCGGTCGACAGCCGCAGAACTTTGGAAACGTTGATCAGATCCTTGTCGATCGACGCCACGCCGACCGCGGTGTTGATCAGCGTCGGCCACAGCGAACACAGCGTTACCGTGATCGCCGAGATGATGAACGATTTCTGAAACGTCGGATTGGCGCTGACGTAGAGCGCGCTCACGACCAGTGTCACGATCGGCAGCCACGCGAGCGGCGAGACCGGCCGAAAGATCTGAATCAGCGGGTTCAGCGCCGTCTGCATGGTCTTGCTCAAACCGCATAGGATGCCGAGCGGCACGGCCACGATAGTGGCGAAAATAAAACCGGCGAACACCGTGTACAGGCTCGTGAAAATCTGGTCGAGGTAGGTCGGTTTGCCCGTATACGGCAACGGCCGGAACGATTCGCCCGGATGCTCTGAAAGGAACTGCTGTTTGCGCCCTTCCTGCCGCTCGTTGAACGCCGCTTCGCGCGCGCGCTCGCTCTTGTGTTCCTGATAAAGGTTGCCGGCTTGCTGCCAAACCTCCACGGGGCCCGGCAAATTGCCGAGCGATGTTTCGATGCCCTTCGCGGCGACATGCCAGAGCCCCAGGAAAATCACGATACCGAGAAGCGCCGGACCGAAGTTTCGGGCCAGCACGCGCGCGGCCGGTTCGCCGGTCGCGCCCGGCTGGATTCGTGCGCTCAAACGTTGCAATAAATTTTGTGCGGTTGCGCTCATACGTACTCCTAATAACCATCCAAAGACGTTAAAGCCAAACAGTCCGCGGACGAATGCGAATGGGTAAGATGGATGAACGCAAACACCCAAGTGGTGTGGTTTTTACCCCTCTCGTATCCGCGTTCATCGTCACTAACATCTGCGTTCATCTGCGGAA
Source organism: Burkholderiales bacterium (assembly GCA_036396275.1). Lineage (GTDB taxonomy): Bacteria > Pseudomonadota > Gammaproteobacteria > Acidiferrobacterales > Sulfurifustaceae > JACQFZ01. The sequence continues at coordinate 4,660 of DASWLD010000142.1, forward strand.
ATAGGTAATCGTCAGAGTTTCTCCCCGCCCTTCAGACCGATCTTGAACTGCTTCAAGTAATCGTTCGGTTTGCGCCCGTCGTAGACGACGCCGTCGATGAAACCCTTTTGCGCGCCTTTGAAGCCGGTTTCCTTGGCGAAGTCGGGGAAGTCGGATGCTTTCAGCTTGCCCTCGGCTATCAGCGCCTTCGCCGCCGCTGCGTAGATGTCGGGGCGGTAGACCTGCTTTGCGGTTTCCATGTACCAGGAATCCGGCTTCGTATCGGGAATTTGGCCCCAACGGCGCATCTGCGTGAGATACCAGATCGCGTCCGAGTAGTACGGGTAGGTCGCGTGGTAGCGGAAGAACACGTTGAAGTCCGGGGCCGGACGCTTGTCGCCCTTCTCGTACTCGAACGTGCCGGTCATGCTGTTCGCGATCACCGCTTCATCCGCGCCGACGTAGTTGGGTCGCGAAATAATCTTTACGGCTTCGGCGCGGTTCTTGTTGCTTTCCGCGTCGAGCCAGTAGCCGGCGCGAATCAGCGCCTTCACCACGCGGATATGCGCGTTCGGGTGCTTGTCGGCCCAGTCCTTGGTGACGCCGAAAACCTTTTCCGGGTTGTTCACCTGCACGTCGTAGTCGGTCGCGACCGGCACGCCGATACCTTTGAACACGGCTTGCTGGTTCCACGGCTCGCCGACGCAGTAGCCGTAGATCGTGCCCGCTTCCATCGTCGCCGGCATTTGCGGCGGCGGCGTCACCGACAGCAGCACGTCCGCTTTCAACGTACCGCTGATGTCACCCTTCTTCGGCGCGTAGTAACCGGGGTTCAGGCCGCCGGCGGCGAGCCAGTAGCGCAGCTCGTAGTTGTGCGTCGACACCGGGAACACCATGGCCATCTTGAAGGGCTTGCCCTGCTTCTTGTAATCGTCGACGACCGCTTTCAGATATTTCGGGTCGATCGGGTGTACCGGTTTGCCGTCCTTCATCGGCAGCTTCTTCTTCAGCTCGTTCCAGACCGCGTTCGAAACGGTAATGCCGTTGCCGTTCAAATCCATGCTGAAGGCGGTAATGACGTGCGCCTTGGTGCCGAAGCCGATGGTCGCGCCGATCGGCTGGCCGGCGAGCATGTGCGCGCCGTCGAGCTCGCCCGAGATCACGCGGTCGAGCAGCACTTTCCAATTGGCTTGCGCTTCGAGCGTCACCGACAAGCCTTCGTCCTCGAAATAGCCTTTCTCGTAGGCGATCGCGAGCGGCACCATATCGGTGAGCTTGATGAATCCGAATTTGAGCGACACTTTCTCCGGCTGGCCGACCGCCGCGGTCGCACCGACGGTCGCGAACATCGCGATCGCCGCGATCATTGCGGTGCCCACGCGCCTTATCCTGCGGTCCATTCCCTCCCCCACGTCTTCTCTGCTTCCCACTTCGATACGCATGCTCAGGTCGCTCCTAACGGTTTTGCTTCAAAATCAAAATAGGTTGCGCTCGCAAAAAAAAACGGCGCCTCTCCTACGGGAACGAAAGTGCCCGTCAGAGCAGGACGCCGTTGTCCTCTCGCCGAAATCTTTGGCCGCGCCGTTGCTGCCAGTCGGTGGCTCTGCCCGGCTAAAGGCAATCGGCGTGCCAATGTCGTTTTTCCTTTCGATTCAATGCGCTAAAGAATTCTCACCAAACTGACAGCTCTCTCGCTGCACCGTGATGGGGAGCGATAGAGCCGCAATGCCACAACAAGTCTCAAGACGATCAGGTGCCGACCGGATGCAAATGACGACTTTGGGTCAAAAAAATGGGCGTCCATCGTTTCGGGGTGTTACCCGATTCAATGGACGCCCATGGTCCGATCGGCGGTCGCCACTGACCGCCGCAATGTGTATCGCGCCCGCCACGCGGGCTGCCGCTATTTCTGCATCAAGGCTTCCTCGGCCGTGATAATGCTTTCGGCCACGTCCAGCATGCGCCGTCCGCGATTCATGGACATTTTGCGCAAGACGTCGTAGGCCGCGTCTTCGGCCAGATCGCGCCGGCGCATCAAAATGCCCTTCGCGCGCTCGATCGCGCGGCGTTCACTCAGTTTCGCAACCGCCTCGTCGCGCTCGCCGCGCAAGGTTTGAAACTCGATAAAGCGGGCGACCGCCGCCTCCAGTACGGGGCCGATCCGATCCGCGCGGAAACCGTCGACCACGTAGGAACTCGTGCCCGATCGCACCGCGACGCGAATGTCGCGTTCGTCGCTGCGATCGGCGAACACCACGATCGGCAGCGGTTGGCGCTCGTTCAGCACCTGCAAGCTATGCAGCAGCGCGCGCGTCGGCGACTCGATTTGCATCACGATCGCGTCCGGTTGCACGCGTTGCGCGGCAGCCACGAGGTCGTCCTGCGAAGCGAACACGCCGGCAACGCGATGTCCGACGGCGGCGATCGCTTCCTCGATGGCGCGCGCGTGCGGCGCATGCGCGGCCACGAGCAAAACGCGCAACGGCATTCTTGCGGCCTTCATAACATTGTGTATTAGCAACCGCCGTGCCAAGTCCGAAAACACGCCTCACCGCGGAAATTCCCTCACCGCCACGGTAAGTCGACCGTCGACAGCCATCGCGATCGGCGTCGCGCGTGCACTGACAGCGTGAAACTTTTCGCACCGGTGAACGAGCTTGGTGCAAACCGAACGTTATCCCGAACGGAACGACCGCCGGGAGAATCGATTTGTCGACAGTGAAGCGGGCGGCGGCGGGAAATCACGCGGCGGCGGCCGCGCCCGCTGCGTCCGAACTATTTGGAACCGGTGCGGCGTACCGGCTGGGTGGGATAGCTTCGCTTGGTTTTGCCGATGTAGATCTGCCGCGGCCGGTCGATGCCGTGGGATTCGTCCTGGAGTTCGAGCCAGTGGCTGACCCAGCCGGCGGTGCGCGCCAAGGCAAACACGGCCGTGAACATGTTCATCGGGAAACCCATCGCCCGCAGCAGGATGCCAGAGTAGAAATCCACGTTCGGATAGAGTTTGCGCTCGACGAAGTACTCGTCTTTGAGCGCGATCTCTTCGAGACGCATCGCCACTTCGAGCAGCGGATCGTCGATGCCCAAATGTGCCAGCACCTTTTTTGCCTGGCCTTGAATCACGCGCGAGCGCGGATCGAAATTTCGATACACCCGATGGCCGAACCCCATCAAGCGGAAGGGGTCGTCCTTGTCCTTGGCGCGCTTGATCGCCTCGGGAATCTTGTCGACCGTGCCGATCTCCCCCAGCATCTTAAGAACCGCTTCGTTCGCGCCGCCGTGCGCCGGCCCCCAGAGCGAGGCGATTCCGGCGGCGATGCAGGCGAACGGGTTGGCGCCGGAGGAGCTGGCCATGCGCACCGTCGAGGTCGACGCGTTTTGCTCGTGGTCGGCGTGTAAAATCAGGATAACGTCGAAGGCGCGTGCCAACACCGGATCGACTTTGTATTCCTCCGTCGGGCGGCCGAACATCATTTGCAGGAAGTCCGAACTGTAGTCGAGATCGGCGATCGGGTATCGCGCCGGCCGGCCGATCGAGTAGGTGTAGCTCGCCGCGGCAATCATCGGCATTTTGGCGATCAAGCGCTGCGCCGCATGGACCCGGTCGTCCGGGTTCCGGATGTCCATGACGTCGTGGTAGAACGCCGACAGCGCCCCAACCACACCCACCATGATGGCCATCGGGTGTCCGTCGCGCCGGAACCCGCGGTAGAACGACATCACCTGCTCGTGGACCAGATTGACCTGGTTGAGCGAGGCCTCGAATTTGGAAAGCTGCTCGGAACTCGGCAGCTCCCCGAACATCAGCAGGTACGCCACTTCCGTGAAATGGCTGCGCTCCGCCAACTCCTCGATGGGGTAACCGCGGTACAACAGGACGCCGTTGTCCCCATCGACATAGGTAATGGCGCTCTTGGTCGACGCCGTCGATCGAAAACCGGGATCGAAAGCAAGGATGCCAAACCGGCTGTAGAGGTTCTGAATATCGACGGCCGAGGGCCCCAGGGTCCCCTCGATCACAGGCAAACTGGCGTCGCCGGCCGCATCCGCGAAAGTCGCGTTCATGAACTTGGGTTTCATGATTCGGTTCACCTTACAGCTGGATTACAGAACGAGACACGGACACTGCCTCGCGGGATCGCCCATCGACCGGGCGCTCGACTACGAATAACGGGAAGCCTAACCGGTGTTACCGCAGCGAGCAACCCGATTCCCATTGAAAGTGCCAATGCTGAGGGGCTGACAAAACTCATCATCTCCCGACATCGACCTAACCGCCGCTGCCGGCGCCACGAACGCCCTTGCGCGGTCGGACCGATCACACGCAATCACAATCACGGATGTGGTGCGTTCCAAAAAAAGTTTGCAAGACGCGTCGACAAAAAAACTCAACAACCATCATATTTTACTGGTTCAATCGGGACCTGTAGGTTAACATACGCGCCCAACAGCGATGGCATCCACCTAAAGCACCCCGCATTGCTAGACCTGAGCCCGCAGCAAAAGGCGGCAGTGCAGCATGTAAAGGGCCCACTCCTGGTTCTCGGCGGAGCGGGCAGCGGTAAAACGTTCACCCTCGCCTGCAAAGTTGCCTGGTTGATTCGAGAGTTCGGCGTCGCGCCGGCGCAGATCGTCGTGCTCGCCAACGGCGCCGCCACCATGCGCACACTTCGCCGTCGCGCCGAAGAACGACTCGGACGCAAGCTGTCGGGCCTGCCGGTGCATGGTTTCGCCGAGTTGGGACTGCAACTGCTTCAAAAGCGGCTCGCCACGGTCGGCTTGCGTCCGGGCTTCAGCCTTTACGATCGCGCCGACAGCGAGGTCGTTATCGAACGGCTGCTGCGCGAATCTCAGCCTCAGGCGGTCGGTCTAGCCGGCGCGGTCGCCAGACAGATCGCTCAGTGGAAACAAGGTTTTGCCTCCCCACCGTTCACGACCGACCCGCCGGACGCGTCGGCGTCCGGCGTCGCCGCGTGGGCCTACCAACGCTATGAACAGCGCCTGCAGGCCGCGAACGCCGTCGACCTCGACGACTTGGTACGCAAGGCCGTTCGCCTGCTCACCACCGATACGCTGCTGTTGAATCGCTGGCGCGACCAAGTGCGCTACCTGCTCGTCGACGAGTACGAGCGCACCAGCGCCTGCGAGCACGAACTGGTGCGGGTGCTCGCCGTCGACGGGATCGCGTTGACCGCCGCCGCCGACAATACGCACACGATGGATGACCGCGCTCCGGAGTCGGCCGACAACCTCGTGCGATTGTCGAGCGATATTCCGAATCTTCGCGTCATGACACTCGAAAGAAATCTTCGTTGCAGCGGCCGCATCGCGCTCGCGTTGAATCGGATTGTCGGTGGCGCCGGCGGGTTCACCGACGTCGGTCCCGCTCACGATCCGCATTCCGGTACTCCGATTCGCATC
>DASWLD010000143.1:0-10047 GCA_036396275.1 Burkholderiales bacterium
ACGGGCCCGCCTCTGGTTGCTGGCACTGGCGCCGATGATCGTGCTGGTTATCTACCTAATAATCGCGCACCACCTAAATCAAAACAGACTCACGTTTCCAATTTATGTCCCGCTGGCGATGACGTTCTTCCTATTGATGACCACGTACGCCACTCACGAACGCCCGCGTCCCGGTGGCTTTTATCGATTTCTATACCGCTTATTCGACCTTGAGGCGTATTTGCCATGGTCTTATGCTCATCGGCGCAAAACCGTGCTCCACGGTCGCATTCGCGATATGGTCGCCACGATTGGCAGCTCGCACTCGTTGGAGAATATTTTCCGGCGGCTGTCCGAAATTCTGCAATGTCCCGTCGTCTTGATGAATCGCGAGAAACTGGCGCTGCAAACAGGCTCGACACCGGAGATAGTGGCTTTTCCGCGCGCGGTGTTGTCGACGATCGATCGTATGGTGGTCGCGCATGAAATAACGCGCGCCTTGCCGGATCTGCACGTGCTGATGACGCGCCACAAGGTCGCCGCGATCGTCCCCTTTCATCCACGGAGTCGGGCCGCAAATTGGATGCTCTTGGGCGAGGGCTTTAGCGAACAGGTCTACACGCCGGTCGATTTCGATGAGGTCAAAAGACTATTCGACCAGCTCGCCGACCATCTGCTCGACGAACAGATGCACATGCGCGCGGAGCTAAACCAAGCACGGCGGGAAACGCAGGAATTGCACCGGCAAATCGCAGATGCGGCGCAACATCTGGAGATAGTGAACAAGCAACTCGCCGAACGCGATATCGCGCGCCGCAAGAGTCCGCCGACCAGCGCAGCGGAGCCCACTGAACTCGATGCCGCTATGCAGGAGATCGCGACCAACCGCAAAACGCTTGCCGATTTCGTCGCCGACGTGGAACGCCGCATGATCACGGACGCGCTCGAGCGCTGCGGCGGAAACCAGTCCAAGGCGGCGGAATATCTCGGCATACGCCCGAACACGCTGCACTACAAGATGCAGCGCTACGGGCTGCACAACCATAACAAGAGCGACTGAACGCCCTACCCGACCCCACCAGGGTCGATGTGAACTTCACCCGGTTGTAACAAATCCGTCATAATCTGGCCCTACCATGGCGCCCCACGATCCTACGGCTCCGCAAATCCCTTGAACGTTGCCGCCATCCCTGCCGGATCTCGTTTTGCCCACCGGGCCAGACGGCACGTTGCCGAGCGTCTTATCCAATGGGGGCTGTTTCTCGCCGCATTCTCAGCCGTCACCGTGACGATCGGCATTGTCGTCATCCTGGTGTACGAGTCGCTCGGGTTCTTCGAGCATGTCTCGCTCTGGGACTTTTTGACCGACACCGAGTGGACGCCGCTTTTCTCAATCAAGCACTACGGCATCCTTCCCCTGGTCGCCGGCACACTGGTGACCACCGCAGTAGCACTGATCGTGGCCGTGCCGCTTGGAACCATCATCGCCATTTACCTATCTGAGTTCGCCTCGCATCGGCTGAGGGAAATCGTAAAGCCGATTCTGGAGTTGCTGAGCGGCGTGCCGACCGTGGTGTACGGCTATTTCGCGCTGCTGTTCGTGACTCCGCTGTTGCAGAAAACCATTTTGCCGAACTTGCCGGGATTCAACATGCTCTCGGCCGGCATCGTTATGGGCGTCATGATCATTCCGTACGTCTCCTCGGTCAGCGAAGACTCCATGCGCGCGGTGCCGATGCACATCCGCGAGGGCTCCTACGCGATGGGCGCGACGCGTTTCCAAACCGCGCTGTGGGTGGTCACGCCCGCGGCAATCTCGGGCATCATCGCGGCCTACATACTCGGCATTTCGCGGGCCGTCGGCGAAACGATGGTGGTCGCGGTCGCCGCCGGGACCCAGCCGAACCTGACCTGGGACCCAACCGAAAGCGCCGCCACGATCACCGCCTATATCGTCCAGGTGTCGCTCGGCGATCTGCCGCACGGGAGCCTCGAATATCAGAGCATTTTCGCCGCCGGCCTGACGCTGATGATGATGACGCTGCTCTTCAACGTCATCGGTCATTGGCTGCGCCGGCGCTATCGCGAGGTGTACTGATGGAAGAAGACAAACTCGCGCGACTGCGCGTGCTGATCGCGCGCCACAAGCACTGGGACCGCGTTTTCGCCATCGTCGGCTTGATGGCGTTGTTTGCCGGCATGATCACGCTGACGGCGCTCTTTATCGACTTGCTCATCGATGGCGCACCGCGGCTAACCTTGGATTTCTTCACCTCGTTTCCGTCGCGCCATGCCGGCCAGGCAGGCATTCTCTCGGCCTGGGTCGGCACGACATTGGTCATGCTGGTAACGGCCGCCGCCGGCGTCCCGCTCGGCGTCGCCGCCGGGGTGTATCTCGAGGAATACGCGCCACGAAACTGGATGACCGACCTGATCGAAATCAACGTCACTAATCTCGCCGGCGTCCCGTCGATCGTTTACGGTCTTCTCGCCCTCGGTTTGTTCGTGCATCAGCTCAATCTCGGTCAAAGCATCCTCGCCGCGGGACTGACGCTTGGCCTGCTTATTTTGCCGATCGTGATCGTGGCGACGCGCGAATCGATTCGCGCGGTGCCAAGCTCCATCCGCGAGGCCGCGTATGCGCTCGGCGCGACCAAATGGCAGTGCGTTTCGAGTCACGTTCTGCCGTACTCGACCGCGGGCATACTCACCGGCGTCATCATCGGCATGGCGCGCGCAATCGGCGAAACCGCGCCGATTATTACCATCGGGGCGCTCACCTTCATCGCGTTCCTGCCACCGGCGCCCCTGACCGGCGACCCGCCGGCGGGACTGTTCGACTGGCTGTTCGCGCCGTTCACGGTGCTGCCGATCCAGATGTTCAACTGGCTGTCGCGCCCGCAAGCGGCGTTCCTGGAAAATGCCGCCGCAGCCGGCGTGGTGATCATTGTCATGACGCTCGCCATGAATGCGGTGGCGATCGTCATCCGCTACCGCTACCGCAAGCGCATAAAATGGTAGACAGGAAAAATTCATGAGCTCCGAGACGCAGACGATTGCCCGGCCGTCGGTTCCGGCCTATAACTTCACCAAAGAAACGGGGGGCTTAGTGCAAGAACCGACAAATCGCACACCGGCGGCATCGCAGCCGACCATCAAGGCGCAGGCGAAGCACCTGAGCTTCTACTACGGCGGCACGATCCAAGCGCTGAAGGACATCAATCTCGATCTCGCGGAGCGGCGCGTCACCGCGTTGATCGGGCCGTCCGGGTGCGGCAAGTCGACGTTCCTGCGCTGCTTCAACCGCATGCACGATCTATACCCCGGCAACCGCTACGAAGGCGAGATCGTCATCCACCCGGACAACATCGACATACTCGGCAAAGGCGTCGACCCAATCGAGGTGCGCATGCGCATCTCCATGGTCTTCCAGAAGCCGAACCCGTTCCCGAAATCGATCTACGAGAACGTGGCCTACGGCCTGCGGGTGCGCAGCGTTCGCCGCCGCGGGCGGCTGGACGACAAAGTCGAGGAAGCGCTGCGCGACGCGGCGATCTGGGAGGAGGTGAAGGATCGCCTGGACGACTTGGCGTTCAATCTCTCCGGCGGCCAGCAACAGCGCCTGTGCATCGCGCGCGCGCTCGCGACCGACCCCGAGATTCTATTGTTCGACGAACCGACCTCGGCGCTCGATCCGATCGCGACCGCCAGCATCGAGGAACTCATTCACGAGCTGCGGGAAAAAGTGACTATCCTGATCGTCACGCACAACATGCAGCAGGCGGCGCGCGTATCCGACTACACCGCGTTCATGCATCTCGGCGAGTTGGTCGAGTTCGGCGACACCGACCGCATCTTCACCAATCCGGCCAAAAAGCAGACCGAGGATTACATTACCGGTAGGTACGGATAGATACGGCAGTAGCAAGACACAAGTAGCAAGTAGCAAGTGGCAAGTAGCAAGTGGCAAGAAAGACTCAGGTTTTTGCTTGCTACTTGCCACTTGCTACTTGCTACTTGTTACTCTCGACGTCGTAGATAAGGAGTTTTCATGGAACCATTGCATACCCACATCTCGCAGCAATACAACGAGGAGCTCGAAGACATTCGCAGCAAAGTACTGCAAATGGGCGGGCTGGTGGAGCAACAGATCGAGCAAGCGATGCTCGCACTGGTCACCGCCGACACCAACCTCGGCGAGGCGGTGATCATGAACGACACCAAGGTGAACCAGCTCGACGTCACGATCGACGAGGAGTGCCAGCACATCATCGCGCGTCGCCAGCCGGCGGCGAGCGACCTGCGCCTGGTGATGGCCGTGATCAAGACCATCACCGACCTCGAGCGCATCGGCGACGAGGCCGAGAAGATCGCGCGCATGGCGGTGCGGTTGGCGATCGAGGAGCGGCCGAAAAACAACTATGCCGAGCTGCAGACGCTCGGCACCCACGTACGCACCATGGTCCACGACGCACTCGACGCGTTCGCGCGCTTGGACGCGCAAGGTGCGCTGCAGACCGCGCGCGAAGACCGGCAGATCGATCAACAGTACGAAAGCATCATCCGCCAGATGATTACGTTCATGATGGAAGACCCGCGCACGATCACGCGCGCGCTCGACGTCATTTGGGCGGCGCGCGCGCTCGAACGCATCGGCGATCACGCGCGCAACATCTGCGAATACATCATTTACCTGGTCAAGGGCAAGGACGTACGCCACACCAGTCTCGATCGGGTGGAAAAGGAAATCCTCGGTCGCCGCGGCGACGGATCGTAATCGGTCCGCGTTAAGCCGGAATCGGGCCGCCGCCGCGCGGCGGCCGGCGCACGGGCACCCTTGTCGGCGCGAAACGGATCGCACCCGGACCTCGCAAATCCTTCATTTCTCAACGCCTTGTCGATTCGGCTCAAAGCGGGTTTTCACAAACTCCGCCATAAATGGCAAAATACGACATCCCCTTGTCGCATATGCCGAACAGCGTGGCGCCGGGATTTACTATTTTCTGGAGAAAATTCACGTGCTAGCTCCCGATATCAAGCGTAACAAGGCCTTGACCGACTGGGTGGATGAGGTCGCCCGCCATACCAAGCCGGATCGCATTCACTGGTGCGACGGCTCCGAGGCGGAAAACGCGGCGCTCATCAAGAAAATGCTCGCCGACGGCACTTTGGAATTGCTCGATCAGAAAGCCAACCCCGGCTGTTACCTTCATCGCAGCAACCCCACCGACGTCGCTCGCACCGAACACCTCACCTTCATTTGTAGCGATACCCAAGGCGACGCCGGCCCGACCAACAATTGGATGTCGCCGCAAGACGCGCAGACCCGCGTGTGGCCGCTGTTTGAAGGCGCGATGAAGGGGCGGACGCTATACGTCGTTCCGTATCTGATGGGCCCGGAAGGATCGCCGCCGAGCAAAGTCGGCGTCGAGATCACCGACAGCGCCTACGTTGTCGCCAATATGCGCATCATGACGCGCATGGGAAATGTCGCGCTCGATGAGCTCGGCACATCGACCGATTTCGTTAAAGGCCTGCACTCGCTCGGCGATTTGAGCCCCGAGCGCCGTTTCATCTGCCACTTCCCCACTAAACGCGAGATCTGGAGCATCGGCTCCGGCTACGGCGGTAATGCGCTGTTGAGCAAAAAGTGCTTTGCCCTGCGTATCGCGAGCAATCAGGCGCGCGACGAAGGTTGGCTGGCCGAACATATGTTGATCCTCGGCGTCGAGGACCGGCAAGGAAAAATCACCTACATCGCCGCCGCTTTTCCGAGTGCCTGCGGCAAGACCAATCTCGCTATGCTGATCCCGCCCGCGTCGCAGAAGGGCTACAAAGTTTGGACGGTCGGCGAGGATATCGCCTGGCTGCGTCCGGGACCGGACGGGCGGCTGTGGGCGATCAACCCCGAGTACGGCTTCTTCGGCGTGGCGCCGGGCACCAACGAGCAAACCAATCCAAACGCGATGGCCACCATCGCGCACAACACCATCTACACGAACGTTGCGGTGACTCAACAACGCCGGCCGTGGTGGGAAGGTCTCGGCGATCCGCCGGCGGGCCTTACCGATTGGCGCGGCAATACGTACGATCCGGGGAGCGGCGAACCGGCGGCGCATCCGAACTCGCGCTTTACCGCTCCGGCGAAACAATGCCCCGGCATTTCGCCGAAGTTCGACGATCCACAGGGTGTACCGATCTCGGCGATCATTTTCGGCGGTCGACGGGCCAGCTTGGTGCCGTTGGTGTATCAAACCCTCGACTGGAAGCACGGCGTGCTGGTCGGTTCGATGCTGTCCAGCGAAACCACCGCCGCCGCCGCCGGCAAGACCGGCGTGTTGCGCCGCGACCCGATGGCGATGCTGCCTTTTTGCGGGTACAACATGGGCGACTACTTCGGCCATTGGCTGAAAGTAGGTGCCGGCTTGAAGAATCCGCCGAAGATATTCAATGTGAATTGGTTTCGCCGCGGACCGAAGCGCGAGTTTCTGTGGCCGGGTTACGGCGAGAACTTGCGCGTGCTGCACTGGATCATCGACCGCTGCCGCGGCGACGGTAAGGCGACGGAAACGCCGATCGGCTGGGTCCCGCCGGCCGACGGCGTCGATACCCGCGGTCTGGATGTTTCCCCGGCGGTTATGCAGGAACTGCTCAGCATCGACGCTCCGGCGTGGCGGCAGGAGATGAAAGACGTTGACGAGTTCTTGCAGCGCTTCGGCGATCGCCTGCCGGCGGAACTCTCCGAGCAGCACCGGCGCATTTCCCAGCGCCTCGCGTAACCCCTTTCGGAACGTGCGGCCAGCGTGATTCTGGCCGCACCTCCCCGCGTTTTTCCCAATGGGTTGAGGTCGTGGCGCTCGCTTTCCTACGCGCCGCCGCGGGGTTTTGCCTCGGGACCAGCACCCGTCCTGCCCGCGGAAGCCGATTTGTTACACTTAGCTAAGACCACCTCCCCCGCGGACGCACGCATGCACTTGCACGACAACCTGCAACGCTTCGTTTTCGAAGACACCCCGATACGCGGCGAAATCGTGCGCCTAGATTCGACCTACCGCGCGGTGCTCGATCGGCGCGACTACCCGCCGGCGGTGCGCGAAGTGCTCGGCGAGCTCATGGTCGCGGTCGCGCTGCTGGCGTCGACGCTCAAATTCGAAGGCAAGCTCACCATGCAGATCCAAGGCAGCGGGCCGGTGAAGCTGCTGATGGCAGAATGCACGCAGCGCGGCACGATGCGCGCGCTCGCGCAATGGCACGGCGACATCGAGCGCGCGCCGCTCGGGCATATGATCGGCGCCGGACGGTTCGCGATTACGATCGATCCGGACGACTCGCACGAACGCTACCAGGGTGTCGTCGACCTGGAAGGCGGGTCGGTGGCCAGGGCGCTGGAACATTATTTCGCCCAATCCGAGCAATTGGAAACGCGGCTCTGGCTCGCGGCCGATCGCGAACAGGCCGCCGGCATGCTGCTGCAAAAATTGCCCGACACGCAACTGGAAGATGTGGACGCCTGGGACCGGGCGGTGCACCTCGGATCGACGCTGACGCGCCTGGAATTGCTGTCGCTGCCGGTGCCCGACATTCTGCGGCGCCTGTATCACGAGGAAGATATTCGCCTGTTCGCGCGACAGCCGATGAGTTTTCGCTGTTCGTGTTCGCGCGAACGCGTCGAGGCGGTGCTGCGCATGCTCGGGCAGGACGAAGTGGAATCGATCCTGAACGAACGCGGCAACGTCGATGTGAACTGCGAGTTTTGCGGGGCCCACTACGAATTCGACGTTGTCGACGCCGCTCAGTTGTTTGCGGCGTCCGCGCCGTCGGATGCGCCCAGCCGGACGCAATAGAACCCTCCATCGCGTAGAACCCGCGCGAATCCGCGCTAATCGAAGCTCGTTTTGCCGGCGCTGCTTTTCGAGGCGCAACCGGTATAATGCGCGCTTTTTGCCGAGACCCTTGTGATCAACCAACTTCGCAACATTGCCATCATCGCCCACGTCGATCATGGCAAGACCACGCTGGTCGACCGGCTGCTGCAGCAATCCGGCACGCTCGACGCGCGCAAGGACATGGGCACCTGCATCATGGACTCCAATGTGCTCGAGCGCGAGCGCGGCATCACCATCCTCGCCAAGAACACCGCCATTCGCTGGCGCGACTATCGCATTAACATCGTCGACACGCCCGGACACGCTGACTTCGGCGGCGAAGTGGAACGCGTGCTATCGATGGTCGACTCGGTGCTGTTGCTCGTCGACGCGGTCGACGGACCGATGCCGCAGACGCGCTTCGTGACACGCAAGGCCTTCTCCCACGGACTGCGCCCGATCGTGGTGATAAACAAAATCGATCGCCCCGGCGCGCGCCCGAGTTGGGTGCTCGATCAAACCTTCGATCTCTTCGACCGCCTCGGCGCGACGGAAGAACAACTCGACTTTCCGGTCGTCTATACCTCCGCACTCAATGGTTTTGCGACGCTCGATTTAAACGAAGCGATGAGCGAGACCGTGCAGGGACATGTCGCGGGAGGCGGGATGCTGAAAGCGAGCATGACCCCGCTGCTCGAAACGATTATCGAGCGCGTGCCGCCGCCGAAAGTGGATCTCGAAGGTCCGTTTCAGATGCAAGTCTCGAACCTGGACTATTCAAGCTACGTCGGCGCGATTGCGATCGGGCGCATCAAGCGCGGACGCGTGCATCCCAACCAGAACGTGACGGTCGTCGACCGCACTGGGAAGAGCCGCGACGCCCGCGTGTTGCAGGTGCTCGGCTTCCTCGGACTGGAGCGCTATGAAGCGGAAGAAGCGACCGCGGGCGATATCATCGCTCTCACCGGCATCGAAGCTCCGCGCATCTCCGATACGGTATGCGAATTCGATCACGGCGAGATGCTATCGCCCATGAACGTCGATGAGCCCACCGTCAGCATGACGTTCGAGGTCAACACATCCCCGTTCGCCGGACGCGATGGCAAGTACGTCACCTCGCGCAATATCAAGGAGCGGCTCGAGCGCGAGCTGATTCACAACGTCGCGCTGCGAGTCGAAGAATCACCCGACGACGTACAGGGAAGTACTAGTGTCGCGGGAGCCAGGATGGCGGGAGCGACCAAGTTCAAGGTCTCCGGCCGCGGCGAGCTGCATCTTTCCATTCTCATCGAAAACATGCGCCGCGAAGGCTACGAACTCGCGGTATCGCGCCCGCAAGTGATCCTCAAGGACGTGAACGGCGAGAAACACGAGCCGTTCGAGTTGCTGACTGTGGACGTCGAGGATAAACATCAGGGCGCGATCATGGAAAAACTCGGCGCGCGCAAGGGCGACCTGCTCGACATGCAACCGGACGGCAAGGGTCGCGTGCGTCTGGAATACATGATCCCGGCGCGCGGATTGATCGGCTTTCAAACGGAATTCCTGACCACCACCGCCGGCACCGGATTGCTGAACCACGTGTTCGATCACTACGGTCCGATGAAAAAGGGCGAGATCAAGGGCCGCGTCAACGGCGTGCTGATCTCGAACGAAATGGGGCGCAGCGTGGCGTATGCGCTCTTCAGCCTACAAGAACGCGGCCGCATGCTGATCGGCCCGGGTGAGGAGCTGTACGAAGGCATGGTGATCGGCGTGCATTCGCGCGACAACGATCTGGTCGTCAACGCCCTGCGCGAAAAGAAGCTCACCAACATTCGCGCCGCCGGTTCCGACGAAAACATTTTGCTTACTCCGCCGATCAAGCTCTCGCTCGAACAAGCGCTCGAATTCATCGACGAGGACGAACTCGTCGAAGTCACGCCGAATTTCACTCGCGTGCGCAAGCGGCTTCTCAAAGAATCGGATCGAAAGCGCGCGGAGCGCGCCGCAACAGCCTAGCGAAGGCTAGCGGCCGGTGTCGGACCGACCAGCGGCGGCAACGCCGGCCGGTTCCGCCGGCGCGGGCTGTTCCAATTTGCGGCGCAGAAAATCGGCCAGCGACTCGATCGTCGGATGCTCGAACAAATCGGTAATATCAAGAATTCCCGGATAGGTTTCATCGACTTGCTCGTGGATTTGAGCCAGCTCGAGCGAACTCATG
>DASWLD010000144.1:0-7478 GCA_036396275.1 Burkholderiales bacterium
AAGTGGGGTGGGGTCGGTTCAATCGAACGAGAGGTACGTGCCATGGCAACCGTGCAACCGCAAGCAGCGTCCGCGCGTGAAGCGTTTTATAAGCGCATCGATAAGGAAAATCTGACGCCGCTGTGGGAAGTGCTCGGTGCGCTGGTTCCGCCGCAGCCGACCACGCCGTGTGTCCCGGCGTTATGGCGCTACGCCACGGCGCGGCGCCATCTGATGGAAGCCGGGGAGTTGATTACGGCGCGCGAAGCCGAACGGCGCGTGCTGGTGCTGGAAAATCCCGCGCTGCGCGGCGCATCGTGCATCACCCATTCGTTGTACGCCGGCCTGCAATTGATTCTGCCGGGCGAAGTGGCCCCGAGTCATCGACATACGCAATCGGCTTTGCGTTTCGTGGTGGAGGGGTCGGGTGCGTTTACCGCCGTCGACGGCGAGCGCACCACCATGCACCCAGGCGATTTCATCATCACGCCGTCATGGACGTTTCACGATCACGGCAATCCCGGCACCGAGCCGGTGGTGTGGGTGGACGGACTCGATATCCCGATCGTGGCATTTTTCGACGCCGGCTTCATGGAGCGCTATCCGGAGGAATCGCATCCGCTAACGAAGCCGGAAGGCGATGCCCTGGCACGCTACGGCGCGAACCTGCTGCCGCTCGATCACCAGGTTACGTCGCGCACAACGCCGATATTCAATTATCCCTACGCACGCAGCCGCGAGGCGCTGGAAAAGCTCTGTCGCGACGGTCCGCTGCATGGGTGCCACGGCGTGAAAATGCAGTACATCAATCCGACGACCGGTGGTTTCGCGATGCCAACGATCGGCGCCTTCATTCAGCTGCTGCCCAAAGGATTCAAGGGCAAGCCGTATCGTTGCACCGACGGCACCGTGTTCAGCGTGGTCGAAGGCAAAGGTCGCAGCCGCATGGGCGAGCAGTCGTTCGAATGGGGCCCGAAGGACATTTTCGTGGTGCCGTCGTGGTGCCGGGTGTCGCACGAAGCGGACGGCGACGCCGTGCTGTTCAGTTTCTCCGATCGACCGGTGCAAAAGGTTCTCGGGCTTTGGCGCGAAGAAGAGTTCGCCGCCTAATCCGGTGCGCGATTCGCATTGTGCACCGACGCGATTGCATCTTTTAATATGGGGAGACTTATTACCCCTCTCCCTTCGGGAGAGGGGTGGAGGTGAGGGAAACAGTGCCGATTCCGGCAAAATTCTTCCCTCACCCGGACCCTCTCCCGGAGGGAGAGGGAATTATTCAGACCTTACATAGGAACTGAAACGCAAGGAGTTCCCGTGAAATTCGCTATCCCGCTATGGAACACGCCCGCAGTGCCGGTGGCCGGCACCGACATGGTCTTTCCGGTGCGCCGCATTTACTGCGTCGGGCGCAATTACGGCGAGCACGCGCGCGAAATGGGTTTCGATCCGAACAAGGAGCCGCCGTTTTTCTTCAGCAAACCGGCCGACGCCATCGTCCCGAGCGGCAGTACCATCGCCTATCCGCTGGCGACAAAAAATTTCCACCACGAAATGGAATTGGTTGTCGCGATCGGCAAGCAAGGCGTGCACGTTAAGCGCGAAGGGGCGCTCGAGCACGTGTACGGCTACGCCGCCGGTCTCGATCTGACGCGGCGCGATCTGCAATTCGCCGCGCGCGACAAAGGTCGCCCGTGGGATCCGGGGAAGGGCTTCGACCAGTCCGCGCCGATCAGCGCCATTCACCGTGCCGCCGACATCGGCCATCCGGCGTCGGGTGCGATCTGGCTCAAGGTCAACGGCGAGCTAAAGCAGAAAGGTGATTTGAAAGACATGCTTTGGCCGGTGCCGGACATCCTCGTTTTCCTGTCGGGACTGTTCGTGCTGCAACCCGGCGATCTGATCTACACCGGTACGCCGGCGGGCGTCGGCCCGGTAAAGCCCGGAGATCAACTGCACGGCCAAGTCGAAGGCGTCGACGAAATCTCGATCAACATCGCCTCCTGAAGCGGCGATACGAATAGATGGCGCTCGTTTCAGTTTACCCGGTGGCGATCGAATGGGGCGACTGCGATCCCGCCCAAATCGTGTTCTATCCGAAGTATTTCGAGTGGTTCGACGCGGCGATGACGGCGTTGCTGGAAGCGGGCGGCTGGCCGTATGCGCGACTGCATGAGCGCTTCGGCATCATCGGGCTGCCGCTTGCCGAAGCATCCGCGCGGTTTCTTCACCCCAACCGTTTCCGCCAGCGCTTCGAGATCGAGAGCAGCGTCGAACGCTGGGAGGAGCGGCGTTTCACCGTGCTGCATCAGGCCTATCGCGATGACGTGCTGTTGCTCGAGGGGCGCGAAACTCGAATCTGTGGTAAACCGCATCCGGACGACGCACAGCGCCTGCATGCGATCCCGATTCCGCCGCAATTCAAGGAGGCGTTCGAGAAATGAAGCTGTACAACTACTTCCGCAGTTCCGCCTCGTTTCGCGTGCGCATCGCGCTCAATCTCAAAGGTTTGAGCTACGAGTACCTGCCCCTGCACATCCGTAAACCGGAAGATCAAAAGCGCTTGAGCGCGCTGAATCCGCAAGCGCTGGTACCGGTGCTGCACGACGGAGCGCATCAGCTCACGCAATCGCTCGCCATCATAGAATACCTGGACGAGACGCATCCGAATCCGCCGCTGCTCCCCAAGAGTCCGGCCGAGCGCGCGCGCGTTCGGGCACTCGCGCTGATCGTGGCTTGTGAGATCCATCCGCTCGACAACTTGCGGGTGCTCGGCTATTTGACGAACACGCTCGGCATATCGGAGGAAGCGAAGAACCAGTGGTATCGGCACTGGATCGCGCTCGGTTTGCAGGCGTTCGAGGCGCAGGTCGCGGGCAGTTCGCTCAGCGGAAAGTTTTGTCATGGCGATACACCGGGACTCGCGGATTGCTGCCTCTACCCGCAGCTCGCGAACGCGCGCCGCTTCGAGTGCGATCTGTCCGGTTATCCGACGCTGCTGCGCATCGAAAGCAACTGCGAAGCCCTCGACGCGTTTAAAAACGCGGCGCCCTCCCGCCAGCCGGATGCGGAATAGGGACGCAAGCTGAAGCGTCTCGACGTTCAGGTGCTCGAAACGTGCCCGGGCTCCGTGGCGGGTTGGCGCTGCTTCGCGATGGCGTCAGAATAGATGCCCTCTGATCGTCGGGGAAGCGTGATGACGCATTCAGCAGGCCGACCGATCTTGATTGCCGGCGGCGGGATCGGCGGACTGGCCGCGGCCTTGGCGCTGTCGAAGATCGGTCGTGCGAGCCTGGTGCTGGAGCAGGCGAGCGAGTTCAAGGAAGTCGGGGCGGGCATACAGATAAGCCCGAACGTGTTCATGATGTTCGATGTGCTCGGGATCGCCGAGGCCATCAAACAGATCGCCGTTTTCCCCGATAGTCTTACGATCCGAGACGCTTTGACCGCCGAGCAGGTGATGCATATTCCGCTCGGTCCGGAGTTTCTCGCGCGCTTTCGCTATCCCTACGGCGTGATCTATCGTCCGGATTTACTCGACGCATTGCTACGGGCGTGCAAGCAGTCGCCGCTGATTGCGTTGCACACCGGAAAATCAGTGGCCGGCTACGAAGACCGGAACACGCACGTGACGATTCGAACCGACGACGACGAGATCTTCGAAGGCGCCGCGCTGGTCGGAGCGGACGGCTTGTGGTCGCGCATCCGGGAACGCATCGTCGGTGACGGAAAACCGCGGGTCGCCGGGCACATCGCCTACCGCGCGGTACTGCCGATCGAAAAAGCACCGACCCATGCGCGGGAACGCCGGGTGACGTTATGGGCTGGGCCGAAGATTCATTTGGTGCATTACCCGCTACGGCGCGGCGAGCTGCTGAATCTGGTTGCCGTATTTCATAGCGACCGCTACGAAGAAGGTTGGGATAAGTACGGCGATCCCGAAGAGCTGAACGAGAAATTCAAGCATGCACGTTCGGAAGTTCGCGAGCTGCTGGCGTTGATCGAAGCCTGGCGCATGTGGGTCTTGTGCGACCGCGATCCGGTAAAGCACTGGAGCGCCGGGCGTGTCACCTTGCTCGGCGACGCCGCGCACCCGACCTTGCAGTACATGGCGCAAGGCGGATGCATGGCGATCGAAGACGCGGTCGTGCTGGCGCGCAAAATCGAAATCATGCAGGACGATTTCGCGCGCGCCTTTGTCGCCTATCAGGAAGATCGCTACCTGCGCACCGCGCGCGTGCAGCTGACATCGCGGTTCGTCGGCGACTACGTGTATCATCCGCGCGGACCGGCGGCGGAGGTTCGCAACCAGATGCTCCAAAACCTCACGCGCGAGGACATGGCGTGGCTGTATGACGGTATTAAGGCTTGAGGCGCTCCGTCGTCCACGGGAGTAAGTCATTCCAACCCGTCTGATCAGAGGAATCGGCCGATGGAGCCTTCTGGCGCTCGTCATCAATGGCGTCATCGGTGCCGGTATTTTCGGCCTACCGGCGCGCGTCTATGGACTGGTCGGCAGCTACAGCATACCGGCGTTTCTCGTTTGCACATTTTTCATCCTGTTGCTGGTCCTGTGTTTCGCCGAGGTAGCGAGCCGTTTTGTCGATACCGGCGGTCCTTATCTCTATGCGCAGTCGGCGTTCGGCTCATTCGTCGGGTTTGAGATCGGTTGGCTGATGTGGCTGACGCGGCTGACCGGTTTCGCCGCGTTGTGCAATTTGCTGGTCGGGTATCTGGGTTACTTCGTTCCGGCGGCAACCACCGGGGTCGGCCGCGTGGTGAGCATTACCGCGGTGGTGGGAGGGTACCTGTTGGTGAACATCGTCGGCATTCGCCCGTCGGCGGTGACGAGTAACGTCTTCACCGTCGGAAAACTCATACCGTTGTTGCTCTTCGTCGGCGTGGGCGTTTTTTTCATCGACCCGCAGAGCTATTCATTCGCCGCGCCGCCGAGCGTCGGCGATTTTTCCACGACGGTGTTGCTGCTGGTATTCGCCTTCACTGGGTTTGAAGTCGCGCTCATACCGGCCGGCGAAACGCGCGATCCGCGCCGGCATACGCCGTTCGCGCTGCTCGCGGCGATCGGCGTCGCTGCAATTCTTTACATACTCATTCAAGCGGTTTGCATAGGAACGTTGCCGACGTTGGCGGATTCGCAGCGACCGTTGGCGGACGCCGGGGCGCTGTTTCTCGGCGCGGGGGGCGCGACCATTATCGCCGCCGGCGCTGTGATTTCGATCACCGGCACGCTCAACACCGGCATGATCGCCGCGCCGCGGTTGCTGTTTGCGATGGCGGAGCACGGCGGCCTACCGCGCCTGCTCGCGCGCGTTCACCCGCGGTTCCACACCCCGCACGTGGCGATCCTGATCTCCGGGGTGCTGATGCTGGTTCTGAGCTTATCGGCGTCCTTCATCGTCGCGCTCAAGATCAGCACCGTCATACGGCTCATTACCTATGCCTCCACATGCGTCGCGCTGATTGTTTTGCGCAAAAGGGAGGGCGCTCAACCGGCAAGCTTCAGCGTTCCTGGCGGGCACGTGGTGGCGGTCGCCGCGGTTGCGCTGAGCGTGTGGCTGTTGCTGAGCAGCACGTGGCACGAGGCACTGCTGGTGGCCACCGCGGCGGCGGCGGGGCTACCGATCTATTTTTGGTCGCGCCGCCGGTAGGCGCCGATTCGCATTCCGTTTACAGCGGACGCGTCGACTAATTTCCGCTATTCTTCGTAGTGATCGCAACGATGTTTCGCGGGATTCGTTGCGCGTCGACCTCCAACCGTTGGCACAACCGGCAATGAAAGCCATTCGCGAAAGCTCGGAGCAGCGCGCCGAGATACCTTCTTATCTATCGCGCGATCGTCTGGGCGCCTGGGAAACCTTCCTAAAGCAGATCGATGATGTCGCCCCGTGGCTCGAACCCGACCTGCTGCCTTGGATCGGGACGCTGCGCCGACCGAAGCGGATCCTGATTGTCGACGTTCCGATCAAGCGCGACAACGGCGTGGTCGTGCACTATGAAGGCTTTCGGGTGCAACACAATTTGTCGCGCGGCCCCGGCAAGGGCGGCATTCGTTATCACCCGAGCGTCACGCTCGCGGAGGTCATGGCGCTTGCCGGTTGGATGTCGATCAAGAACGCCGTGGTGAATGTCCCCTTCGGCGGCGCCAAGGGCGGCATCCGAGTCGATCCCAAGCGTCTTTCGATCGCCGAGCTCGAACGGCTGACGCGACGCTACACAAGTGAGATCAATATCTTGATCGGTCCGGACCGAGACATACCCGCGCCGGACGTGAACACGAACGAGCAGGTGATGGCATGGATGATGGACACCTACTCGATGAATCAAGGCCGGACCAGCCCCGGTGTCGTTACCGGTAAACCGGTGTCGCTGGGCGGCAGTCTCGGTCGTGCCGACGCCACGGGCCGCGGCGTCTTTATCGTCTCGCGCGCCGTCGCGCAAAAGTACGCCGTTGCGCTCGAAGGCGCGCGTGTGGCGATTCAAGGTTTCGGAAACGTCGGCGAGGCGGCGGCGCGCATCTTCGCCGAGCACGGCGCGAAGATAGTCGCGATCCAGGATGACAGCGGCACCGTGTACAACGATCGCGGTCTCGACGTCGGTGCACTGAAGCGGTTTTGCCAGACCGAGGGCAGGCTGCCTGAATTTCCAGGCGGCGAACGTATCGATGGCGATTCGTTCTGGACGCTGCCTTGCGAATTCATGATACCGGCGGCTCTCGAAGGGCAGATTACGGCCGTGCGCGCCGCGAGGATCAATGCGCGCTTCGTGGTCGAAGGCGCGAACGGGCCGACGGTATTCGACGCCGATCGCATCCTTCGGGAGCGTAACGTCATCGTGGTTCCCGACGTTTTGGCCAATGCCGGCGGCGTGACGGTGAGCTATTTCGAGTGGGTGCAGGACATCGCGAGCTTTTTCTGGACGGAAGACGAGATCAACCGGCGACTGGAGCGCATCTTGACCGAGGCCTTCGAGTCGGTGTGGGGCGTCGCCGAGCAGAAAAAAATTCCACTGCGTACCGCCGCCTATGTGGTCGCCTGCCAACGCGTGCTGGCCGCCCGCGCGCAGCGAGGTTTGTATCCGTAAAGCGAATGGCGCTTGCTTAGGTGGGGTGGGTTAGCGTTTTTCGCGTAACCCGCCAAACGTTGCATAGCAACACAATTCATGCACCGTGCGGCGGATTAAAAAAAGCAACACTAACCCAGTACACTGCGTGGATTGTTTTTCGGGAATCTCGCCGCGTGTCCGATCAACCGTTAATTACGCGCGCCTTTGTCCTGGCGGCGTCCGCCACGTTGACGCTGAACTTGGCGAGCTTTCTGTTCGTTCACTTTCCGGGATTCCTACAGCAACTCGGCGCGGGGGAGGGGGAGATCGGGCGCATCATGGCGGCCCAACCGTTGGGGGCGATACTCGCGTGGCCGTTTGTTGGGCGCGCCGTAGACATGTATGGCAGGCGTGTGGTGATTCTGACCGGTTGCGCGCTC
>DASWLD010000145.1:0-4809 GCA_036396275.1 Burkholderiales bacterium
TGTCGGCGGCGGCGTTCCGTCATGGCACGCATCGGCGCCGAGCCGGTGCCGGTACAAATCATGAACAGACTCGAGCCCGGGTGATTCGGCATCAGGAACGTGGATCCGTAGGGACCGACGACCCGCACCTGGTCGCCCTTCTTTAAATCGCACAGATAGTTCGACGCGACGCCGACAACGCTCTTTCCTTGATGATCTTCCGTGACGCGCTTGACCGTCAGCGACAGATTGTTGTGGTTCGGCTTCTCGCCGTCGCGCGGACTTGCCACCGAATACAGCCGGATGTGATGCGGCTTGCCGCTGGCGTCGGTTCCCGGCGGCAGGATGCCGATCGACTGGCCTTCCAGCACGGGGAACGACACGCCGCCAAAATCGAGAATAATATGATGAATCTGCCCGCTGGCATTGTCGTCGGTCAGACGGAAGTTTCCGGTCACCGCGGCAATAGCCGGATTCGAGAGTCGATGGAGATTGACTTTCGGCGTGTCCGCCGACCACGGCGCGGACGCGACGCCGCCTTCCCCCGCGCGCGCTTCCTCGGTGAGGCGCCTGACATCTTCCGGCAATGCGTCGTCATCGCTGACGCCGAGATCCATCTGCGCCGGCAAGCTGTCCCATGAAAACTGCTCTTCGAGCGTGTACGGGCGCGCGCGCGAAACGGTCCGCCAGTTGTCGATCGCGCCGGTCGGGCACGGCGCGATGCAGGCGCCGCAGGAATTGCAGATTTTGAAATCGACGACGTAGTTACGCGCGTCGTGCGTCACCGCCTTGATCGGACAGCTTTCTTCGCAGGTATTGCAGCGAATGCAAATCTCGGGATCGATTACATGCTGCCGCGCGATGTCGGCGCCGTCGTCGCGTCCCACGTCATCGCTCTCAGCTGAATCGAACGTACTCGAATTGGAGCGGCTGCTTGTTGATTCCGAACTGCGGCGGCGCGATCCAGTTGGCGAACTTGCCGGGCTCGATCACGCGCTGCATCAGCGATTGCACGAACTGTCGATCTTCCGGCGTCGGCAACCAATCGCGAACGTTCGCATCCCATTCCGCTTGGCTGACCACGCGCCCGTCCGGCGCCACCTTGGCGCCCGCCAGCGGACCGATTTGCCGGTTAAATGCCTTGTGCGGCACCTTGAGTTCGAACGCAATACCGTGTTTCTGCATGACCCGGTTCCAGCGACCGACACCGGCCAAGGAGTCTCGAATAAAGTCATCGCGCAGCTTCTCGTTCAGCGCGTTCAGCATCGGCGCTTCGCGTTCGACCAGTTTGCCGTCGACCAATTCGAGTATCGGATACGGCATGTCCTTCAGGACGTGATCGTCGTTCTGCTTGCCTTCTTCGAATCGACCTTTGAGCCCGCTGGTGTAGAACGTTGCGGCATTCGACGAAACATCGGCGCCGAATAAGTCGAGCGTAACGCTGTAGTGAAAATTCAAATGGCGTTGTATGGTCGGCAGGTCGATGACGCCGAGCGCGCGAAGTTTCGCGGGGTCGTCGGTCTTGTGCTGCGCCATCACCTCGCAGGTACGCTGGAGAATGCGCGCCACGCCGGACTCACCGACGAACATATGATGCGCTTCTTCCGTAAGCATGAACCGGGTCGTCCGAGCCAGCGGATCGAATCCGGACTCGGCGAGCGCGCTCAACTGGAATTTGCCGTCGCGATCGGTGAAGTAGGTAAACATGAAGAACGACAACCAATCCGGCGTCTTTTCGTTGAACGCACCGAGAATGCGCGGATTGTCGCGATCGCCGGATCGGCGCGCGAGCAGGGCTTCGGCTTCCTCGCGTCCGTCACGACCGAAGTAGCGCTGCAACAGATACACCATCGCCCACAGGTGCCGTCCTTCTTCCACGTTCACTTGAAACAAATTGCGCAAGTCGTAGAGCGAGGGCGCGGTGAGGCCGAGATGGCGCTGTTGTTCGACCGACGCCGGCTCGGTATCGCCTTGCGTCACGATGATACGGCGCAAGTTGCTGCGATGCTCGCCTGGCACGTCCTGCCAGACCGGTTCGCCCTTGTGTTCGCCGAAATGGATTTTCCGGTCAGGCTCGGCCGGATTGAGGAAGATACCCCAGCGATAGTCCGGCATCTTGACGTAGTCGAAATGCGCCCAACCACCCGGCTCCACGCTGACCGCGGTGCGCAGATAAACGTCATACCCGCCCGAACCTTCCGGCCCCATGTCCTTCCACCAGTCGAGGAACTCCGGCTGCCAGTGTTCGAGCGCGCGTTGCAACACCTTGTCGGCCGTGAGATCGACGTTGTTCGGGATCTTCTCGCTGTAATTGATGCTCATCATGGACTCCTAGTGTAGCGATCCGAGACCGGTCACACCCGTCCCCAATCGAATTTTGCCTTGTTGCCACTTCCGAATACCTTCAACGCTCCGGTCGTACCGACGGCGTTCGGGCGGATGAAAATCCAGTTCTGCCAGGCCGATAAACGTCCGAAGATGCGCGTTTCCATGGTTTCTCCGGGGCCGAAGCGCAGATTTGCTTCCATACCGGTGAGGGCATCGGGCGAAAGACTCGCGCGCTCCTCGAGCGCGAGGCGAATCTCGTCGTCCCAGTCGAGCGCATCCGGCGCCACCGTGACCAAGCCGAGCGCGAGCGCTTCGCCGGCCGGAAGGTTCCGGCCGATCGCCGCTCGCGCTTTTGCCAGCACGTCGGTGTCGCCGTAGAAACGCGATTCGATCCGGGAGCGATGATTGACGCCGGGATAGCTGCCGAAGTTTGCGCCGGACAGCGCGACCGTCGGCGCATCCGGTTTCCCCGCGAGCGCCAGCATGTAGATGCGATCCGCGCTCAACGCGAGTTCGAATAACGTTCCGGCAAAGCACGATCCTTGTTCGATCAATGCGAACAAAGTTCGCGCGCTGACATCGAGGCGAGCCAGCGTGCGGCGCAGCATGCCGATGACTTCGCGCACGAACCAATGGTCTCGGTGCTGCGCCAGCAGGGCGTCCACCGCCAGTACCGCGGCCGCATTGCCGCGTGTTTTCAGCACCCAGGTGCCGAGTTCGAGCTCGTTCGTGCGCAGCATGAGGATGGCGTTGTCGAGTTCGCGCGCCATCGCGAGCGGCCACCAGGATGCGCCCGCGGCGACGATACCGTCGATGTCTACCGGTTGATCGGTTTCCGGTGCGGATACTGTTAGGGTCGCGCGGCGCCGGTCGCGGTCGAACTGCGCGTCCACGTACTGATAATGGTAACCCGCAGCGTCTACAGTGCGCGTGAGCGGCGGGAGCGCCACGCCTTTCGCACCGCGTGGGCGGTCGCTTTGAGCCGCGAGCTCCTGCGCACGCTGCTGGATGTATTCGCGAAACTGCGCCGGCTTGACCACTTCGTCGACCAACCGCCACTCCTTGGCGCGCGCGCCACGCACGCCCTCGACGGTGGTGCAGAATATGTCCGCATGATCACGCCGCACGTTGCGCTTGTCCGTGACGCGCGTGAGGCCGCCCGTCCCCGGGAGGACCCCCAACAACGGTACCTCCGGCAAGCTCACCGCCGAGGAGCGATCATCGATCAAAACGATCTCGTCGCACGCGAGCGCGAGTTCGTAGCCGCCGCCGGCCGTGGTGCCGTTGCACGCGGCGATGAACTTGAGGCCGGAATGCCGGCTCGAATCCTCGACGCCGTTGCGCGTTTCGTTGGTGAACTTGCAGAAATTGACTTTCCAGGCATGCGACGACGAGCCGAGCATGAAGATGTTGGCGCCCGAACAGAAAATACGCTCCTTCGCGCTGGTGATCACCACAGTGCGCGCTTCCGGGTGCTCGAACCGGATCCGCTGCAAGGCGTCGTAAAGCTCGATATCGACACCGAGGTCGTACGAGTTGAGCTTCAACTTGTAACCTGGTTTTATTCCGCGCTCTTCGTTGACGTCCATCGACAGCGTGGCGACCGGACCCTCGAACGAAAGATGCCAGTGTAAGTAGCGATCCGGATGCGTTTCATAGCTGACGATCTGCTTCGTGTGGCTTTCCGCTTTAACAGCTGCTTGTCTCACAATTATCCTCCTGACTTGTTCAAGCCGTGATTGCTCGGCGCAATTTCGCCAGACTCTCTTCGGGTTTCCGCCCGGAGGTATCGACCTGCGCGTCGGCCCTTGCATAGAGCGGCTCGCGCGCACCCAGTATCCGTCGCAAGTCTTCCATCGCATCCTCGTTGTCTTGCATCGGCCGCGTGTCGCCTTGCGCCGCCACCCGCATCATGTGCTCTTCGGGCGACGCCTTTAGCCACACCGTAAAACAATCGGCAAGCAACAGGTTAAACGTCTCCGGCTCTGAAACGATGCCCCCGCCAACCGACAACACAGCGTCGGCATGCGCGGCGATCACGCGCTCCAGACAGCGGCGTTCCGTGCGCCGGTATCCGCCTTGCCCGTACAGTAGAAACACTTCGCTCAACGCCATTCCGGCCTCGCGTTCGATCTCGCGATCTAGTTCAATGAAAGGAACGTGCAGCTCCGTCGCCAATAGCCTTCCGAGCGTGGACTTCCCGGCACCCCGCAACCCCATCAGTGCGATGCGCCGTTTGCGCGCGGAGTCATGAGCGCCTAAATCGCGTACCAGACGGAACAGCACTTCCTCAAGCCGGTCTTCGGGGAAGCGTTCGAGCAAACGAGCGATCAACCGATACGCAGCCGTTCGCCCGTTGACCATGAGATCCTCGGGCTGCACGCCGAGCGCAAAGGCAATACGCCGAAGCAGCACGACGGAAACATTGCCCGCCCCGCCCTCGAGCAGAGCCAGATATCGCTCTGACACATCCGCGTCTCGCGCGAGCAGTTTTCGAGCCAT
>DASWLD010000146.1:0-14479 GCA_036396275.1 Burkholderiales bacterium
CGCCCTTGGCTACCAACCGATCAACGCCACCCGCGCTCGTGATCGTGGTCTCGCGAAACAAACCCGCGATGGTCTCCCCAAGGTAACGCGCAGCGGAAATTCGCCGCGTCCTCGATGCTGCCCCAGCCCTGGTAGCGCGCCTGCTCCGGATAGGCGCACAACGGACGCGTACGTCCCGGCCAAGGAGTGCCCGCCGGCGCCGTGGCAACAATGCTGTCCGGGGCGTTACCGCCCTCCACCCAGTTGACCATCGCGGCAAACGCGTCGAATTGCGAAGTGGCCGGGCCGCCGCCGCAATGGTTCATGCCGGGAATCAGGAACACGCGCGCGAACTTCTGAGTCCGGTCGAGGCCACCGCTTTCCTCCATGAGCTCGTGGTACCAATTGAGATGGTATCGGGTGGAAAACACCGGGTCGGCTTGTCCGGTATAGACGATCAGCTTGCCGCCACTCGCGCGAAATTTCCGGTAATCGGTGCGGCTGGTGCCCATGAAGTCCATCGCCGATTCACGGTACGGACCGGAGCGCGTGAAAATTTTCGGTGCATCGGTGTCCATGTTGAAGCTGAGCATCCAGGGCACATACGCATCGCCGAAATTCGTCGCGCCGGGAGCGCCGAGCGGATTGGCGCTAAAGACAGTGGTACCCGCCGCCACGTCGGTCCCGCCGGTCATGGAGTTCGGCGGCGTGGTAAAGATAAAGGGAAGCGCGCCGCCACCCAACGTCACGTTGATCGCGCTGTTGCCGGGAACCGGGAAGCCCGGGAACAGGGGACCGATCTTCCACTGGCGCCAGCCGAACGCGGCGATACCCGGATCCCACAGCCAACCGGCGTAGAGCGAGCGACCGTGCGAGTTTTTCGCACCGCCAAAAACCTGCTTCAGCGCGGTGACTTGCGCTTGCGACAGCGCACCGGTGCCGCTTGGGCCGAGCGTAGCCGGATCGAAATCGCAGGCAAACGGATTGAACACCATGCCATCGACGACTCCATCTTTCGCGTCGCACTTCGCGAGAATCGCATTGCCGATCGCCGCCAACTCCGCATCGGTGAACGAGCTCGCCAAATCCGGATTCCCGAAAGGCGTTGCCGCTCGTGCGGCGCGTGCAAACGCCTGGGAGTCCCAGGCCTCGGCGACACCCGCCTTCGGCAGATCCATCCCCGGATTGCCGGCGACGATGCCGTCGAAGAAATCGGGGTAGCGCTGCGAGAACATCAACCCTTCGCGTCCGCCTTCGGAACAGCCAACGAAATACGAATACTTCGGCGCTTTGCCGTAAAACTCCTTAATAAGCGTCTTCGCCTTGCGGGTGACCTGCGCCGGACCGTTGTAGCCGTAGTCGCTGCGCGCTTGCGGATCGAAGCCGAACTGGAAGGTGCCCGCCACCGCGGACGTGTTAATCGCATTGTCGTGCCCGCTGTCGGTGGAAACGACCGCATAGCCCTGTTGCAGTTGGGGGCCAGTCGCATTGCCGAGATTGCCGTCGGTGCCGCCGCCGCCCGAGTAAAAGAACTTGTTATTCCAATCCGTCGGCATGCGTAGGTGGAATCTAATGGCGTACGCCTGCCCGTCAACCGGACTGACGCGCTCGTCGATGGCGCCGATGACTTCGCAATGCTCGGGCAGCGTGTCGCTCGCCGGATTGAGCTGTGCGATCGCAATCATCGTGTTACGAATGCCGGCCGCGGCCAGCGCGCTGCACGCTTCGGCCGGCGGCAGCGGAGGTGTGGCAAAAACAATCGGAGCGACGAGACACAGCGCGCCGCCTGTGGCAATGATTCCGCGTGAAACGGGTATACGCATGATTGACCCTCCTAAGGCAGTAGTTGTCGCTCGACAACCGACACCGCTGACCGGGCCGAGAATCTAGCGCCCCTCGGTGGTCTTCCCGGCGGTAGTCGCCTGCGAGATTACTATAAAATATTTACTTATTGTTAAGCGACTCTTATAGTACCCCAGGCCTGACGCCTTGTTCAATGCGCCGACCCTGCGGGTCGGCGCATCCGATAACCGCGAACCACTTTAAGGAGGGTTTATGCAGACCCGTACAGATGCAAAACAATACAGTAGGTTAGTACGCAACACGGTCTTTGGCGTGACGCTGAGCGGCATTTTCGCCGTTTCCGCCTGGGCCGACATCAACGTCGGGGTGACGCTGTCGGCGACGGGACCCGCCGCCGTACTCGGCATCCCGGAGCGCAACACCGTCGAGTTCTGTCCGACGACGATTGCCGGAGAGATGGTGAACTACGTGGTCCTCGATGACGCCACCAATCCCGGCGAGGCCACCAAGAACGCACGCAAGTTCGTGACCGAAAATAGAGCCGACGTCATCATCGGGTCTTCGACCGTGCCCACGGGTCTCGCCGTCACGGAAGTGGCGCACGAGACCAAAACGCCGCAGCTCCTGCTGGCGCCGACGCCTTACACCGATCCCGCGAAAGACGCCTGGGCGTTCCGCCTGCCGCAGTCGAGCGGCCTCATGGCCAAGGCCTTGGTCGAACACATGAAGGCGACCAAAGTCAAGACGCTCGGCTTCATCGGCTACGCCGACAGCTTCGGCGAAAGCTTTTTGAATGGCCTCAAGGCGGCGCTCGATGGCAGTAACATCAAGTTAACCGTGGTCGAGCGCTACAACCGCACGGATACCAGCGTGACGGGGCAGGCGCTCAAGGTCATCTCGGCGAATCCGGACGCGGTGCTGGTGGTGGGTTCGGGCACGCCCGCGGCGCTGCCGCAGACGACGCTCGTCGAGCGCGGCTACAAGGGCCGGTTCTACCAGTCGCACGGCGCCGTCAGCAGACCATTCCTGAAAGTCGGCGGCAAGGCCGTGGACGGCACGGTGTTCCCGATCGGCCCGATCGTGGTCGCGGAGCAGCTTTCGGACTCGCATCCCTCGAGGAAGGTCGCGTTGGCGTACCAAAAGAAGTATGAAGCCAAGTACGGCGCCGGCTCGGTATCTTCGTTCGGCGGCCATATGTACGACGCCTGCCTGGTGCTTCAGGCCGCGGTACCGACCGCGCTCAAGAAAGCCAAGCCCGGCACGGCGGAGTTCCGCGCGGCGTTGCGCGACGCGATCGAAGCGACGCGTGACATCGTCGGCACGCACGGTGTGTTCAACTATACGGCGAAGGACCACTATGGTCACGACCAGCGCGCGCGCGTGCTGATTATCGCCGACAACGGCGACTGGAAACTGATTAAGCAGCCTGCAAAGTAGTTATAAAGTAGTTATAAAAGGATTACCGGCGTTATGCACGATACCAACCGTATGTTCGCGCCGGTCGCCGTCGAGATGGAGCATCGCGCGGATGGCGCGATGCTCCTGCGCTCGCTGCAGCCGCTTGCAAACTACGCGCGCTGCATCGGCGAATACCTCGAACACTGGGGACTCGCGGCATCTTCGCGCCCATTCCTATTCGAGCGTGGGCCCGACGGACGCTGGGTCGGCGCCGCGTACGGCGAGGCGTTGAAACAGGTCCGGCAAATCGCGGCCTGGTTGCTCAAGCAGAATTTATCTCCCGAACGTCCGGTCGTCGTGCTTTCCGGTAACGGCGTCGAGCATGGGCTGATCTCGCTCGCCGCCATGCATATCGGGGTGCCGATCCTTCCGATATCGCCGTCTTACGCGCTGATGTCGAAAGACTTCGGCAAATTGAAATTTATTTTCGGCCTGGTCAAGCCCGGCGTGATCTTCGTCGCGGACCACGCGCCCTTTGCGCCCGCGCTCGCGGCGTTGAGCAGCATGCACGACGCACAGCTCGTTGTCGGCAGCCGCAGCGAATCGGCGCCCGGCGCCGTATCGTTCTCCACGCTATTGGATGCATCGAACGAAGGCGCCGTCGACCGCGCGTTGGCGGCGGTCACACCCGACACCGTGGCGAAGCTGCTCTTCACCTCGGGTTCGACCGGCGAGCCCAAAGGCGTGATCAACACGCAGCGCATGCTCTGCGCCAATCAGCAACAGATGATTCAGGTGTGGCCGTTCTTGGACGATGAGCCGCCGGTTATCGTCGACTGGCTGGTGTGGAATCACACGTTCGGCGCCAATCACAACTTCAACATGATCTTGCGCCATGGCGGTACGCTTTATATCGACGGCGGTCGCCCAATGCCGAATTTGTTTCAGCAATCGCTCGCCAATCTGCGCGACGTCGCGCCCACTGTATACTTCAACGTGCCGCGCGGCTTCGACATGCTGGTGGCGGCGCTGCGCACCGACGAGGCGCTGCGGCGCCATTTCTTCAGCCGGCTAAAACTGATTTTCTACGCCGCGGCGGCGCTGCCGCAGAACCTGTGGGAAGCACTCGAAAAGCTGTCGCTCGAGGCCCTCGGCTACAATGTGCCGATGGTGTCGTCCTGGGGGCTCACCGAAACCGCGCCGGCCGTCACGACGTGCCACTTCCAGGCGGAACGTTCGGGCGTCATCGGTGTGCCGCTGCCCGGTTGCGAGCTGAAGCTGCTGGCCAACGGCGACAAGTTGGAAATCCGCGTGCGCGGACCGAACGTGACGCCCGGTTACTGGAAACGACCGGATCTCACCGCCAAGGCGTTCGATAAAGAAGGTTTCTGCATCACCGGCGACGCGATGCGCTTCGTTGATCCGAAGTATCCGGAAAAGGGCCTGTTGTTCGACGGTCGCGTCGCGGAGGACTTCAAGCTCAGCAGCGGCACTTGGGTCAACGCGGATGCGGTTCGGTTGAAGGCGGTCGCGCTGATGGCGCCGATCGTACAAGACATCGCGCTCACCGGGCACGATCTCGATGAAATCGGGTTCCTGATCTTTCCGAACGTCGCGGCGTGCCGCCAGCTCTGCCCCGATCTGACGCCCGACGCGCCAGTCGCCCAAGTGCTCACGCATGCGAACGTACGCACCAAGATCCTCGCCGGCATGACCGCCATGAAACGCGACGACGGCGGCTCGTCGACTTATGCCACGCGCGCGTTGCTGCTGGCGGAACCGCCGTCCGGCGACGCCGGCGAGATCACCGACAAGGGCAATATCAATCAACGCGCGGTGCGCACCCGCCGGGCCACGCTGGTCGAGATGCTTCATCGCACGCCGATCGATCCGGCCGTCATCGCGCTAGCCGATGCGCGGGCGCCGGCCGGGAAGCACCCCAAGCGCGGAGCCTGACCGCCATCGATCCTTCCTCTCTCCAAGGCGTGTACCACTCACACATTTCTTGTCGTTCGGAGTGACCTATGTACGAAGCTTCCGAAACCTACGCCCTAACGGCCGCGTACGACGATATCTGGCTCGTCGGCGGCATCCGTACCCCGTTTGCCGACTACCTGGGCACATTGAGCGAGGTCGCGCCGACCGATCTCGGCATCCATGCCGCGCGTGCGCTCTTCAAGCACACCGGCGTCGCGCCCGCCGATGTCGGCACGATCATCGCGGGCAACATGGCCCAGTCGAGCTTCGATGCGTACTACCTGCCGCGGCACATCGGGCTGTACTCGGGCGTTCCACTCCCGGTCCCCGCCGTGCTGGTGCACCGGCTGTGCGGCACCGGTTTCGAAACGATCCTGACCGCCGCCGACCAGATCGCGCTCGGCAAAGCGAAGCTCGCGCTGTGCGTCGGCGCCGAGTCCATGTCGCGCAACCCGGTCGCGGCGTACACGCACCGCAACGGCTTCAAGCTGGGCCAGATAGAGTTCAAAGATTTTCTTTGGGAGTCGACGCTCGACACGGCGTCGAACACGCGCATGGGCGACACCGCCGAAAACCTCGCCAAGCGCTACCGCATCAGCCGCGAGGAGGTCGATCGCTTCGCGGCCGAGAGCTTCGCTCGCGCGATCGAGGCCTGGGACAGCGGCTTTTACCAGGGCGAGGTCGAGCCGGTCACCGTGCAGCAGTGGACACTCGATGGTTATCAACCACGCGGCATAAAGCTGCCGCGCAAGGTGGAGCGCTTCGAGCGCGACGAGCACGTAAAGCCGAGCCCGCTCGAGGCGCTCGCCAAGCTCCGCCCGGCCTTCGCGAAGGACGGCGTACAGACCGGCGGCAACAGCTCCGCCATTGTCGATGGCGCGGCCGCCGCGCTCGTCGCCGCGGGCGACTATGTGCGCGCCCACGGACTGAAGCCGCTCGCGCGCATCGTCGCGGGCGCCGCCGTCGGCGTGCCACCGGAAATCATGGGCATCGGACCGGCGCCCGCCATCCGCGCGGTGGTCAAGAAAGCCGGCCTCAAGCAAAACCAGATCGACCGCATCGAGATCAACGAGGCGTTCGGCGCGCAGTATCTGGCCGTGGAAAAAGAACTCGAGCTCGATCGCACCCGCGTCAACGTCAACGGCGGTGCCATTGCCATCGGCCACCCGCTCGCGGCGTCGGGCGTGCGCTTGACCACCACGGTCGCGCGCGAATTGCGGCGCGCGAACGGCGAGTTCGGCATCTCGTCGGCCTGCGCCGGCGGCGGTCAGGGTGTCGCCATCTTACTGCAACGCAGCGCCTGACATCGTTCATTCAAATCGAGAAACAGATCATGCAACTCAACGGATCCACCTTCATCGTCACCGGCGGCAGCTCCGGCCTCGGCGCCGCTACCGTCAGGCGTTTTCAGGCGAACGGCGCGCGCGTTGTCATCGCCGACCTCAACATCGAGCTCGGCCAGAAATTGGCGGCGGAGTTCGGTAAGGCGGCGGCTTTTTGCAGGACCGACGTCACCAGCGATACGGATGCCCAAGCGGCGGTGGACCTCGCGCAAAAGCAATTCGGCGGGCTGAACGGGTTGATCAATTGCGCCGGCATCGGCGGCGCGGAACGCGTCGTCGGCAAAAAAGGGCCGCATCGCCTGGAGACGTTCACGCGCATCGTCACCACCAATCTGATCGGCACGTTCAACATGATCTGCCTCGCGGCAGCCGCGATGGCGAACGGCGCGCCGAACGCCGCGGGCGAGCGCGGCGTCATCGTGAATACCGCCTCGGTCGCGGCTTGGGACGGGCAGATCGGACAGGCGGGCTACGCGGCGTCCAAGGGGGGCATCGTCTCGATGACTCTCCCGATCGCGCGCGAGCTGGCGGCGAGCGGCATTCGCGTCTGCACCATTGCGCCGGGGTTGTTCCATACCCCGATGATGGCCGCGTTGCCGCCTGATATACAGGAATCGCTCGGCAAGAGCGTACCGTTCCCGTCACGTCTGGGCCGGCCGGAGGAATACGCGACACTCGCGCAGCACATCGTCGAAAACGAGATGTTGAACGGCGAATCCATTCGCTTGGATGGCGCGCTGCGCATGGCGCCCCGCTGATCCCTCGCCTCGCGCATGCGACGTCCGAAAAACAAGAGACCGACCGCGCACGTCGGCGGCGGAGCGACGAGGCGCCACACGATAAAGAAAGCCGCATCGAGCAAGCTTGCCGCGCGATCGAGCGAAAGCAAGCAGCATGCCTTGCTGGCACAGCGCGTGCGCGAGGCCCGCGCCCAGCGCTTTATGACGCGCAAGGTGCTGGCACAGCAGTCGGGCATTTCGCTCGCCTACCTTGCGCGCGTGGAAAAGGGCACCGGGAATATTTCTCTCGGTCTGCTGCAGCGCCTCGCGACGGCGCTGAACCTGCCCATCGAGAGCTTTCTTTCGGCGGAGGGATCACGTAACGCCGATCTCACCGTGATCGTCTCTTATTTAAGAGAGCAGCCGCCCGAACGCTTGGCGCATATACGTCGTCAGTTGTTCGACGACCGCAACCGGGCGACCCACCGCGCGTCGCAGCGCGTCGCCTTGGTCGGTATTCGCGGCGTCGGCAAATCGACGCTGGGTCCGCTGCTCGCCGCACGCCTTGGCATTCCGTTTGTCGAGCTCAACCGCGAAATCGAGAAAGAGGCGGGGCTCGCCGTCAGCGAAATCTTCATGCTCTATGGTCAACAGGGTTACCGCACGCTCGAACGCCGATGCTTGGAACGAATTATCGTGCAACACCCCAAGGTAGTGCTCGCGACCGGCGGCGGTATCGTAACGGAAACCGCCACGTATGGCCTGCTTCTCAGCTCTTTCTTCACGATTTGGCTTAGGGCAAAACCGCAAGTGATGTTCGAACGCGTCTTGGCGCAGCACGACGTACGTATCGCGAGTCCGCAGCTACGCCGGGAGGCGCTTGAGAACATCGAGCGTACTATCAAGGCGCGGCGCCATCTTTACGAGCTGGGGCCCGCGTCCTTCGATACCGGCGGCAAGGCAGTGGAACAAATCATTCCGGCTCTCGTCGCCTTGCTCCCGGCCGCTCTGCGCCGATTCGAGGGCAAAGGCGGCAAGTGACAGCCTACGAACACGCGGGGCTGAGCGTCATCGGCGCAAAGACGTTGTTTTGCGCACGTTCTTTCCGGGACGACGAATATGCGCAGGGGTGCGCCACTGCGGCGCACGGTCGTCCAACCGATACGAAGAAAAAGGCGCGCGGGGTTTCCCGCGCGCCTCAATTAGCCTTCATCACCGTCCGATGCGTTCTGGGCGGTGACGATGTCTCGATTAATCCTTGATAAATTTGTCCTTGTAATCAAACGGCGTCTCGCAGCTGAAGCTCGCTTCGTCGTTGGTGCTGCCGCTGCCCTTGTACACCGCCATCTCGGGGTACAGGCAAAGCGGCCGGGTGCGTACCACCGCACCACCCTGCACGAGCGACGCCGTGACGCGCTCGGGCGCTTGACCGTTCTCGACCCAGTTCACGAGCGCGCTGAACATATCGAAGACGTTCGGTCCCGGACCGCCGGCGCAATGAAAGACGCCGGGCGCCATGAACAGACGCGCGAACTTCTGCGTCTGGTGCAAGCTGCCCGTCCGTGCGATCACGCGCTCATAGTAGTCGACGGTACCCTCCGCGAAGATAAGCTGGTCCGCCCAACCGTGCCACATGAGTACCTTGCCGCCTTTGAGTCCGGCCAAGCGCAGGTTCGGATCGTCCGTCCCGATCACGTCGTTGAACTTCGCGCGCGACGTTTGGAAGTCCGCCTCGAAGCTGGCGTAGTCCAGCGTCATCCAATCGAACGCCGGATCCTGCTTGATCCAGTAGCGGAAATGGTCGGTAGCAATGGGGAACGGAGCGAAATTCCCACCGAACGAGCTGGCCAATCCAAAGGCGCTGGCATCCAGTGGCGCGCCGCGCGGCATCCCGTACCACAGGCGCTTGCCGCCGGTCGAGCGTACGCCGTCCCAGATCTTACGAACGGCCGAGGCTTCACCCGGCGTGAGACAGTCGCAGTTTGCTTCGCTGCCGGGCGCACACTGCTGCACTCCCACGGGATCGAAGCCGCAGCGGCGCGGATCCTCGAGGATTCCATCCACCACGCCGTCAAAGCTATCGCATGCGGAAACAGCGGCGCTCACCGTCGTCATAAGCTTGCATCCCGAGACCGGTGCGCCGTTTTCCAGCTTCATGGCGACTTGCGGCCATAGCTCAGCGGGAATGAACCGATCCCAGTTGATCGCGGGTGCCGCGGAGAGGGTACCGTCATAAGCACCGGGCAAACGCTGCGCCAGCATCAATCCCTGACGGCCGCCGGTCGAGCATCCGTTCCAATAGGAGTATTTCGGTCTATCCCCGTAGAACCGTTTCATCAGTTCCTGGGCCTTGAATGTCATCTCGAACAGCGAACGCGACGCGAAATCCTCGATCAGCTGCCAATTGAGCGTTCCGTCCGGGTTGAGCGCGAAGCTGCCGCCCGGTTGGGTAGCGGCGCTATGGCCCGTATCGGTGGATGAAGTGGCGTATCCGCTGCGCAGCGCGTTGCCGAGAGCGCTCCATGAAATATTGCCGGCGTAACCTCCGCCGCCGACCGCCTGGAAGCGATCGTTCCAGTCTTCCGGCAACCATACTTCGATGTTGATTTGCGGATCGACTGCGATCGACACACGACAGAAGGCGGGAAGATTGTTAACGGGCCCACCGGTGGGCGGCTGGAAGTTACCCGCCGGCACCGACTGTGTGCTCAAACTGATGACGTCCTTAAGCTTCAGTCCCGCGAGTTGCTCGCAGGTAAGCGGTCGCTTGTGATGGGGGAACCCAAATCCAAAACCGCCCGTGGCAAAAGCGGGGGCGGTTGATGCGGGTATGATGACGATAAACGTTACGAGCGAAACGACTGCAGTAAACAACAACGTTCTGGCTCGCCAGAGTAAAAGGGAAACTCTTCTCGACTTCATGCACTGTTCCTCCTACGTTGGTGGTTCTAAAATTGTTGGTTATTAAATTGTTAGATACTGTTCTTTAGCCCATAAGCTCCCAAAGGTGCTCGGGGGGCTCGGCCGCACGATCCGGTGATCGCCGCAATCTCCTGTTCAGATTTGGCGTTACCTGCGAAATCACGACTCCACGCGAACTCTGCGGCAACGCGGATATACGCATGTCCAACTTCCCTCTCGCCCTTCGCTATCGTGTTCGGCTTACCCGAAGCGTATGATGAGCGAGGAGTGCAGAGGTAGATGGCTTCGCGGTAATATGGTCGATAAGTGAAATTCATGCGCGTCGATTTCGGTTAAAACCTGCAAAGATGGGAGGTCGCGCGATATGTATCTCCAGCCCACGGAACCCTCGGCTTTCAGTCATTTTCTATCGACAAATTATCCGGTAGAACCCGATTACGTCGTGCGCGGGCAGGGTGGCGACGTGATCGCTGCCAAGTGGCATCGCCCGGCTTCGCGCAACGCAATGCCAGTTCGGTTAGCGCAAGACACGGTGATGTATCACATCGGAGGATCGACCTCTGTCGCAAAGTTCGTAGACGGTCGTTGTATCGGCACGCGCTCGCAACACGGCTCCGTGACCTTCAGTCCGAGAGACGAGCGCTGTGAATGGGTCCGAGGAGGCGTCTGCGAGGTAATGCACGTCTACATCGGGCAGGCGCTCATACAACGGTACGCCGATGAGAATCTCGCTTGCTCGGCGGCGCCGGAAATCGATCCCATATTCGCCGTCCGCGATCCTTGGCTGCACGGCTATTTCATGATGTTGCAGAGTGAATTCGAAACATTCGGCGGAAGCGACAAGTACCCCGACGCGCTGCTCCTGACGCAGTCGCTGGAGCTCTTAATACGACACCTGTGTTGGCATTCGAACGTGTCGTGGAATAACCGAAGGCGACTGGTGACGGCGGCCGTGCCACGTCCCTTGGCGCCGCGACACCTGGCGCGAGTTCTCGCCTACATCGACGCCGATATCGGCCGCGACATCGCGCTGGCTGATCTCGCTCAGCTTGTAGGCATTTCCAAGGACCATTTCATTCGCAGCTTTCGCGCCGCGACTCAGCGAACCCCTTATGCTTATCTGGTAGAGCGCCGCCTGGCCCGCGCCGTCGACGCGCTGAGGCACAGCACGGTGTCAATCGAGCGGATCGCGGGCGAGGCGGGTTTCAGGAGCGCAGCCGGGTTTTCGAACGTATTCAAGAAGCACTATGGGATGTCGCCAAGCAAGTTCAGAGCCCGGTCACACTGAACGGCACTCGATTCACGGATATAGGACGATAGGGAACGGACCCTGAGGTTTCCCCACATCGTTCGACCGCATGATGCCGCCACGAGCAGCAATTCAGGCAAGTGCAAACGTTGTCTCGAGCAACGCAGGCGCGTGCGACGCCCGTCCAATCCAGTGCCAGCTGAGGAACTCCACGGCGCGAAACCAAGGCACCCGAAAGCCCGCATCGGTGACCGCGATCGGATCCGGCGGCAATAAGGCCTGCAAACGTCTTAAGAACGCTCGACGGCTGCGCTGTTCTTCTTCGCTTCGAGATGCACTTCTTTATAAACGGTCATCGTGCGACCGCGCGAACGTCTGCGTCTCCAAGCGCCCCGCCTGCGTGACGGGACGTTTGGCAAACACTTTGGGAAGTCGTAACATCCGTCCCCGAGTTGAGAGCAAAACTCGCGCTCACAGGAGAAGCCCGCTTCGGCGGGTTTTTAGTTTGTATCGTTAAGTTCTGAAAGGTAAGCGACATGCAATTTCAAATCGAGCCGCTATCTCCGGGCAATGGGTCGGTCGAAAGACGTCGCCAAGGCGAGTGATGCCAGACCACATGCCAGGAGTTCTCTTCGAGCGCGAAAAGCTGATTCGCTTTCACCATTGCGACCCGGCCGGGATCGTGTTCTACCCGCAGTACTTCATGTTGTTGAACGAGCTGGTGGAAGACTGGTACAACGAAGGCTTACAGGTGGATTTCGCCGACTACCACGCCAAGCAGCGGCTCGGTATTCCCCTCGCACGGGTCGAATGCGATTTCCTCGCCGTGAGCCGACAGAACGACCGGGTGATCATGCGCCTCGCGGTCAAGGAGCTCGGAAAAAGTTCGCTTAAGTTACACGTCAGTATACATAGCAGCGCGGGCGACGAACGCGTGCACGCCGTCATGACCCTGGTACAGGTATCGCACGACACCCGACGCGCCGTTCCGTTCACGCCGGATATGCGCTCGCGCATCGAACGTTTTCGAGCCTAGCGATCGGCGGTACCCCAACCGCGCGCCCACTTTCCAAGGAGCCCCGCCGTGACGTACGAAGAGTACCAAACGCTGAAATTCAGCCGCCCGGAACCCGGCGTTCTCGAAATCACGATGGGCGAAGAAGGCAAGCTCAGCGTCGCCAACGCCCGCATGCACCGGGAGCTCGCCGATATTTGGCGCGACATCGACGCCGATCCGGACGTGTCGGTCGCCATCATTCGCGGCGTCGGTAAAGGTTTCTCCGGCGGCGGTACGCTCGACGTCGTCGAAGAGATGAGCCGTGACTTCGACGCGCGCGCGCGGGTTTGGCGCGAAGCGCGCGACATCGTGTACAACGTGATCAACTGCTCGAAAATTATCGTTTCCGCCATGCACGGTCCGGCCGTCGGCGCCGGCCTCGCCATCGGCCTACTCGCCGACATCTCCATCGCGGCGAAGAACGCGCGGATCATCGACGGCCATACGAAGCTCGGCGTCGCCGCCGGCGACCACGCGGCGATCGTTTGGCCTCTCCTTTGCGGCATGGCACGTGCGAAATACTATCTACTGCTGTGCGATGAAATCCGCGGCGAAGAAGCCGAACGGATCGGGTTGGTGTCGCTGTGCGTGGAGGAGCAAGAGCTTGTTAATAAGGCACGGGAGGTCGCCGCACGATTGAGCCAAGGATCGCAATCGGCGTTGCGTTGGACGAAGTACAGCCTGAATAACTGGCTGCGTATGGCCGGTCCCACGTTCGACACTTCGCTGGCTCTGGAAATCCTCGGCTTCACGGGCCCTGATCTGCGCGAAGGATTAGCCGCGCTGCGCGAGAAGCGCAAACCCGCTTTTCGCCGCGACAACCCGTTCTGACTCAAGGCATCTAAACCGAAGCAAGCAACGTGAGCGCGGGAACGCCGATATCGTCACGTCGCGCCGTTGTCGCGCACGCTGACGAGACGGCAGCCGCTTCGTCTCAACCGACCGCCGTTCTTCCCGACCGGCGCTTCCGCGCCGGCTCTCGCGCGGCTCATCTTGATCGCCCTAGTCGGAGGGAGACCTCTCCGTTCGTACGCGCGACCGGCGAACGACAACCCGCAACCGCGCCGCCCCACGACGACTTTCCGGCGCGGCGCTACAACATCGATGTCGAATTAACGGCGCTCGCGGGACGTCGATCCTCGCCACACAGCCGGAAAAGCAGGCTTCCCGCTCTGTAAAACACGGCTTTACCGCTTCACATCGAACTTCGCCATCCGTGCCGCTCCGCACTGACAGCGCGGTTGCGCGCGGCAGGCGCCGCGCGCCGGTGTTGTCGCCGACGCTTCCCAGGGTAGGGCACGCTTCTTGCCACCACATAAGACAAGTCGTATCGACGATCGAGATGCTCGATAAATGGAGCTTGATTTCCAATGCTAGTCTTTGGATACGCACGCGAGAGAACACGAAGTGCGCGGAAGCGTCCTCCACGGGTGGTTCAATTCATGGAGAACGAACGATGAAATGGAAACTCGCACTGGGCGTGGCCGCACTATGCGCCACATCGCCCGTGTCCGCCGACGTTCCGCTGAAGGTGAACGGTTATTTCAACACCGCCTTCGCCCGGAGTAATTCGGATACGAAGTACCTGACTTACATCACGAACGACGGCACGTTTAGCGCCGACACTTCGTTCGGGTTGCAAGTCATGGCCTCCGTCAATGCAGACGTCACCTTCACGCTGCAGTTGGTGGCTGATCACGATAGCGCGAACGTCGCGAAGCACATGGAACCCAGGGTCGACTGGGCGTACGTCACTTACCAGACGAATGACGAGTTGAAAGTGCGCGCCGGCCGATTGCGTTTGCCCGCCTTTTTGTACTCTGACAATATCAACGTGCGCTACGCCCAGCCATGGGTGCGACCGCCCACGGACGTTTACGGTATCTTTAGAGACCTCCCTAACTTCAACGGGATGGATGCGCTCTACACGACGCGCTTCGGCGCGGTCGACGTTACGCTGCAGCCGTTTACGGGTACCACCACTTGGACGGTCATGGGCAATACCTCGACGCTCAAGAATAATCTCGGCCTT
>DASWLD010000147.1:0-24107 GCA_036396275.1 Burkholderiales bacterium
CATCATGCTGTTCCTGGGGCTGATTGCGATGCTGGTGACCGGTGTCGCGGCCGCGGCGGCGCCGCTGTTCTTGCAGCGTTTGGAAGAAATCGCGGTATTTCGCGTCGTCCTGGTACTCATGGCGCTGAACGTCGGCATGAGCTTCGCGATGGCACCCGTCAACGGGTTGATTAGCGGGCAGCTGCGTTTCGACATCGCGGCCTACATCGAGTTCGTTAAGCTCGTGCTACGCACAGCGCTGATTGTGTACTTCGTGCGCGCCGGCTATTCCATCATCGCACTGGCAGCCACCACGTTGGCGGTCGATTTCGTCGGAAACGTGCTGAAACTGCGGCAAGCGCGGCGGCTGTTCGAGCAGCTGCATATCGGTCGGCGTTATTTCGCGATCGGCCGGGTGCGCGAATTGTTCGACTACGGCGCCAAGACGTTCGTCAATCAGATCGCCGAGCTGATGCGGTTCCAACTTAGTCATCTGATCGTGGCGGCGTTTATCAATCTGTCGGCGGTGACCATGTTCAACATTGCCGGACAGCTCGTTGCCTATTTCCGCCAGTTGATGAGTGCGCTGATGGGGGTACTTGCGCCGGTGTACGGGCGCTATCAAGCGGCCGACAACCAGAGTGGGATACGAAAGACCTACTATTTTACATCGAAGATTTCGGCGCTCATTTGCACGATGGCTGCCGGGGGAACGGTAATTCTCGGCCGGGCGTTCATTATGCGATGGATGGGCGAGGAGTACGTGGAAGCTTATCGCTTGCTCTCGATCATGATTGTCCCGATGGCGTTCTTCGTGGCGCAGTCGCCGGCGAACAATCTG
Source organism: Burkholderiales bacterium (assembly GCA_036396275.1). Taxonomy (GTDB): domain Bacteria; phylum Pseudomonadota; class Gammaproteobacteria; order Acidiferrobacterales; family Sulfurifustaceae; genus JACQFZ01. The sequence continues at coordinate 821 of DASWLD010000147.1, forward strand.
ATCTATGGGTTGGGCTCGGTAGGGCCGCTCGCCCGATTCTCGATTATCGAAGCGACCGCCAATGTCCTGTTGAGTCTCGTGCTGGTGCGGTTCTATGGTCTCACCGGTATCGCACTCGGCATCGCTATCCCATTGACCGCGTTCGGAGTTTACATGGTGATCGCCGCAGGCAGACTGGTAGGGGGTGGTTTGCTAGAATACGCGAGGCAGGTGGGTCCGGTGTTTCTATGGGGAGGGGCATTTCAGGTCGGAACCGCGTTCGCGGTTCCTTATTTCGATACCTCGGGTTATCTCGAGATCGCTCTCGTATTCCTGTTGTTTTACCCGGCACAGGCGCTTTTGGTGGCACTGCTTTCGTTCCAGTCCTGGGAGCTACGCATGCTCTGGGACACCGGCTTGCGGGCGGCGGGGCTCCGTCGGGCGTCCGTCTGAAAAACGGCTCGCCGCGATCGTTACGAACGAACGGGTAAACGATGAGAGATTACATTATTGCCGCGATCTTCTTTGGCGCCGTGCCGTTCATTCTGGCGCGGCCGAAGGTGGGCATCGTGATGTGGTGCGTAGTGAGTTACATGAATCCGCACCGTCTTGCCTGGGGATTCGCCTACGACTACCCGTTCGCCGCGGTCACCGCCGGCGCGACGCTCGTCAGCGTCCTTTTTTCCAAGGAGCCGAAGCGTATTCCTTGGACGCCGACCTCCGTGGTCTGGGTGATTTTCATCGTATGGATGTCCTTCACAACGCTGTTTGCGCTGGTTCCGGTCGATGCGCATGAGGAGTGGGTGCGGACGATAAAAATTCAGATCATGACTTTCATTACCCTTCTTGTCATGACCTCGCGTGACCGCATACACATGCTGGTGTGGGCAATCGTGGTATCTCTCGGGTTCTACGGGGTCAAAGGCGGGTTATTCACGATCCTCACGGGCGCCGAGTACCGGGTGAGCGGTCCGCCCGAATCTTTCATCGAAGACAACAACGCGCTCGCGCTCACGCTGGTCATGGTTCTGCCGCTGATGCGGTATTTGCAGTTGAACAGTCCGCAGCTCTGGGTTCGGCTGGGATTGACCGGCGCCATGGGATTGACCGTGTTGTCCGTGCTGGGCTCCTACTCGCGCGGCGCTTTTCTGGCGATTTGTGCCATGGCGTTCATGCTGTTCCTAAAGAGCCGGAAGAAGGCGATTATCCTGGCGGGCATGTTGGTGTTGGTACCGGCCGTGCTGACGTTCATGCCCGAGAGCTGGTACGAACGCATCGAGACGATCCAGCGCTACGATCAGGACAAGTCCACGCTGGGACGATTCAACGCGTGGTGGTTCGCCTACCACGTTGCGCTCGATCGCCCGGTCGGGGGCGGCTTCAATACGTTCGATCCGAAATTGTTCCAGCATTACGCCCCCAATCCGGACGACTTTCACGACGCGCACAGCATTTACTTCGAAGTGTTGGGCGAACATGGATTCATCGGACTATTCCTGTTCTTGCTGTTGCTGTGGTTAACCTTCCGGAATGGCTCGTGGATAAGTCGTCACGCCGCCGGCCGTGAAGATCTGCGATGGGCGCTCGACTTGAGCGCGATGATTCAGGTCAGCCTGGTGGGTTATGCCGTTGGCGGCGCATTTCTCGGCATGGCCTACTTTGACCTGTACTACCATCTCGTCGCGATCAATCTGCTGACACGTGCGCTGGTGGCGCACGCCCTCGAGGAGTCGAAGAGCGTTACGCCGTCGCCGGCGGCGGCTTCGCCGGCCGCTGTCGGTTTGGCGCGCGAAATCGGCTGATGCCGTTTCGACGATGACCCTATCGGCCGTCGGCCCGCTGCTGCGGACAGCGGGTTCATTGCTTTCTCCCGCCGGTCGCCGCGGCCGGCTCGCGATTCTGATCTTTCACCAGATCCTGCTTCGTCCGGATCCGATGCGACCGGACGCGCCCGATGCCGAACTGTTCGCGCGCCAGCTGGACGTTCTGACCCAACATTTTCGCGTGCTCCCGCTCGCCGACGCGATCGAGCGGCTGCGCGATGGGTCGTTGCCGGCGCGCGCCGCGAGCATTACCTTCGACGACGGTTACGCCGACAACGTTGAGGTGGCGCTACCCTTGCTGCAGCGCCGGCGGTTGCACGCGACTTTTTTTATCGCCACCGGGTTTCTGGATGGCGGCTGCATGTGGAACGATCGAATCATCGAAGCCGTGCGCGACGCGCCCGCTGCGCAACTCGATTTGACCGGGATTGGGCTTGGCATGCACTCGCTCGCCGGGTGGGAGGAGCGGTGGCGAACGGCGGAAGCGTTGATCGGTGCGTTTAAGTACCTACCGGTGACCGAGCGCAAGGAGAAAGTCGCATCCCTTGTCGCTGCGTGTCGCAGCGGCCGGGAACCGCGATTGATGATGACGCGCGCTCAGCTGCGCACGTTGGGCGCGGCCGGCATGGATATCGGCGGCCATACGGTCAATCACCCGATATTGGCCGCTACCGATCGAGACTCCGCGCGCGCCGAGATTTCGCGAGGCCGAGAGGAGCTTGAGGGAGTGTTGGGCAGGCGTATCGATCTGTTCGCCTATCCCAACGGACGTCCTGGCCGGGACTACGCGCCTGAACACGCAAAGCTGGTTCGGGAACTTGGGTTTAAGGCGGCTGTTTCCACGTCTTGGGGGGCGGCGCGCAGCGGCCACGACCTCTACCAATTACCGCGCTTCACGCCCTGGGACAAGACGCCGCTGCGTTTCGTGCTGCGCCTGTTTCGCAACTACTCGGCACCGATTGCCGTCGCCTAGCGGCGACGTCGGATGGATCGGTCAGTGGCGGTGCGCCTTCAGCCACAGCTCGAGCATCGCCAGAACCCATAACATACCGCCGTAGAAACCCGCGTGCCCGGTGCGGTGGTCGTGCAGCACACGGTCGATGAACTCAGGCCGCAGCCAGCCGCGGGCGCGCATACCGTGCAGACTGTCGTCCACGATCAGCTGTAAATCGGGGGAGACGCGCAGCCACTCGCCGAAGGGCAATCCGAATCCATGTTTGGGTTTAGTGATGATTTCCTTCGGCAAGAAATCGCTCAACGCACGCTTAAAAAAGTAGCGCAATTGTCGTCCACGGAGTTTCAGCGCCGGAGGTACGCGCGCCGATAGCTCGAGCAATTCATCGTCCAGCATGGGATATCGAACCTCGACTCCGGCGTGCTCGGTCATTCGGTTGACCTTGCGCAAATCGTTGTCGGCGAGCGTGAATTTCCAGTCGAGGTACAGCATCCGGTTCACGGGATGCGTGGCGTTGGTGCGCCGATAGGACTGACGCAGCAGCCGCAACGGACCGTCGGTGTCGACGGCCGCCAGGAACTCCGGCGCGAAAATCTCCGGCAGTGGAATCATGTGCAGCAGATTGTACGTTTCGAGTCTGTCGGGCAACGGGATACGCGCCTGTTCGACGTAGCGTTGCAACTTGCGTACGGGCGCGACGGCGCCGAGTCCGGGCATGCCGTTCAGGACAGGTTCGACGATGCCGCGACGAACGACCGCCGGCAGGCGGTCGTATTGTTCGAACAGCATCTGTTTTGCGTAACGCGCGTTGCCGGCGAAGATCTCGTCGCCGCCGTCGCCGGCAAGCAAAACGTTCACGCCGTCGGATTTGGCCAGTCGCGCACAGCAGTAAACCGGCAGCGCCGACGAATTGCCGAAGGGTTCGTCGTAGATCCGGGCGATCAGCGCCAACGTGGTCACGACATCGTCGGGCCTGACATAGTATTCGTGCGCTTCCGTATCGAAGTGTCGCGCGGCAATGCGCGCATACTCGATCTCGTCATACCCGCGCACGTCGAAGCCGATGGAATACGTGCGGGCGCGACGGCGTTGGGTCTTGGCCAGCATGCCGCTGACCGTAGAGCTGTCGAGCCCGCCGCTTAAAAAAGCACCGGACTGGTTCTCCGGATCGGCGCGGCGGACCGCGCGTTCGAGCGTGGCGCGCAGGTCGCGCGCCAGCGGTTCGAATTCAGCCGGCCCTTCATCGAACGCCGGCAGCCAGTAGTTTCGGATCTCGTGGCGGCCCGCGCGGTAGTGTAAGTACTGTGCCGGTTCGAGTTTTTCGAGTCCTGTGTAAATCGTGCCCGGACTGGGGACCACGTGGAAGTAGAGGTAGTGAAACACTCCTTGCAGGTCCAACGAACGCTTTGCGCCGGGGTGGGCGAGGATCGCATCGAGCGTGGAGCCAAACACGAGTCCGTCCGAAAATCTACCGTAGGCGAGGGGACGAGTACCGACGCGATCAACCGCGAGCAGGGCCTCGTCGCGCGCGGAATCGAGGATGGCGAGGGCAAAGCTTCCCTGCAACCGGTCAAGGATGTCGATGCCGCGATCGCGATAGCCGCGAAGAAGACTTTCGGCGGGCCCGCGTTCGTGGGCGTATTGGGTAAGAGAGGTGTCGCGCCAGCGCCAAAAACCCTCGATGGCCGCGATTTCATCGCCATCGCGCGCCGCGTGCGCGCCATGACCGTGGGTTATTGCCGCCGCGGCAGCGCGCGACGCAATTTGAGTCGTCGAGTGGCCGGCTATAGAGCGCGTCGGCAGCAGGGCGCTTGTCATCGATGCAAGCCGATCCGCCGCCGAACTTTGTTCGGGAACTTTCCCGATCCAACCGCACAGTCCACTCACACTGTCGTTCTTCTTATGCCGTCCCGCACGTTAGGCCGCCGCCGCGCATGGCCTGCGATGTTTCAAAGGGACCGGCGAATCCGGCTTACTTCTCACGCCACTGTCCGATGTTGATGAGTTTCTGTTTAAGTTCGACCGGCGGTTGACTGATCTTGTATCCCGTCTGGATATGGCGCTTCGCCGCTTCGGTATCGTTCTTCTCGAAAAGAATCAGACCTAGATAATAGTGCGCTTCCGCGGAACGCGGTTCGAGCTTTATCGCATCTTTAAATTGAGTCAATGCGTCCTCGGACCGTTTATGCGTGTAAAGATATTTCCCGTACAGAACGTGAGTCTCCGGGTAGTTCACGACGGAGTTCGGCGCGTCTTTCGGCTTATAGCGAATCCCTTTTTTGAAATAGTAATCAGCGGTGCGCTCGTGCCAGGCACCCGCTTCGATCGCCGCCGCGAGCTCCAGCGGAGATTTGCCCTTGGAAGACGATCGTGCATTGTTGTTGGAGCAGGGCGAGCGGACGTCCAGGTACTCCGCCATCAGCACCAGCGCCTCCGGATGGTTCGGAAACGCGCGTAATGTGTAGTCAAGGTTGCCGTAGTAAGCGCACCAGTTCCCTCGGTGCCGATCGCCCGCGATGACGGTGCGCATGTGGGCGCTCTCCACGAGCTGCAGGGCGCCTTTGGGAGGGTTGTAATAATTGTACGGTCCGAACTGACCGTAGTTCGCGTCGGCGATGCAGAGCGGGACCGACAAGAACGTGAAGCCGGCTACCAGCGTGAGTGCGATCCATTTGGAGATATCGAAATGTCTAGGTTCGTCCATTTTGCGAACTCCTAAAAGGCATACCCGTGGGACGACAGTGCCGATCGGCTTGCTAGCCACTTCTGTCGGCGGCAGACGCTGAAATAATAGTCGAAATTATAACAAGATTCGGCGGAAGGGGGCGCCCGCTTTCGGGGAAACCCAAACGTCGTTTCTACGCCGCCACGTGTGTTCCGAGATTGCATGAAGTAGCTTCGGTATCCTGTTAAGCGGTCGCAATGTCGAGAAAGCTCACCAAGGGAACTCCCGCGCCGGCGGCGTTTTCTTATCGACCCGAAATCATGCCCCGTGCCGACCGCCTCCGGTGAGACGCGGGTATTGAGCACTCTCGGACAATGCGCGTTCCCACCGCGTGCGAAATTCTTCGGGGCACATGTCGTGAGAAAGTTTTTGCACCGTGAAGATTGCCGATGGTGGATTTTTCCGGGGCCGCTTGTCCGGCCTCGGTTTACGCAGGTCTGCTTTACTCTTTGTTTTTAACCGGGTGGTTTATCATCTGTAACGCACGGGCGATATCGTTTGTCCTCCGGTGAGGGATCCATCGGCGGGTGGAAGAACCGCGCAGTGTCGGGTGGGATGGAATCGCGTAAGGACAGAATAAATAGAGCAAACATGTGTCGATACCCCGATCAACACCCGGTCCGGTGTTCGCTACCGGGCGCCCTCGTCGCCTTCGGCTTGACGGTCATGTTGGTTGCTTGCGGCGGTCCCGGCGTCTCTTCCGGGTCGGGCGGCACCGTCCCCACGACCCCGTCGACACCGCCTCCGGTCGGTGGTTCGGACACCACCGCCCCTGCCGTTAACATTACCGCGCCGACGAGCGCCTCGTCTCTTTCAACGGCTAACGGCACCATCACACTCGGCGGCAACGCGACCGACGACGTTGGAGTAACGCGCGTTTCCTGGAACAACAGCGCGGGCGGCAGCGGCAGCCAGAATTTCAGTTCCGCGAGCGTAAACTGGAGTTTTACAGTGGCGCTGCAGTCCGGCGTTAACGTGCTGACCGTGACCGCGCGCGATGCCGCTGGGAATTCGCGCACCGATCAATTGACGGTCACGAGAACCGCGAGCACAAACGTGGCGAACTTATCGTGGGATGCGAATACCGAATCCGATGTCGTCGGTTACCGCGTCTACTACGGCACGAACCCTGGAAGCTATCTGCAGGTGCGTGGTGCCGGTGTCGAGGTGACGAGCGGAACCGGTTACACCGTTACCGGACTCGGCAGCGGCGTTCGCTATTACTTCGCCGTCACGGCGTTCGATGGTTCCGGCAACGAGAGCGGTTACTCGCGTGAAGTTTCGAAAGACATTCCTTGAGGCAAGCGAGGCGAGAGGGCGGCACGTGATGCAGCGTATCAAATGTCAGCGTACCCGCGCCGCGGTCTTACGGACGTTGAAATACGGGATGTGCGCGCTGCTTTTGACGCCGCTGGCGTCGAAGGCGACGACGCTGAGCGACTTGGCGGCTGCCGTACAACCGGGGCAATGGCGCGTTCTGAGCAGCAACAACGACGGAAGCGGTCTTAGCGGTGGCATGCTCGCCGTCGAATCACCGGCAAACATCCTGCAGTTTGCCGACAAGGGGCTGTGGAATCCCAACACGCGCCAGGTACTGTTCTTCGGTGAAGGGCATCTCGCCAGCATGAAGTTCATCAGCTACACCGAGGCGACACACAATTGGCAGATCGAACCGAAGCCGCCGTGGGACTGTACGCCGGGCTGTGCGCAATCCCTTGGTGCCATCGGCCATGCTTATCACCACAGCACCATCAATCCGACCAACGGTGACATGTACGTGCGCCGGTATAACAGTCGTGTGGTGAACAAATTCACCAAGGCGACTAACACCTGGGCTCAACTGCCCAATATGCCGGAGGACCTGCCGTGCTGCGCCGCGCTGGAATACTTCCCGGAGTCGGGGGCGCTGGTTGCCGTGGGCGGTGGCATCGTGCTGATCTACGAGGAGTCGACCGGTCGGTGGCAAACGCTCGCCACCGGTCTGGCGATGGGACCCTATCACAATGTTGCCTATTACAACGCCGCGAATCGAATCGTATTGTTCGGCGGTGGTAATAGTAGCGGCGACCTCTACAAGATCGACGCGTCCCGAACGATCACGAAGGTGCGCAGCGCGCCGGTGAGTTTCGGCATCAATGCGACGATCAATGCGGTTGATCCCGTCACGGGCAGGTTGCTGGTGTTCGGAAATAGCTCGGGATACGAATACGACGTCGCCAGCAACAACTGGAATGCATTTGATCCCGGATCCGATCCGTTCCCCGTGAGCAATCCCGACTCTCGGGTCGCCGATACGATGGCGACCGCGATCCCGACTTACGGCGTGATCATGGTGCTGCATTACGAAGGCAGTCAATCGCGCGCCTATTTGTACAAGCACGCTCCCGGCAGTATCCCGCCGCCCGATACGACAGCGCCGTCGGCCCCCCTCAATTTGCAAGTGCAGTAGCCTGCGCATTTCGCGGGTGGCGTGATCGGAACGACGTTTGCGGCAACAACCGCCGACTTCCCTCTCAGCTTCGACGAAAGCGGGTAACGTATCTTCGGGAGCGACGCTCGGTCGCGACCGCTAGCCGCCCGCGGCGGCGAAGAGATCGAAGGGTATCAGTTGGATCAGCGACGCTAGCAGCGGCCAGCGGTAGAGGTTCACATGGTGCAGCGTTCGTACGTCATCCGCCCATTTGGTGTGCCACTCCATCAATCTGCCGTAGAACTCGATCGACTGAATATCGCCGCGGCGAAAGATCCAGCGAAAAGCCTGTTCACGCATTAGCGACGCCGGCGAAAACGGGGCGTGACTCTCGTCATAAGCGGTCTTCAATATCACCAGTACGCCGGATTGAACGATGCAGAGATCCATGGCGGCCACCTGCCCGTTCAACCGATAGCGGAACACGATCGCTTGACCGTGTTGCGCGAATCGGTCCAGCACCTCGCGGTAGAAGCGGCCTTGCCTGTTGTTCGGGCTAACGGCGGTCCCGGCGTCCGATTTCCACCCCGCCGACTCGAGCCGACCGTAGTCGGTGACGGCTTCGACCACATCCTTCGGCACGTCGAGCACGTCGAACTCGGCGGCAACGCCTTCCTTCGCGATTCGATTGTGCTGGCGTTTCAGGTTATGGCGCAGGTTCTTGCCGCGCCGAGACCAATAGCGATCAAAGTCGCCGTCGACCGGCACGCGAACCGTTTGAATGTAGTCCAGTGTGCGCAAGCGTTCGCTCGTCGGCGGTCGCGGTACGAGCAGGGGATCTTGCTGCGTCAATCCCATCAGCAGTGTGATACCGGGGAGCCCCCGCATCAGCGTGGCGAGAAGCTGTTCTAGGTCGAGCGTGGGCTCCATTACCCAAGGCGCGACCGGCGCCTGATGCGGTTGAAACGTTTCCCAAACACCGAGTCTTCGCGGCGCGATAACGCCCATCGCTTGCGGTTGTTGAGGATCGCCATAAACGGCCAAGCGCTCGTTTCCTCGTCCGAAATTCTGGAGCAAAGGCTCGATGAAATCCGGATCGAGAATCGGGGAGGCGAGCGTTCGTTTGTTCAGGTTGCGCCACGCATCTCGGTAGTCAGCCAACGCCGAGGCGCTGAACAGCTGCCAGGCGAAGGGTCGTTTCTCGGGATCGCGCACGACCGCCGAAAACCTTTGTGTATTAGCCGGGAACACGAGGCAACAGGCGAGGCGAAGATCGTCGGTTGTTAAACCGTAATCAAGCCTAGGTGCGCCATCTTTTTCGCTTACAATTGCGGGAGGGTTTTCATACGATAGTTAGTGCAGGGCCAAACGTCAAGAATTGTTACATAAAGAGGGAGCACGAGCGCAGTGTCGGCTAAAGAGTTTTTGTCGTCGCGCCCGGAACCAACAGCGCCAGTCGATTACCCGCGCCCCGCCGCACCAGTCGTGCCGGTTTTCAGTGGGGCGGCGTTGCTTACCGGTGGTCGCAGCCGCTTGCCGAGCGTGTGCGACGCTCCGCATAAGTTGTATACGTCGAGCGGCGCGGCGGCGATCGCCTTGGCGTTGCGCCACGCCGGCATCGGTGCCGGCGATGAAGTCTTGCTGCCGGCGTATCACTGTCTTTCGATGGTTGAACCGGTTCAAGCGGTTCTGGCGAAGCCGGTGTTTTATCGCGTTCACACCGACCTGTCGGCCGATCTGGTCGACCTTGAGAAAAAAATTGGCACGTCGGCGCGCGCGCTGTTGGTAACCCACTATTTCGGTTTCCCGCAGGATATGCAGGCCATGCGCGCGCTGGCGGATCGGCATGGACTGCGTTTGATCGAGGATTGTGCCCACGCTTTTTTTGGCAGCGTCCAGGGGCACCCGGTCGGAACGCTCGGCGACTACGCGATCGCGAGTGCCCGTAAATTCTTTCCGATCCACGACGGCGGCTGCCTGGTCTCGACGCGACATTCCGTCGAAAATCTAAAACTGCGTCCGGCGGGTTTAACGTTTCATGTAAAGGCCGCGGTGAATATCGTTGAGGAAGCATTTCTATTTGGTCGTGCGCGCATGCTGTTTCTTTTTCTCGGATGGCCGTTGCGATTGAAAGATACCGTGTGGCGCGTGCTCAAGCGGCCCGCCGATCGCGAAACAAAGACACCGATAGGTCCCGCGCCCGGTGCCGAGTTTCGTTATTTCGCGCCCGCGTGGATGGATCGGAAGATGTCGTTTCCGTCGCGTGCTATCATGACGCTGTCAGGCAAGGGCCGAATCGTAAAACGTCGTCGCGATTACTACCGGCGCATGGTTGCCGGCCTGTCGGGGCTCCCGAATGGACGCCCATTGTACGAACGTCTGCCGGAGAGCGTCGTGCCGTACATGGTGCCGTTCGTAATCGATGAGCCCGAGACCGTGTTCGCAACGCTGAAGAATCGCGGCGTACCGATTTATCGATGGGAGACGCTCGCGACGAATTGCTGCGGTGTTAGCAACGACTACGCACAGCGACTCCTGCAATTTCCGTGTCACCCGGAGTTGCGAGAAACGGAGATCGACTGGATGATTGGCTGCATCCGCAAAGCGTTGTCGGAAGCACATGAACGCAATCGCCGCGAGGCGCCGCCGGCGAATCCCTAAGAGGTTGCCATGACGTGGAACATCTATCCAGCCAGGGCGCTACTGGAACGCTACGCGGGCGTTTGGGACCGGTTGCAGAGGGACGACTACGACTCCCACCCGCTGTTCGACATGCGATTCATCGGACCGGCCTTGAGCTGCTTTGGCGCCGACGACGATCGAGTGCGCCTGGCGGTCGAAACCGAGTCCGGGCGGCCGAAGGCCATGGCCCTGGTCGAGCACCGAGGCTTGGGACGCTGGCAGTTGTTTCTTCCTTCTCAGATACCGCTGGGTCCGCTAATGCTGCGTACCGACGCGACCGCGGAAGAATGCGGGGTTTACTTGGATGGTCTGCTGGCGGCGTTGCCCGGGTACGCATGGACCATTAGCTTGCTCAAACAGGATCCGGCCTATTGTATTCCGCTCAACGTGTCCGGTGGGGCGCAGGGCGAGTGGCTTTGTTACGGCACCACGGTAAGCATCGCCGTGAAAGGTACGTTCTCGGAGTATTGGGAATCGCGCAGTAAGAACTTGCGCGCAAAAATGCGCCGGCTTCTTGGCCGACTCGACCAAGAAGGCGGATCGTTTGTCGAGATCCGGGAACGGTCGGATATGGCGAGCGCGATCGAAGAGCATGGTCGTCTCGAAAGCGCCGGCTGGAAAGGTCAGCGCGGCACGGCGATCGAAAAAGACAACGTCCAGGGGGTCTTTTACCGTGAAGTGCTGGAGCGCTTCGCGGCTCGCGGCGAGGGCCGGGTGTTCCAACTGCGATTGAACGGGCGGGTGATCGCGTCGCAGCTGGCCGTTCAGCAAAAGGGCGTTTTGGTGCTTCTGAAAACGGCGCACGACGAGTCGTACGCACCTTACTCTCCCGGACGAACGCTCGATTACCTGATGTTGCGGCATCTGTTCGACGAACGTGAGCTCCGCGCGATCGAGTTCTACACCAAAGCATCGACCGAAGACATGCGTTGGTCCACGTCACAACGCGATATCTATCATTTCAACTATTTTCGCTCGCCCTTGCTGAGGAGCGCCGCCAAGGCGGCGCGCCGCGTTCGGCATGCCGCGCCGGGGTGGGCCATGTGCATCGCGGTCAATGACAACTTAACGCCTTTCGGGATCAGCTGATTCATGTCCAGTGGCGATAGCGTCAAGCGAGTCCTAGCCGATTCGCTTCAGCTCGGTGAGCGCGTGCAGTCGTTCGCACCCGCGACGCGGTTGCTCGGCAGTTTGCCGGAACTCGACTCCATGGCCGTCATCACGGTGATTTCCGCGCTCGAAGAACACTTCGGTTTCACCGTAAACGACGATGAAATCAGCGCCGAGACGTTTGAGACCTTCGGAAAACTTTGCGAGTTCGTTGAGCAGAAGCTGCAGGCCCGAGGTTGATCGTCGACAATCCACCGGATGAGGTCTTGTTCTTACCGGGCGTGGCCGGCGCGCTGTTCGTCCGCTACCGTCCGCCCGCGCAACATGTTCGGCACCGTTCGGATATTCTCGTGGTTCCCCCCTTTGCCGAAGAAATGAATAAATCGCGTCGCATGTTCACGTTGCTCGCGGAGCGGCTGAGCGCGGTCGGCGTCGGCTCGGCGATCGTGGATTTGCTCGGTACCGGAGATAGCGAGGGTGATTTTGCCGACGCGCGCTACGACACGTGGCGCGAGGATGTGATGACGACGCTGAAGTGGCTGCGTGAGAAGAGCGATGTTCCGCTCGCGCTGTTGGGACTGCGCTTCGGCGGTTTGCTGGCGGCGGACGCGGTACATCGCGGCGGATTTCCCATCGACCGACTGGTGTTGTGGCAACCGGCAACGATCGGTGAGCTGCTGATGACGCAGTTTCTGCGCCTGCGCGTCGCCGCCGCGATGGCGGCGGATGCCGCGGACAGGGAGACAACCGCCGCGCTGCGGGAACGCCTGAAGGCGGAGCAGCGGCTCGAAGTCGGGGGCTACACGCTCGCGGCGGATCTGGTGGCTGCCATCGACGCCCTGCGGCTGGAAGCGCTCGTTCCCCCGAAGTCGATCCCGGTTAGCTGGATTGAACTTGGATCGGGTGCGCTGGCACCCGCGAGCGCGAAGGTCTGTGACTCGTGGCGCAAGCGCGATGTTTCGGTCGATGCGGTGTCGATAGCGGGGCCGGCTTTCTGGAGTGCGGTGGAAATAACCACGGCACCGGCTTTCGCGGAGCGCACCGTCTCGGTCCTTGGCGGGAGGGAAGCGGCGGCATGACCTATCGAGAGGAGGCCGTTTCTTTCCGCTGCGACGGCGAGTGGCTCTATGGCGTGATCCATGAGCCGACACAGCCGAGTCGCACGGCCTTGGTAATCGCCGTCGGCGGCCCGCAGTATCGGGTGGGCAGCCATCGGCAGTTTGTCCTTCTGGCGCGGTATCTGGCGCACGCCGGCATCGCGGTGTTGCGCTTCGACTATCGGGGCATGGGCGATAGCAGCGGCGCGGAGCGCGATTTCGAGAGCGTCGGCGAGGATATACGCGCCGCCATCGATTGTCTTTTGCAGCGAATGCCGATGATCGAACAGGTCGCGCTTTGGGGGCTGTGCGACGCCGCGTCCGCGATCCTCTTTTACGCGGCGGGCGATCGCCGCGTGAGCGGTGCGGTTCTGCTCAATCCGTGGGTACGCACCGACCGGAGCGTCGCGAATACCTATCTGCGTCACTACTACATCGCCCGTCTGCGTGACCCCGCGCTGTGGCGACAGTTGCTGCGCGGCGAGTTTCGAATCGGCAAGGCATTGCGTTCAATGCGGCGGGTGCTGGGAGACGCGATGGGACGGCCGCGCGCATCGACGCCATCCCTCACGACCGCGCCGAGCGGCGGGTCGCTGCCCGATCGTATGCTCGAAGGATTGCGGCGCTTTCAAGGGCGCGTGCTCTTGGTGCTTAGCGGCGACGACATCACCGCCAACGAATTCAGGTACGTCACCGAGCATTCACGCGATTGGCGGCGTGCACTGGATGACGCCCGGATCGCGCGCCGCGAACTCGCGCCGGCGAATCACACGTTTTCCCGGCGAGAGTGGCGTGACCAGGTGTCGCGCTGGACGAAAGAGTGGCTGCAAACATAGCGGCAAAGTGTTTTATGTGCCGCCGTGGCCGATGCAAATTGGAATGCGGGTCGGCGTGCCGGCTATCTCAAGGTATTTTTTCGGGTGAGCGACGATGACGCGGCGCGTATTGATGATCGCTTTTCACTTTCCGCCGGTACACGGCAGCAGCGGGGTACAACGCACGCTCAAATTCAGCCGCTACCTGCCGCGGTTCGGCTGGGATCCGCTGGTATTGACCGTGCACCCGCGCACCTATCCGGAAACGACCCGTGGCCAACTCGGCGATATCGGCGAGGAAACCGTGGTCGCACGGGCATTCGCCCTCGATACGGCGCGGCATCTCGCCGTGGCGGGTCGTTATCCCGGCTGGTTCGCCGTTCCGGATCGCTGGATTAGTTGGTGGTTCGCGGCCGTGCCGATCGGGCTGCGCCTTATTCGTCGATACCGGCCGGCGGCGATTTGGTCGACCTATCCGATCGCCACCGCCCATCTGATCGGGCACAGCCTGCACCGCCTTTCCGGACTTCCGTGGATCGCTGATTTTCGCGATTCCATGACGGAGGAAAATTATCCGAAAGATCCGCGGGTGCGCCGCGCCTATTTGGCCATCGAGCGGCGCGCGGTTACCCACTGCGCACGCGCTGTCTTTACCACGCCGGGAGCCGTGCGGATGTACGCAGCGCGTTATCCGAGCGTGCCGGCGACGCGCTGGCACATGATTGCAAACGGTTACGACGAGGAGAATTTCTCCGACGCAGAGGCGGTGCCGGGTATTCGCTCGGGCGGCGGCCCGCTCGTGCTCGTTCACAGTGGACTCCTGTATCCCTCCGAACGCGATCCGACCGCGTTCTTCACCGCCCTGCAGGCACTCAAGCGCAACGGGCGAATCGGCGCGGGTTCCATCAAAGTCATTCTGCGCGCGACCGGTCATGACGCTTATTATCGACCGATGCTCGCGCGCTACGGTTTGGACGACATCGTATTTCTCGAACCGGCGATCGCTTATCGCGACGCGCTTGCCGAGATGCTTCGTGCCGACGGCTTGCTGATCTTTCAAGCCGCCAACTGCAATCATCAGATTCCGGCGAAGATTTACGAATATCTGCGCGCGCGCCGCCCGATATTGGCGCTGACGGACGCGGCCGGGGACACCGCGGCCGTGTTGCGCACGGCCGGCATCGATACGATGGCGCCGCTCGATTCCGCGGCGGCGATCGAGGCAAGCCTTTCCGCCTTTGTCGAGCGAGTGCGGGCGGGCACCGCCCCTGTGGCCGGCGAGTCGGAAATCGCACGTCACTCGCGAGTCGCCGGCACACAGGAACTGGCGCGCCTCCTGGATGCGCTGGGGAAATAGCGGCACGACCACGATCGCAAGTCCGGACGATAAACCGTGCGTGCGCTTGGGCGGTTTCCCCGCGAGGGATGTACTACACTGAGGATGTTTCGTTCAGTAACCATTTGGCAAAGGCGGCTTCGTACGATTGCCGCCGATTTCAAGTCCACTGGAGTACGCAATCGGCGGCGGAAAAATCGGCGGCCCGAAGAAAACAAGCGGCGATTCGCGGCCGGCGGTTGTTCTTAATGAATCCCCGCCTTTTTTGTAGACACCGATTAGGGGTTACCCAATGAGTTCCATTGTCAACGCTGACTCGTCGAAGCCCGGCGTCGCCCGGTCGAATCGGGCGCTGTGCCGTTTCTGTCGGACCGAGTTGCAGCACACGTTTGTCGATCTGGGGATGTCGCCGCTGTGCCAGACGCACATCGAGTCGCATCAACTCAATCACATGGAGCCTTTCTATCCGCTGCACGTGTGGATCTGTCACAAGTGTTTCTTGGTGCAGCTTGAAGAATACGTCTCGCCAAAGGAAATTTTCACCGAGTACGCATACTTTTCATCGTACTCCGATTCCTGGGTGGCGCATGCGCAGCGCTACGCCGAGCTGATGCAGCAGCGGTTCGGCATTGATAAAACGAAGCAGGTAATGGAGATCGCGAGCAACGACGGCTATCTGCTGCAGCACTTCGTGCGCGCCGGCGTGCCCGTTCTCGGCATCGAACCGGCGGCGAACGTGGCGAAAGTCGCGATCGAGAAGGGGATCCCGACCACCGTGCGCTTCTTCGGTGTGGCGAGCGCGAAGGCGATTATCGGCGAATACGGTCACGCGGATCTGCTGCTTGGCAATAACGTGCTGGCGCACGTTCCGGACATAAACGATTTCGTCGGCGGCATGAAGGTTTTGTTGCGGCCGGGCGGCGTTATCACCATGGAATTTCCCCATCTTCTGCGCCTGATGGCGGAAAATCAGTTCGATACCATCTACCACGAGCATTTTTCCTACCTTTCGTTTTTCGCCGTTGAACAGGTGTTTGCGGCCCACGGTCTTACCCTTTTCGACGTTGAGGAGCTGCCGACGCACGGCGGGTCGCTGCGAATCTACGCGCGGCATACGGAGGATACGGCCAAGCCGCAGACCGAGCGCGCGCGTGCATTGAAGCAACGGGAGATCGAAACGGGCGTGAATCGGTTGGAAACGTACGCCTCGTTCGACGCGAAGGTGAAAGAGACGAAACGCGCCGTCCTCGATTTTCTGATCACGGCGAAACGGGCCGGGAAGACGATCGTCGGTTACGGCGCCCCCGGGAAGGGCAACACGTTATTGAACTACTGCGGTATCCGTACCGATTTCTTGGACTACACGGTGGATCGCAGTCCCTACAAACAAGGAAAGTTCACGCCCGGCACGCATATTCCCATTATCGAGCCCGAGGCGATTAAGCGGACAAAGCCCGACTATTTGTTCCTGCTGCCATGGAATCTGAAAGATGAAATCATGGCGCAACATTCCTACATTCGGGAATGGGGCGGCAAATTCGTTGTTCCGATTCCGGTAGTGAAGGTGTACTGAGTCCGTTTTCTTCCAAGGCGGCGCCGACGTCGTTGAGCGGATTGTGTTCGCGCAGCTGAGATCGCGTTGCTCTCGCGGGTTCCAACAACGAGCAGCCCATTGTCAAATCAACAGCAAGTGAGCAGTCCGCATCGGTCCCTTACCGTCGGCGTGTTCGGCCACTACGGAAACGAGAATCTGGGGGACGAAGCGATTATCGAGGCGGTCATTCAGGCTGTCCGTGCGCTCCGGCCGACAGCGCGAATCTACGGGTTCTCGATCAATCCGAGCGATACGGCGCGGCGTTACGGAATCCCGGCCTTCCCCATCCGCGACTTTTCCGATCGCCAAGGGGCGACCGCTTCCAACGCGGTTGCCATGGGGAGGGACGCGTCGCCGGCGCGCGCAAACACGCCGGGCCGTTCGCGTCTCGATGTTGCAAAGGACATCGTAAAGCGGATTCCGCTGGCGGGCGGACTGCTCCGCACCTTACGTTCATTGGCAAGCGCGCCGGCGGCACTGGCGCGAGAGCTGCGTTTCTTGCGCGAGTCGCGCGATCGCATGAGAGACGTCGACCTCTTGTTGGTATCCGGTTCGAACCAGTTTCTCGACAACTTCGGCGGCGTGTGGGGTTTCCCGTATACGCTGCTGAAATGGTCGATCTTGGCAAAGCTCGCCGGCGCGAAGCTGGCATTCCTCAGCGTCGGCGCCGGTCCAATCGACTCACCGGTGAGCCGAGCGTGCGTCCGCATGGCGCTGCGTCTCGCCGACTATGCCTCGTTCCGCGATGAGGCTTCGAAGCAACTTATCGAGCGGCGCAGGGGTCGCCGGTTTGGCGAAGTCTTTCCGGATCTGGCGCACGGGTTGATGTTTCAGGTTCGCGGGGTTTCACGAGAGGCAAACCCCGGCGGCGCGAAGCGACCCACGGTGGGAATCAATCCGATGCCTATTTACGATCGTCGCTACTGGCACGCGCCCGATGACCATCGATACTGGGAATACGTCGAGCGCATGGCGAATCTTGCCTCCATGCTGCGTCGCGACGGCTATGGTGTGTTCTTTTTCCCCACGCAGGCGCGCGACGAAAGCGTGATACGGGATATCTTGTCGAAGCTTGACGAGGACGTGCGCGACACCGCCGATCCCCAAGTGCTCGTGCGACACGCCAAGTCCGTATCGGACCTGATGAACGTGTACGCGCAGGCCGACATGATTGTGGCGACGCGCTTTCACGGTGTGTTATTGGCGTTACGGGCGGAACGACCCGTGCTCGGGATTTGCTACTTTCGCAAGACACGCGACCTGCTGCGCGAGATGGGGCAGGAGGCTTGCGCAGTTGACCTGGAAACGTTTACCGCCGCGGATCTATACGAACGTCTGAAGACGCTCGAAACCAATCGCGCGCAAGCGCTCGTCGAAATCCGCCGAAAGGGCGAGGCATATCGTGCCGAACTTCGTTCCCAGTATGCGCAAGTCCTTCAACTAACGGCGAATCCTTAAAGACGACGGGCATGACGTTTGTTCTTTCGGGGGAATGCCAGCTTGAGAGTATGTGTAGCATTGGGGCTCTTGCGTTCGACGGTGGTTCCGGCGGTTTACGGTGTTGGCCGGTGTTGGACAGCCTGAGCAGGAGCGTACGGTTGATCGCCAACTGCAACGTTCTCGCGAAAATGAAGGTGCCGCGCGCCCGCTGCCGTCGCCCGCGACAGCGGGCGAAAAGCGCCGTCTGCTAGAATAACGTGCATACCTTAAAAGAGTGAGACGGCCGGTGCGTTGGCCCGACGTGTCGCTGATACCCCCAGCTTGAAATGAAGGCTGACGCCCCGTTGGTAAGTGTCGGAATGCCCGTTTACAACGGGCAGGAGTTTCTGCGTGCCGCGATCGATTCTCTACTGGGACAGACATTCGCCGATTTCGAGTTGATTCTTAGCGACAACGCCTCGACCGATGCGACGGAGGCGATCTGTCGGGAATATGCCGCGCATGATAACCGCATTCGATACTTTCGCCATGCCGAGAACATCGGCGCCTCCGACAACTACAACGCGGTGGTGTTTCCCGCGCGCGGGCGCTACTTCAAATGGGCATCGTCCAACGATATCTTTCAGCCGCCGTTTTTGGAGCGTTGCGTCGCCGTGCTCGACGCGTACTCCGATGCGGTTCTGGCCTTTCCGCGTACACGCTTAATCGACCCGAATGGCCGGGTCACTGAAGACTATCAGGATTACATGGCCATCAGCGACGCACGCCCGAGCGCGCGCTATCGTGCCTGTCTTGAGCGCATGCGTTTGAACAACGTCATGAATGGACTCATTCGAATCGACAGCTTACGTCGGACGACGCTCGTCAAGAAATACTTTTCGTCCGACTGCAACATGATGGCGGAGGTGGCGCTCTACGGAAAATTCGTCGAGGTGCCCGAGTACCTGTACTATCGGCGAATGGATCCGCGAACATCCACCGCGCTAAGAAGCGGAACCGAACTCTTGGCGTTTTACGACCCGAAGCGCAAGAATCCTATGATGTTCCAGCAATGGAAAATGAATTTCGCCCGTTTCGGCGCCGTCTGGCGTGCATCGTTGCCTTTAGACGAGCGTGTGCGCCTAGCGGCGTATATCGGTCGCTGTGTCGTATGGAATAGGCATCGTCTCGCCGACGATGTGGGTGCAGCCATCAAATACTTGCTCACCGCGTGATAAGCGGCGAACGCGGCTCGATGCCGTTGGCGACTTAGGGTTATCGGGCTGCGTTTATACTCAGATCGAGTGCCAATCGGTGGCGCGAGGATCTCTATCCGAGAACGAGTATTGGGAGAGTCTTGCATGAAAGTGTTTGTAACAGGGGTAGAGGGCTACATCGGTGCGCTGCTGGCACCGGCGTTGGTGCAGCGAGGCTTCGACGTCGTTGGAACCGACACTGGGTACTATCGAGACGGGTGGCTGTACAGCGATCCGCGGATCAAATCGTTCCCGCTGTTTGTGAATCGCGATCTACGCCAGATTACCGAAAACGACTTGCGCGGCTTCGACGCCGTGGTTCATCTCGCGGAGTTGTCGAACGACCCGCTCGGGCAGAACAAGCCGGAGGTGACCTTCAAGATAAATCATCAGGGCTCGGTCGAGTTGGCGCGCAAGGCCAAAGCCGTCGGCGTGAAGCGGTTTGTCTACACGTCGTCGTGCAGCGTGTACGGCGTCGGCTCGGGGGTTTTTCTGAACGAGCAATCTCCGGTCAATCCGCAAACGACGTACGCCGAGTGCAAAGTACGGGTCGAGCGCGACGTCGGCAAATTGGCCGACGATAGTTTCTCGCCGGTTTTTCTGCGCAACGCGACGGCGTACGGGCCGTCGCCGCGGATGCGTTTCGATATCGTGCTGAACAATCTCAGCGCGTTGGCCTGGACCACGAAGAAGATTGCCATGACGAGCGACGGTACGCCCTGGCGCCCGCTGGTGCACGTGCGCGATATTTGCGATGCCATCGCGTGCGTACTCGAGGCGCCGCGCGAGGCGGTGCACGGGCAGATCTTTAACGTGGGCGACGATCGCGACAACTACCGCGTTCGCGAAATCGCCGAAATCGTGGCCCGTGAGTTTCCGGGCTGCGAAGTGACCTTCGGGCCCGGCGGCGGCGACAATCGTAGTTACCGCGTTTCGTTCGAAAAGATCAGTACCCGGCTGCCGGGGTTTCGCTGCCAGCGCAACGCCGCGATCGGCGCGCGCGAGCTGCGCGAAACGTACGAGCGCATTAATATGTCGTGGGATATTTTCGAATTCCGGGCGTTTACTCGGCTGAAGCAGCTTCAATATCTTATTCAGACACGTCAGATCGACGACCAGTTGTTTTGGAAGTCCTGATGTGCCTGTCGTTGACGGCGTCAGCCGAGGATAAATGGGCGAGCGGTGTCGCGAATACCGGAGTTGAAAGGGCGCCGCTGTCCGGCGGCGCCACGGCCCGTGTTTGCTAAACTGAGGTCGATCCACTTATCTAACGATAGTGCTGATGGCGAGATCATTATGAAAGTCGTTCTTTTTTGCGGCGGGCTGGGAACGCGTCTGCGGGAGTATTCGGACACCATCCCCAAACCATTGGTAAACATCGGTCCGCGGCCAATTCTATGGCATTTGATGAAATACTACGCGCACTACGGGCACACCGACTTTATTTTGTGTCTCGGGTATCGCGGCGATCTGATCAAAGAGTTCTTTCTGAATTACAACGAATGCATGTCGAACGACTTCGTCATGACGGACGGGGGCAAGACCATCAAGCTGCAAAACAGCGACATCGACAACTGGCGCATCTCGTTCGTGGATACCGGACTCAAATCGAATATCGGACAACGTTTGAAGGCCGTCGAGAGCTATCTCGACGGTGAGGAGATGTTCTTGGCGAACTACAGCGACGGACTTTCAGATCTGCCGCTGACCGACTACATCGATAGATTCGAACGTAGCAATGCGGTCGGCGGTTTTCTGAGCGTTCGTCCGTCGCAGTCGTTTCACGGCGTGCTGAGCGACGACAGCGGACTGGTCGTCGATATCCAGCATGTTCGAGACGGGAATTTTTGGATCAATGGCGGCTTTATGATCCTGCGTAGGCAAATATTCGATTACATGAAGGACGACGAGGAACTCGTCGAGGAGCCGTTTCGGCGTTTGATCGAGCAGCGGCGCCTGTTGGCGCATCGCTACGAGGGATTTTGGGCCTCGATGGATACGTTCAAGGACAAGATAACGTTGGACGACATGTATGCGCGCGGGGAAACTCCTTGGGCGGTTTGGAGAGAGTCGGCGTGAATCCGCTAGTCGGCAGATCGGGGAACCGCATCGCCGGGTGTGAACGCTGATGCTGTCGCTGCCGCTTGGCGGTTCGGCGCGGCCGCTGCGCAAGGTGCTCTGCATTGGGGCGCATTGCGACGATATCGAGATCGGTTGCGGTGCAACGGTGTTGCGGTTGGCTGAGCTTCATCCGGACGCGGACGTCCACTGGGTGGTCTTGAGTTCCTCGCCGGTTCGTAGCGCCGAGGCAAAAACCAGTGCCGAGCGGTTTCTGAGCGGCGTAAAGCGCCGCGACGTCGAGATCAAAGAATTCCGCAACAGTTTCTTTCCCTTCGATGGCGCACGCATCAAGGAGTACTTCGAAGAGCTGAAAGGCCGGGTCACGCCGGATTTGGTGCTGACCCATACACGCAACGATCTACACCAGGATCACCGGCTGACCTGCGAACTGACGTGGAACACGTTTCGCGATCACTTCATTCTCGAGTACGAAATTCCGAAATACGACGGCGACCTCGGCGCGCCGAACTTCTTCGTGCCCGTGACGATCGAACAGTGCGAGGCGAAGGTGACCAACGTCCTGGACTGCTTCGCCAGCCAGCGCGACAAACCCTGGTTCACGCGCGATACGTTCATGGCGCTGATGCGACTACGCGGCGTCGAATGCAATTCGCCGAGTGGGCACGCCGAGGCGTTTTACTGCCGCAAGGCCGTACTCGGGCCGGAATCCATCTGAAGTCAGTGTCTTTTGGGACAATCACCATATGGCCGCAACGCTACCGTCCCTCGAGCAATTGTTGGAGCGCGATCTCGAATATCTGCACGGGAACCTGCGCGAGGAATTCGCGCGAATTGCCGGAAAGAACCTCCTGATCACCGGAGGCGCGGGCTTCCTCGGATACTACTTGATCCTGGCCGCGCTGCACTGGAACAAGCACGCGGACGCCGGCTCGAAGATTCGGTTGACGGTATACGACAACTTCGCACGCGGCGCGCCGGAGTGGCTCACGGCATTGCGCAACGATCCGAGTCTGAAGCTCGTGCGCCAGGACATGATCCAACCGTTGCCGGCCGATATGGGCGATTTCCAATACATCATTCATGCCGCCGGAATTGCGTCGCCGAAGTTCTACCGCAAGTACCCGCTGCAGACGATCGATGCGAATATCAATGGTCTTCGGAACCTGCTCGACTACAGCGTGCGCCAGACTGAGCGCGGCCACGCGGTCGAGGGGATACTTTTCTACTCCTCGAGCGAGATCTACGGAGACCCGGCGCCGGATGCGATCCCAACGCCCGAGGACTATCGCGGCAACGTCTCCTGCACCGGTCCGCGGGCCTGTTACGACGAATCGAAGCGATTCGGCGAAACGCTGTGCGTAACGTTCGCTCGTCAGTACGGGATACCCGTGAAGATTGCGCGGCCATTCAACAATTACGGGCCGGGTCTGAAGATTACCGACGGGCGGGTGTTGCCGGATTTCGCGCGCGACGTACTGAACGGTCGGGATATCGTCATGTACTCCGATGGGTCGCCGAAGCGCACGTTTTGTTACAGCGCCGATGCGATCACCGGTTACTACAAGGTTTTGGTGAAAGGTCATCCCGGCGAGGCTTACAATATCGGCATCGAACGACCGGAGATCTCGATGGCACAGTTGGCCGAAAAAGTAATAGCGACGGCGCACGAACTATTCGGCTACCGCGGCAAGCTTGTGCGCGGAAGGAACGCCGAGGCCGACTACCTGGTCGACAATCCGAATCGGCGTTGCCCCCTTATCGAGAAGGCGCGTAGTCACTTAGGGTACGACCCGCGCATACTCGTCGACGACGGTCTGCGGCGTTCGATGATTTGGTACCACTATAATCGCCTCGCCGAGGAGGCGTGATGAAGGTTTCGATTGTCGGCACCGGCTATGTAGGCCTCGTGACCGGCGCATGCTTCGCCGAGGTGGGTCACGACGTGGTGTGTGTCGACGTCGACCGTGCCAAGGTGGACAAGATCAACCGCGGCGAAGCGCCGAT
>DASWLD010000148.1:0-32213 GCA_036396275.1 Burkholderiales bacterium
GGCGAGCAATGGAAAGTCAGCCCGAGCGGCGCCGTCCTCGAACGACTGGGGCGCCTCGCCGGCAGCGACAACGTCCAGCTCGAATACAGATGACGCACAGGTGACAGAAGACGGAGGACAGAAGACGGAGCCGGTGGGCAGACGACAGATGACAGAGGACTGGGTACGACAGTCTTCCGTCTTCTGCCCTCTGTTTTCTGCTTCGGTCCGCTGTCTTCTGTCCTCTGTCTTCAGAACATGAACCATAACTACCTGGATTTCGAGCAGTCGATCGCCGAGCTGGAAGCGAAGATCGAGGCGCTGCGCTCGACTTCGCACGGCGCCGACATCACCGAGGAGGTCAACCGCCTTGAGGTGAAAAGCCGGCGGTTGACGGAATCGATTTTTACGTCGCTGACGCCCTGGCAAATCTCGCAAGTCGCGCGTCACCCGCTGCGCCCCTATACGCTCGATTACGTCTCCCGGCTATTCACGGATTTCCAAGAACTGCACGGGGATCGCAGCTTCGCCGACGATCCCGCGATCGTCGGCGGTTTGGCCCGATTCGCCGATCACCCGGTCGTCGTCGTCGGCCACCAGAAAGGCCGCGACACGCGCGAAAAGGTGCGGCGCAATTTCGGCATGCCGAATCCGGAAGGCTATCGCAAGGCGCTGCGCCTGATGCGATTGGCCGAGCGCTTCGGCTTGCCGCTGGTTAGTTTTATCGATACGCCCGGCGCGTATCCCGGCGTTGGCGCCGAAGAGCGCGGCCAGAGCGAAGCGATCGCGCACAATCTCTACGTGATGGCGCGCCTGAAGATTCCCATCGTGGGTGTGGTGATCGGCGAAGGCAGTTCCGGCGGTGCCCTCGGCATCGGTGTCTGCGATCGTCTCATCATGTTGCAGTATTCGACTTACTCGGTAATCTCCCCGGAAGGCTGCGCGTCGATCCTCTGGCGCGCCGCCGACAAAGCGCCGATGGCGGCCGAGGCGATGGGTATCACCGCCCATCGCCTGTCCGAGCTCGGATTGGTCGACGTGGTCGTGCCCGAGCCGCTCGGCGGTGCGCATCGCGACGCGGACGAAACGGCGCGCCGGTTGCGGGTGGTGCTGCAAACCGAACTCGACAACCTGCGTTCGGTCTCGTCCGAGCAGTTGCTCGAAAGCCGCTACCAGCGCCTAATGCACCATGGAGAATTCCAAGAACTCTAAGGGCGATCGCCCGGCACCTTCGGATCGGCGCTGTTTTCGCTTCTTCACCGCCGCCGCCCTCGACGCGGTTTTGCGCGGCGGCGAGCTTTGTCTCGCATCGGACACGGACCTTTATGTCGCCTACAGCGGTGGCATGGACTCCCACGTTTTACTGCACGCGCTGGCGGACTTACGCCGCCGTGCACCGTGGCGGGTGACTGCGCTGCACGTCGATCATGGTCTGCAAGCCGACTCGGCCAAGTGGGCGCGGCATTGTGCCGCGGTTTGCGCCGCCCTCGACGTGCCGTACCGATCCGAGCGCGTGGTGGTGAGCGAAAGCGAACATCGTGGCATGGAAGACGCCGCGCGCCGCGCGCGCTATGCGGCACTGCGCCGGATGCTGCCTTCGGACGCCGTGCTGCTCACGGCCCATCATCGCGACGATCAAGCGGAGACGCTGTTGTTGCAGCTACTACGTGGCGCCGGGGCCGCCGGTCTCGCGGCAATGCCGGCGATCGCGCCGTTCGGGCGAGGTCGCCGGGCGCGTCCATTGCTCAACTTCGAGCGGGCAGCGCTCGCGAACTACGCTAAGGAGCAGGATCTGCAATGGATTGACGACGCGACCAATTTCGACGTCGGGCCGGCGCGCAATTTTCTGCGGCATCGCATCTTGCCGTTACTCGATGCGCGCTGGCCGGCGGCGACTGAACGACTCGCGGTTAGCGCCAAGCACATGGCTGAGGCGGATCGGTTACTCGCGGAATTGGGCCAAATGGACTTGGCCGCCGCGGCCGATGCCGACGGCCGCTTGCGTATTTCGTCGTTACTGGCCCTGTCGCTGCAGCGCCAGTCGAACCTGTTGCGTTATTGGATTCGGCTGCGAACCGGCGCGCCGCCGCCGGAGTCGCGTTTGCGCGAGTTACTGGCGCGCGTCGCGCGTACGCCGCGCTCAAAACAGGCAACCGTATGCTGGGCCGACGTGGTGGTGCAGCGTTACCGCGATTGCTTGGCGGTATTTCCGGCGCCACCGCCGATCGCCGACGATTGGGAGGTCGCGTGGAATCCCGCGACGCAGCTCGATATTCCCGGCAACGGCTGGCGCTTGCTGGCGAGGGCGGAGATCGGCGCCGGCATTGCGCGCGATCGGGTGGTCGGCCGGCGTATTCTCGTCCGGTTGCGCCGCGGCGGCGAGCGCGCGCGCTTGCGCGGTCACCGGCACAAAGTGAAGAAGCTGCTGCAGGAAGCCGGCATTCCGCCGTGGGAGCGCCGCCGGTGGCCGTTGGTCTATGTCGACGATGAGTTAGCTGCGATCGGCGATCGCTGGGTCTGCGAGCCGTACGCAGCGCAGCCGGACGAAGTCGGCTGGGTGTTGCGGATTTCGCGCGGCGATTTTGCACGGGAGTGATTCGCGGTTGTGCGCGAGCCTGCCATCTGGTAGCGTGCACTTCCGTTCCGATGTCGGAAGTTGCATCGGCAAGACCGATGCAGGACGTGCCGCGCAAGGCGGCGCTGTCGGTAACCGACTCAAGCTGAACGGGTTCTCATGACCAAATATATTTTTGTCACCGGTGGCGTGGTTTCCTCGTTGGGTAAGGGGATCGCCGCCGCCTCCCTGGGCGCCATTCTCGAAGCCCGCGGAATCAAGGTGACCCTGCTTAAGCTCGATCCGTACATCAACGTCGATCCCGGCACCATGAGCCCGTTCCAGCACGGCGAGGTGTACGTCACCCACGACGGCGCCGAAACCGATCTCGACCTCGGTCACTACGAGCGTTTCGTACGCACCCGCGTCGGCAAGTGCAATAACTTCACCACCGGGAAAATTTACGAGAGCGTCATTCGCAAGGAGCGCCGCGGCGATTACCTCGGCGCGACGGTTCAGGTGATTCCACACATTACCGACGAGATCAAGCGCTGCATCGAGCTCGGCGCGAGCGGCGCCGACATTGCGCTGGTCGAGATCGGCGGCACGGTCGGCGATATCGAATCGCTCCCGTTTCTCGAAGCGATACGCCAAATGGGGATCGAGCACGGACCCGGCAACTGCGTGTTCGTGCACCTAACGCTGGTGCCGTACATCAGCGCCGCCGGGGAATTGAAGACCAAACCGACTCAGCATTCGGTCAAGGAGTTATTGTCGATCGGCATCCAGCCGGATATTTTGCTGTGCCGCTCGGACCGCATGCTGCCGGAAGACGAACGCCGCAAAATCGCGCTCTTCACCAACGTTCCGCCGCGCGCGGTCATCTCGGCGCCGGACGTGGACAATATTTATCGCATTCCGCGCTCGCTGCACGAGCAGGGCCTCGATGAAATCGTGGTCGAGCGCCTGAGGATCAACGCGCGCAAAGCGAACCTCGGCGAGTGGGATAAAGTCGTGTACGCGATGGACCACGCGGCGGGCGAGGTCGAAATCGCGCTGGTCGGCAAGTACACGCATTTGACGGAATCGTATAAATCGTTGAGCGAGGCGCTGACGCATGGCGGCATTCATACGCGCACGCGCGTCAACATTCGCTACGTCGATTCGGAAGTGATCGATGCGAACGGCACCGCGGCGCTCGAAGGCGCCGACGCGATTCTGGTGCCCGGCGGTTTCGGCGAGCGCGGCGTCGAGGGCAAGGTCAAGGCCGTGAATTTTGCGCGCACCCGCGGCATTCCCTATCTGGGCATTTGCCTCGGCATGCAGGTGGCGGTGATCGAGTTTGCGCGCAACGTTGCCGAGTTGGCGGACGCCCACAGCACGGAGTTCGACGGGCACACGCCGCATCCGGTGATCGCGATGATTACCGAGTGGTTGACGCCGGAAGGAGGGAAAGAGCTTCGCAGCGCCGGCGGCGATCTGGGCGGGACCATGCGGCTCGGTGGGCAGGAGTGCAAGCTGATGCCGGGCACACACGTGCGCGCGCTGTACGGACGCGATGCCGTGGTCGAGCGCCATCGTCATCGCTACGAGTTCAACAACAGGTATCGCGACGCACTGCAACAAAAAGGAATGGTCGTCGCGGGCACGTCGGTCGACGACATGCTGGTCGAGATCATCGAGCTGCGGGATCATCCGTGGTTCGTGGGCGTGCAGTTTCATCCGGAATTCACCTCGACGCCGCGCGACGGCCATCCGTTATTCCGCGGTTACATCGAGGCGGCCCGCGCTCGGCGCACCGGTGCGCAGCCGAAGCAGGCGGCGGTGCGCTGAGTTTGGCGAGTTGACTACACTCAGGAGACTCTGATTCATATGACTATCTGTCGCAGAGGCGCGAAGACGCAAAGAAGTGGGCTCAAGTTATCCGTACCATTCTTTGCGTCTTTGTGCTGTGCAGGGCGCACGAATGTCGCGAGCGCAGGGATGCGCGGGAGCGACCGTCTCCGCGCCGAGTATTCATATTTTCTGGAATTGATCGGAACTTAGCAGCTGCCGATTTTTTTGTCGGCCGGCACCGGTCAGGAAGCGGGCATGCATAACGTCAAGGTCAAGAATTTCAACGTCGGCAAGGGCGAGAAACTGTGTGTCATCGCCGGGCCGTGTTTGCTCGAAGGGAAAGACTTGGGGATGCGCGTCGCCGAGCACATGGTGAAGCTCGCGCGCAAGCATGATTTCAATTACATCTTCAAGTCGTCGTACGAGAAAGACAATCGCGGCGCGGCGAGCAACGATCGCGGTCTCGGCATCGACGAGGGCTTGAAGACGCTGCAAACGATCGGCCGCGAGTTCGACATACCCGTGCTGAGCGACGTGCATCGCGAAACCGATTGCGCCGTCGCCGCGGAAGTTCTGGACGTGCTGCAGATTCCGGCGTTTTTGTGCCAACAGACGTCGCTGCTGCTGGCGGCCGGCGAGACCGGAAAAGTGGTCAACGTGAAGAAGGGCCAGTTCCTCGCGCCGGAGAACATGGACTCGGCGATCGACAAGCTGACCTCGGTCGGCAATCACAGTATTCTGTTGTGCGAGCGCGGTTCCTGCTTCGGCTACAACCGGTTGGTCGCCGACATGCGCTCGGTCTCGATCATGTCGGAGCTCGGCTACCCGGTGATCTTCGACGCCGGCCACGTCGTGCGAATCTACGGGATCAGCTCGAAAGATCCTCGCGGCGGTGAACCGAAGTACATTCCGTTGCTCACGCGTGCCGGCATCGCCGCCGGCGCGCACGGCCTATTTGTCGAGACGCATCCGGAGCCGATGAAGGGCTTATGCGACGCGGCGTCGATGTTCCGACTGGACGAAATGGAAAAACTCATGAAGATGGCGGTGGAGATCCACCGCCTGGTTCGCACTTGGGACGTGAATTGACCGGGCGAGAGACCGCATGACATCGCCGACGTCACGAATTTCTTCCATGACTCGGGCGGTCTCTCCCCTCACCCCTTGTTGTTCCCGCCGGGGTGCGCCAACTTCAGCGCACCCGCTCGACTTCACCGTCTCGCCTCCCGATGGCAGATGGGGCATCGGTTCGCTGACGCGGCTTTAATGGGGGGCGGCATCGACACGCAACTTCGGGATAAACTTCGCGCCATCAAGCTGATCGTGCTCGATGTGGACGGCGTGCTGACGGACGGCTCGATCATCTACGCCGGGGCGGACACCGATATCAAAGCGTTTCACGTGCAGGACGGATTCGGTATCACCTTGGCGCGCCAAGCGGGCCTGAAAACGGCGGTGCTCACCGGCCGCATTGCGGCGGCGGTCGAGCGGCGCGTGAAGGAACTGAAAGTCGATTTTTACGAGTGCGGTCATTTCCACAAGATCGACGCGCTGCGCAATATAATGCGCGCGGCCGGCGCGGATAAATCGCAGACCTTGTATGTGGGCGATGACATTCTCGATCTCGCTTGTTCGCCGCACGTCGGTGTGTTTGTCGCGCCCGCGAATGCGACGCCGCGGGTGCGACGGGAAGCGGCTTGGGTGACGACCAAGCGCGGCGGCGACGCCGCGGTTCGCGAGATGATCGACGCATTGCTCGATGCCCAGGGCGCCCTCGCGGCGACGGAAGATTATTTTCTCGGAGCGAATCAATGAAAATTTACGTCGACAGCGCCGACGTCAAGGAAATCCAATCCGCGAAGGATGTCGGGCTGTGCAACGGCGTGACCACGAATCCGACGCTGATCGCCAAGACCGGCAAATCCATGGCGCAGTCGATTCGCGATATCTGCGCGATTGTCGAAGGCCCGGTGCACGCCGAAGTGCTGTCGCTCGACGAGCCGGGCATCCTGAAAGAAGGGCGCGAGCTCGCCAAGATCGCGAAGAACGTCGTCGTAAAGATTCCGATGTGTAACGCCGGCCTTAAGGCCGTGCGTCGATTCGCCCAAGACGGTATCCAAACGAACGTGACGCTTATCTTCTCCGCGAGCCAGGCGATCCTGGCGGCGAAGGCGGGCGCGACCAATGTGTGCCCGTTTGTGGGTCGCCTGGACGACATATCGGCGAGCGGAACCGGCCTGATCGGCGAAATCGCCGGTATTTTTGCGAACTATCCGGCTATCAAAACCGAAATCGTCGTGGCGTCGATTCGCCACCCGTTGCATGTCATCGAGTGCGCGCGTATCGGCGCCCACATTCTGACCATCCCCGGAAACGTGCTGACGCAGATGGAGAAACATCCGCTGACGGATATCGGTATCGCGAAGTTTCTCGAAGACGCGAAGAAGTTCACCTAGCGAGGCGTCCGGATCACCGGCTCAAGTGCGATACCCGACTATGATTCTTGAGGTTGCGGCGCTTGATGTTCGTCCCGGACAGGAGGCGGCGTTCGAAGCGGCGTTCGGGCGGGCGGCGTCCATCATCGCGGCCAGCGCCGGGTATATTTCACATGAGCTGAAGCGCTGCTTCGAGAAACGCCACCGATATCTGTTGCTGGTTCAGTGGGAAACGCTGGAGCATCATACGCAAGGTTTTCGCGGCTCGACGCAGTACTAAGAATGGAAGCGCTTGCTGCACCACTTCTACGATCCGTTCCCGGTCGTCGAACACTACGAAGCCATCACTAAATAGGCAAGAAGGAACAACGCATGTCAGTCATTGCCGACATTCAGGCCCGCGAAATTCTCGACTCGCGCGGCAACCCAACCGTCGAGGCGGACGTCGTATTGAAGTCCGGGGCCAGCGGGCGCGCCGCGGTACCGTCCGGCGCCTCGACCGGCTCGCGCGAAGCGCTGGAACTGCGCGACGGCGACGCCAAACGCTATCTCGGCAAGGGCGTCACGCGCGCCGTGGCCAACGTCAACGGGGAGATTCGCCGCTTGCTCGCCGGGCGCGATGCACGGGATCAAACCGCCATCGATCGCGCCATGATCGAGCTGGACGGGACCGAAACGAAATCTCGCCTCGGCGCGAATGCGCTGCTCGCGGTATCGATGGCGACCGCGCGCGCCGCGGCGGCCGACGCAAAGCAGCCGCTCTATCGATACTTGCATCAGGGCGGCGAATTTATCTTGCCGGTGCCGATGATGAACATCATCAACGGCGGCGCGCATGCCGACAACAGCGTCGACATGCAGGAGTTCATGATTCTCCCTATTGGTGCGCCGACGTTCGCCGAGGCGCTACGCTACGGTTCGGAAGTCTTTCACACATTGAAGAAGGTGTTGCACGGCCGCGGGCTCAACACCGCGGTCGGGGATGAGGGCGGATTTGCCCCGGATCTGGCGTCGAACGAGGCGGCGGTGCAGGTGATTGTCGAGGCGATCGAAAAGGCCGGTTTCAAACTCGGGAAGGACGTCGCGCTCGGTCTCGACTGCGCCGCCAGCGAGTTTTACAAAGACGGGCGCTACGATCTGCAATCGGAGCAGCGCAAGCTTTCCGCTTCCGAGCTGGTGGACCTGCTCGCGGATTGGTGCAAACGTTATCCAATCATTACGGTCGAGGACGGTTGCGCGGAAGGTGACTGGGAAGGCTGGAAGGTTCTCACGGATCGACTTGGAAAACTGCTCCAACTCGTCGGTGACGACGTGTTCGTGACCAACACGAAGATTCTGAAGCAGGGCATCGCGCGCGGCGTGGCCAATTCAATTCTGATCAAGGTGAATCAGATCGGCACGCTCACCGAAACGCTCGAAGCGATCGCGATGGCGCGCGCGGCCGGGTACACCTCGGTCATTTCGCATCGCTCCGGCGAAACCGAGGATAGCTTCATCGCCGATCTCGCGGTCGCGACCGGCGTCGGACAAATCAAGACCGGTTCGCTGTCCCGCTCCGACCGGATTGCGAAGTACAACCAGTTGCTGCGCATCGAAGGCGCGCTCGGCCGGGCCGCACGCTACCCCGGGCGCGGCGCGTTTCGGCAAATGGGAGCGTAGCGTTGTCGGTGCGCCTGTCGTCGCGACGAACCCTCTTGGTTGGTTTGATCTTGCTGCTTATGCTGTTGCAGTATCCGCTGTGGTTCGGCAACGGCGGCGTGTACGCGCTGTGGACGCTGAGGCGCGAAATCGCCGCGCAGCGCGAGGAAAACGCCGAACTGCGCGAGCGCAATCAGGCGCTGGCCGCCGACGTGGTCGATTTAAAGCAAGGGTTGGCGGCGATCGAAGAGCGCGCGCGGATCGAGCTCGGCATGATCAAACAGGGCGAAACTTTTTATCAGATCGTCGAGCGCGAGCCGGCGGCCGCCGCGCCGCGGTGAATGTCGTCGCCGCAAAGCGTCAGCCGGGCAGGGGATAGGGCAGCGGTTCGATGGTCAGCGGCGGGCCGTCGGCGCGGTGCAGATGCAAGTCGCCGCGGGCGACGCTGTCGCTGTAAAGGACGGCCAGCAGTTCGTGGCCGTCATCGGGCGACGCGGCGGCAATGACCACCGTGCCGGCCGATTGCCCGGGAAGATCCGGCACGAAGATCGAATCGCCGGGCTGCGGCGTGTCGACAGCGCGCACGTGCGCGCGATACATGCGTTGCTTCACGCGACCGCGATAGCGTACGCGCGCGACGATTTCCTGGCCGGTGTAACAGCCTTTGTCGAAACTGATGGCGTCGATCAGATCGAGGTTCCCCATCTGCGGCACGAAGGCGTCGCTCGTTTGCGGCAGCACGGTGGGGATGCCGGCGAGGATGTCGAGCCAGTCCCATGTTCCCGCCCCCGCGCGCGTCGCGCGCGTCGTCAGCTCGGTCCAAAGGGCGCGCGCTGCCTCCGGCGCGCCGATAATCTCGAACCGCGGGTGCGTTCCGTGCAGACGCACGCAGGTCAATCCGCCGCGCGTGCACACGCGGTTCGCTTCGCTCGGCGCCTCGCCGATCGCGTCCCGCAGCCGCAGCGCCATATCCGAACCGGCGACGCCGAAGTGCACCAGCGCGTCGTCCACGGTTTCAATCGCGACTTTCGCGCGCAGAACATACATCCGCAACCGCTTGATCACGTCATCGCGCAATGCCGCCGGGAGCTCCAGAAGATAGGATTGATCCAATGCCGTCACGCGAAACAGCGCGAGCATTCGCCCCTTGGGACTGCACCACGCGCTTAGCTGGCTGTGCGTAGCGTCCAGACGCCCGATGTCATTGGTCAGCTGGCCGTTGAGGAAAGCGGCGCGGTCCGTTCCACTGACGCGAACGAGTGCGAGATGCGTCAGGCCGACCACGACGTCGCCGTCGCGCGCCGCGAGCCGTTCCTGCGCCGGTTGGCTGAAATCCGTCACTCGGCCATCCGCGAACACCGCGCCTTGCGCGCGCAGGAATTCAACCCAACGTTCGTTCACGCTTGTCTATCTCCGGCGTCGCCCATTGATTCGATCTCCACAACGCTTCCCAGCGGCGCGCCTCAGTCTATATAATACCGCCACAAAATAGCCGGTAACGACGCTCG
Organism: Burkholderiales bacterium; assembly: GCA_036396275.1. Taxonomy (GTDB): domain Bacteria; phylum Pseudomonadota; class Gammaproteobacteria; order Acidiferrobacterales; family Sulfurifustaceae; genus JACQFZ01. The sequence goes on from DASWLD010000148.1 coordinate 9,951, forward strand.
CGGCGAGCGTATCGCACAGGGAGTGGCGCGGCTGATCGATTCGAAATGCAACAACGTACCAAGCGCCCGGTTTACCTGAATCTGTTCCTTATTCGACTGCCCATTGGCGGCGTCGTTTCGATTTTGCATCGTATCACGGGGGCGCTGCTGGTCGTGTTGACGGTCTTCTTCTTGTGGGCGCTGCAGGCATCGCTGGCGAGCCCGGCGCGGTTCGGCGAAATCCAATCGTTGTTGAGCGCGGGACTCGGCCGAATGGTTGTGTTGCTGGCGTTGTGGATCCTGATCCAGCATCTTTACTCCGGCGTTCGTCATTTGCTGATCGACGTCGACATCGGCGTGGAGCGCACGTCGGCGCGGCGCAGCGCCGGGCTGACGCTGGTCGCTTCGGTCGCCACGGTGTTGCTGCTGAGCACCGTGGTATGAGCGGCGCGCGATCGCTCGGTTCCTCGCATCGCGGCGTGACCGCGTTCCTGGTGCAGCGCATCACCTCGCTTTATCTCGCGCTTTTCACCGTTTATGTCGTTTTCTGGCTGGCCTCGAAACCGGCGTCGGATTTCGCCGGTTGGAGCGCCTATTTCGAATCCGGGCTGGTGCGCATGGCGTGGGGGCTTTTCTTCGCCAGCCTGCTGGCGCACGCGTGGGTGGGTCTGCGCAGCATCTATATGGATTATCTCAAAGCGATGTGGCTGCGGTTCACGATCAGCACGCTGACGGCGTTCGGTTTGATGGCCGTGGCGCTTTGGTGCGCGCAAATATTGATTCGAGGCGCGGCATGAGTCCGCCGGTGCGTCGGTTCGATGCCATCGTGGTCGGCGCCGGCGGCGCGGGTCTACGCGCGGCGCTACAACTTTCCGAGGCCGGGTTGACGACCGCGGTGTTGTCGAAAGTGTTTCCCACGCGTTCGCACACGGTGGCGGCCCAGGGCGGTATCGGCGCCGCGCTCGGCAACATGGAAAAAGACGATTGGCGCTGGCACATGTACGACACCGTAAAAGGGTCGGATTATCTGGGCGATCAGGATGCGATCGAGTTCATGTGCCGCAACGCCCCGGAAGCGGTTTTCGAGCTGGAACACTACGGCATGCCGTTCGACCGCAATGCCGACGGCACGATCTACCAGCGGCCTTTCGGCGGTCACTCACAGAACTTCGGCGAGAAACCGATCCAACGTAGCTGTGCCTCCGCAGATCGCACCGGGCACGCGATGTTGCATACGCTCTACCAGCGCAACGTCCGCGCGAACACGCGCTTCTTCGTCGAGTGGATGGCACTCGACTTGATTCGCGATGCCAGTGGTCAGGTGCTCGGCGTGACCGCCCTCGAGATGGAAACGGGCGAACTGTCGATACTCCATGCGCGCGCGACGATATTCGCGACCGGCGGCGCGGGCCGCATCTTCGCCGCCAGCACCAACGCGTTCATTAATACCGGCGATGGGCTCGGCATGGCGGCGCGGGCGGGTGTGCCGCTGCAAGACCTGGAGTTCTGGCAATTCCATCCGACCGGTGTGGCCGGCGCCGGCGTGTTGATTACCGAAGGCGTGCGGGGCGAGGGCGGGTTCCTGCTGAACAAGAACGGCGAGCGTTTCATGGAGCGCTACGCGCCGAACATGAAGGATCTCGCAAGCCGCGACGTCGTGTCGCGTGCCATGGCGACCGAGATCAAGGAAGGCCGTGGGTGCGGCGAGCACGCCGATTATTTGCTGCTGAAGCTCGATCACCTCGGCGAAGAAACGATTCACAAGCGTCTGCCCGGCATCCGCGAGATCGCCAAGAAATTCGCGAACGTCGATCCGGTGAAAGATCCAATTCCGGTGGTGCCGACGGCGCACTTCCAGATGGGGGGTATCCCGACCAATTATCACGGCGAGGTCATCGCGCCGAAGTCCGGCGATACCGAGGCGATCGTTCGGGGATTTTACGCCGCAGGGGAGTGCGCCTGCGCGTCCGTGCACGGCGCGAATCGTCTCGGGACCAACTCGCTGACCGATCTCTTGGTGTTCGGCCGCGCGGCGGCTGATTCGGTCATCAGGTTTCTAAGAGAGAATCTCGGGCAGAAGGACCTGCCGAAGGATGCGGCCGAGCGAACGCTCGCGCGCTTGGCGCGCCTCGATGGGCAGAAGAACGGCGAACGCGTCGCCGCCGTGGCGGCGGATATGCGCAAGACGATGCAAGCGCATTGCGGGGTGTTCCGGTTCCCGGACTTGCTTGCCGAGGGCGTGAAGAAGATCAAGCAAGTAGCGGAGCGCGCCGCGCGTACCGAGATTTCCGACAAGTCGAAGGTATTCAATACCGCGCGCGTCGAGGCACTGGAATTGGATAACTTGATCGAGGTTGCCGTCGCTTCCTTGATTTCGGCCGCGGCGCGTCATGAGAGCCGCGGCGCGCACGACCGCGCCGACTTTCACAAACGCGACGACAAGAATTGGCTGAAGCACACGCTCTATTACAAGGAGAACCATCGGCTCGATTATCGGCCGGTGCACCTGAAGCCGCTGACGGTCGAAAGCTTCGAACCGAAGGCGCGGACGTACTAGAACTGCATCCACAGATGAACGCGGATAACCGCGCAGATAAACGCAGATGACAAGTGGCAGAATAGAAATCTACCTGCTCTTAGCGATCTGCGTTCATCATAATTTGAATCCGCGTTCATCTGCGGATTGCATTTTTTCTTGACGCGGGGAGGCCACGTGCGTTTCTCGATATATCGATACAACCCCGAAACCGACGCCAAGCCGCGCATGCAAAGCTACGACGTGGCGCTGCAGCCGTCGGATCGGATGCTGCTCGACGCCTTGGTGCGACTGAAGGAGGTCGACGATTCCCTGGCGTTTCGCCGCTCTTGTCGTGAGGGCGTGTGCGGATCGGATGCGATCAACATCAACGGTAAGAACGGTCTCGCTTGTGTTACGCGTATCTCGGATTTGAAGGAACCGGTGGTGTTAAAGCCGCTGCCCGGGCAGCCGGTCATTCGCGATCTGATCGTCGACATGTCGCAATTTTTCAAGCAGTACCATGCGGCCAAGCCGTACGTGATCAACAACGATCCGCCGCCGGAGCGCGAGCGCCTGCAATCGCAGGAAGATCGCGAAAAATTAGACGGTTTGTACGAGTGCATTCTGTGCGGTTGTTGCTCGACGCAATGCCCGTCGTTTTGGTGGAATCCGGATAAGTTCATGGGTCCGGCCGCGCTGTTGTGGTCGTACCGGTTCATCGCCGACACGCGCGATCAGGCGACCGGCGAACGTCTCGACGATCTGGAAGATCCGTACAAGCTGTTTCGCTGCCACACGATCATGAACTGCGTCGAAGTCTGCCCGAAAGAACTGAATCCCACCAAGGCCATCGGCCACATCCGCGAGTTGTTGGTGAAGCGGGTGACGTGAACGCTGCCGCAAGGACGGATTCGAAAGCAGCGTACCCTCACCCTCATTCCCTCGTGATCGCTCTCGCGCATCCTGCGCTCCCGCGGATCCTCGTGCATCCTGCACGTCGCCGGAGGGAGAGACCGCTCGGCCATGTCGCTGCCGCGAATTATGCTCATGAACCGGGCGGTCTCTTCCCTCACCCCTTACCCTCTCCCCACCGGCATGGAGATTTTCACCGACTTCCCCTCTCCCTTCGGGAGAGTGCAAAGGGTGAGGGCCGGCGGTCCCTCATCCCCATCCCTTCTCCCGGAGGGAGAAGGGGGCGAGCCGGGCGCGCTGCGCGCGATCCTCTTCACTTGGGGAGAGGGGGTCGCTCTTGCGCATCCTGCGCTCGCGACATTCGCACGTCCCTGTGCAGCAGAGTTGGTTCGCTAGCGCGGTTCATGGGTAGGGAGACGAGCCGAAGCGCGCTTGTCGCGCGCTACTTCATATGATCGACCCGCGCGCGCGCGAGCGATTGCGATGGCGCTGTCGGCGCGGCTTGCTCGAACTGGATTTGCTGTTTCAGCGCTTCATGGTCCGCGAGTTCGATCGGCTCACGGATCGCGACATCGAGGTGTTAACGCGAATTCTGGACCTGGCCGACAATGAACTGTTGGAATACTGTTACGGGCGGCGCGTGCCCGACGATGCGGATGTGAAAGCCCTTGTCGATCGAATCGCCGGATAGCCTGACCATCGAGCTGGGCCCTTCCCATGTGCTTATCGGTGTCTTCGTGCTGTTGCACGCCGGCACAGGCGTCCTCGCCGTCATTCTCCCGATTGCGCTCGCACTGAAAATTCCGTTGGTCGCGCTGATCGCATTGAGTCTCGTTCGAACCGTGGCCGTGCATGGTCTGCGGCGCGGCGGCACCGCCGTCACGGCGTTGTTGCTGAGCGAGGAGGAATGCCTGTTGCGGCGGCGGAAAGCGAACGACTGGGAGACGGGTCGATTAGTGGATAGTTGGGTGCAGCCGTGGTTGACCCTATTAGTGGTGCGAAGCGACGGGCAGCGGTGGCCAACCAGTGTGGTGATTTTACCCGATGCCGTGGCGCCGGATACGTTCAGGCGCCTACGCGTTCGGCTGCGGCTGAAAACTGCGGCGGCGCGAGTATAGTATCGCGATCGGCGTAGCCCGGATCGGTGTCGGGATAGTCTCGTGTGAAGTGCAGACCGCGACTCTCCTTGCGCCAGAGCGCCGAGCGGATGATCAGCTCTGCCACCAATACCAGGTTGCGAAGTTCGATCAAGTCGTTGGTGATGCGAAAGTTGCCGTAGTACTCGTGAATTTCCTCGGACAGGAGTTCCATGCGGCGTAGCGCGCGCTGCAGGCGTTTGCCGGTGCGCACGATACCGACGTAGTCCCACATGAAGCGGCGCAGCTCATCCCAGTTGTGCGACACCACGACTTGTTCGTCGGCGTCGGTGACGCGGCTTTCGTCCCACGCCGGCAGCGCCGGGGGCGGCGGCGGTGTCGCCGATAGTTGCGCCGCGATATCGCGCGCCGCCGCCTCGGCGAACACGAGACATTCGAGCAACGAGTTGCTGGCGAGCCGGTTTGCGCCGTGCAAGCCGGTGAAAGCGCACTCACCGATGGCGTACAGGTTCCGAACGTCGGCGCGGCCGCGCAGATCGGACACGACGCCGCCGCAAGTGTAGTGTGCCGCCGGCACCACCGGAATCGGTTCGCGCGTCATGTCGTAGCCGAACTCGAGGCAACGACGATAAATCGTCGGGAAGTGCGCCTTGATGAAATCGGCGGGACGATGGCTGATGTCGAGGTGCACGTAGTCGAGACCGCCGCGCTTCATCTCGTAGTCTATCGCGCGCGCCACGATGTCGCGGGACGCGAGTTCGCCGCGCGGGTCGTGCGCCTGCATGAACGGCTCCCCGTTCGGCAGCAGCAAGCGGCCGCCTTCGCCGCGCACGGCCTCGCTGATCAAAAACGACTTGGCCCGCGGGTGGTATAAGCAGGTCGGATGAAACTGCATGAACTCCATGTTGCCGACGCGGCAGCCGGCGCGCCATGCCATGGCGATGCCGTCGCCGGTCGAGGTGTCGGGATTGCTGGTGTAGAGATAGGCCTTCGAGGCGCCGCCGCTTGCGAGCACCACGTAGCGGGCGGCCAGCGCGCGCACGTGGCCGCTCGCTTTGTCGAGCACATAGGCGCCGAGGCAGCGATTCGCCCCGCCGAGACCGAGTTTGGCGCTGATAATCAAATCGACGGCGAGCTGATCTTCAAACAATTCGATCGCGCGGTGCGCGCGGACCGCGCGAATGAGCGCGGTTTCGATGGCAAAGCCGGTGGCGTCGTCGGCGTGCACCACGCGCCGAAACGTGTGGCCGCCTTCGCGCGTCAGATGCAATCGGTTGGTTGCCGGCAACGACCCGGTCTCGGGCTCGGTGGTAAACGGGACGCCCTGCCGCAGCAACCAGTCGATCATCGCCGGCGCGCGGCGAACGACGAGTTCGACGGTATCGCGGTGACATAAACCGGCCCCGGCGACCAGGGTATCGTCGACATGGGCCTCGAACGAGTCGTCGCGCTGGTCCATGACGGCGGCGATTCCGCCTTGCGCGTAAACGCTCGAACCCTCGCTGATTTGGCCCTTGGCCAGGACCGCGACCCGCGTGTGATCGGCCAGGCGCAGCGCCAGACTCAAGCCGGCGACGCCGCTGCCGATAATCAGTACGTCGATCGGAAGAGAGGACGGCGTGGCAGGATTCACCCGGGCGGCACAGTAGTTGTCGTTCCGTCGTTATCCTATCATAGCGACCTTCGCCCGGACCGGCGGCTGGCCCGGACAAACCTTGGGAACCGCATAACTATAAGCGGAATTATCCGTTGGCAAATCGAACTTTACCCATCCGTGACGGTCAGTTAATGGCAGCTGGCGGTCTGCGCCAGATCGCGGGAACAACCCGTTGATTTCGGAACGCAGCATCGACCAGAAACTTGTCGCGCGCGTGCAAAAGGGCGACAGGGCGGCTTTCGATATGCTGGTGCGAAAGTATCAGCACAAAGTGGCAAAGCTCGTTGCGCGGTTCGTGCGCGATCGGGGTGAAATCGAAGATGTTACGCAAGAGGCTTTCATTAAGGCGTATCGTGCGATCGGCGGATTCCGCGGCGAGAGCGCGTTCTATACTTGGCTGTACCGGATCGCGGTGAACACGGCCAAGAATTATCTCGATTCGCTGGGCCGACGACCCCCCAATAGCGACATGGAAGTGGAAGGCGCCGAATTGATCGAGAGCGGTGACGGCTTGCGCGACCAGGCAACGCCGGAACGCACCTTGCTCACCGATGAAATCGCGGCCACGGTGAATCGCGTGGTCGAAGCGCTGCCCGAGGATTTGCGCACCGCGATTACGCTGCGCGAGATCGACGGGCTCAGTTACGAGGAAATCGCGCAGGCGATGGATTGCCCGATCGGAACCGTGCGTTCGCGCATTTTTCGCGCGCGCGAGGCGATCGACGATCAGCTGCGTCCGTTGTTGGAGCGTTAAACCGAGTTGATAGTGATATGAACGAGAAAATTTCCGCCTTGATCGACGCCGAGCTGGACGAGCTGGACGAGCGCCGCACGCTGGATGCGATGAAGCACGATGCCGCGTCGCGCGGTACGTGGGAACGTTATCACCTGATACGCAGCGCAATGACACGTCAACTGGGCGTGCTGGCGCCGCGCGATTTGGCTGAGCGGGTGCGGGCGGGGATTGACGGCGCCGGCGCGGCACCGAGCGCGTCGCTGCGGCTTTGGCCTCTGGCGGGTGGATTTGCCGCCGCCGCGTCGGTTGCGTTGGTGGCGTTTCTCGGGCTGCAAGCGTGGCGCGTACCGGTAGCACCGGTTGCCTCGATCGCCGGGGCGCCGACGACGATTGCGGTTGTCGAGAACTCGGCGAGCGGGGCGGCGCAGACGGTCGCGGCAAATGCCGCTAAACCCGCGGACGGGCGCGGCGACGGCGATCAGCTTCACTATTACCTATTCGGACATAACGAATTCATGCCGACCGGCGCGATGGGCAATATGCTGCCGTACGTTCGCGTGGTTTCCGATTCCCCCGAAAAATGACCCGTCTTCACCGACTGGTACCGGCATCGGTATTTTTCTTGGCCGTCGTCCCGGCGTATGCCGCGGATGAGGCGCAGGACTGGCTGCTGCGCATACACCGTGCGCCCGAGTCGTTGAACTACGAAGGTACCTTCGTGTACCAACGCGCCGGGCGACTGGACACCATGCGGATCTTTCATCGCGCCGCCGACGGCGCGGTGACCGAGCGCTTGGTCTCACTGACCGGTCCGGCGCGCGAGGTGATTCGCAACGACCAGGAAGTCCGCTGCTATCTTCCCGACCAGAAAACGATATTCATCGAGCAGCGGCGCCTCGGGCGCAGCCCGTTACTGGCGATCGTTCCGGATCGTCTTGCGGACCTGACGCGAAATTACGAAATCCAGCTCGGTGGCACCGGACGCGTCGCGGGTCGGGCGGCCCAGCAATTGACGATTCGCGCACGCGACGATTACCGCTACGGGTTTCGGTTATGGGCCGACAAGGATACCGGTTTGCTGCTGCGGGCGGAGTTGATGAGTGAGAGCGGCAAGAAGCTGGAGCAGTTCATGTTCACTCAGCTTAACGTCGGCGGCGCCATCCTGGATTCGATGCTGGCCGCGCACACCTCGAGCGACGGCATGTCCTGGTTTCGCGACACCGAAGTGACCGATGACGGGCCGACGCGCATCTGGCACGCGTCGCGCCTGCCGAGCGGCTTCAAGCTCTTCAGGAATGTCCTGCGGCGGTTGCCGCGCGACGAGCGCATCGTTCGCCAGCTGGTTTACACCGACAGCTTGGCGGCCGTGTCGGTGTTTATCGAAAGCCTTGGCGACCCCGCGAAATCGGGCGAGTTGGTCGAGGGTCCGACGAACATGGGGGCGGTGAACGCGCTCGGACGAATCCTGGACGGCCATCATGTCACCGTCGTCGGCGAAGTGCCGGCGAAGACGATCACCATGATCAGCGACTCTTTGGAGCCCGAATCGCGTCCGTGAGCGCCATGTCGGTCGCCGCCGCTCGTGCACTCCTTCCTTTCGTCGTCGGCGCCACGTTGCTGGCGCCGACGGCGCTTTCGGCGGCGACCCGCGAACTGCCGGACTTTGCGGCGCTGGTCCAGGCGCACGGTTCGGAGGTGGTGAACATCAGCACCTCCCCGCGGCATCGTGATCGCGCACCCGAAGGGAACGACGATGCGTTAAATGCTTGGCCGCCGGGTGCGTTCGGCGCACCCAACGGACGCGAGGTTGCGTCGCTCGGCTCGGGGTTCGTCATCTCCGCGGACGGCTATTTGCTGACGTGCGCGCACGTGGTCGACGGCGCCGGCGAGATCGTCGTGCGTCTCGCCGACCGGCGCGAGTACCACGCGCGGATGATCGGCGCGGACAGGCGCAGCGACATCGCGCTATTGAAAGTCGATGCTACCGATCTGCGTCCGGTCGCGATCGGCGATCCGCAGCAATTGCATGTCGGTGACTGGGTGCTCGCCATCGGCGCGCCGTTTGGGTTCGATAGCTCGGCGACGGCCGGTATCGTTTCAGCCAAGGGCCGCAGCCTTCCGAACGAGAATTACGTGTCGTTTCTCCAAACCGACGTGGCCATCAATCCGGGGAATTCGGGCGGTCCGTTGTTCAATTTGAAGGGCGAAGTCGTCGGCGTCAATTCGCAAATTTATAGCCGCACCGGCGCGTTCATGGGTGTGTCGTTCGCCATACCGATCGATATCGCGATGCGTATCGCGCAGCAGCTACGCGCGCAAGGGGGCGTGCATCGCGGTTGGCTTGGCGTCAGTCTGCAAGAAGTCACGCACGGACTGGCCGCGGCCTATGGTTTGGATCGGCCGCGCGGCGCGTTGGTGGCGGACGTGCTGCCGGCCGGTCCGGCGGCAGGCTCCGACCTCAAGCCGGGTGACATCGTATTGGAATACGAAGGGCAACCGATCGGCTTGTCGTCGGAATTGCCGCCGCTCGTTGGGCTAACGGCGCCCGGGAGCAAAGCGCGCTTTCGGGTATTTCGGCGGAATCGAGGATTAATCGACGTTGTCGCGACGGTCGGCGAACTGCGCGACGAATCCACGAAGGTCGCGCTACCGAGCAAACGCGGCGACGGCGGCCAGCGCTTGGGATTGGTGCTGAGCGAACTGTCGAGCGAACAACGTAAGCACTACGATCTGAAGGGCGGCGTCTATGTGGACGACATCATGGACGGTCCCGCGCGCAATGCGGGGCTTCGTGTCGGCGACGTCATCGCCGACGTCGACGGTCGCAGCGTGGGAAGCGTCGGCGCCTTTTATCGTCTGATGGCGCAGTCGACGTCCGATCGGCCGGCCGTGTTGCGCGTGCGCCGCGGTGCGTCGGCGATCTACCTGGCGTTGAGCCCGCGGTAGCGGCGAACGACGGCGCGTTTATAGCGGCGGCGAAATCGGTTACGCTACGCAGCTGTCACGAGCCGGCGCGCCGGGCCGGTGGAACAATAGTGCTGAACGGGCGCCGTCGTTGCGCCTTTTTTAATGCCCCGGCCGAAAATCTATCCATGAGCGGTTGGCAACAGGAACGCATTCGAAATTTTTCCATCATCGCGCACATCGACCACGGCAAATCGACCCTGGCCGATCGGTTCATCCAACAGTGCGGCGGGCTCGCGCCCCGGGAAATGCAGGAGCAGGTGTTGGACTCCATGGCGCTCGAGCGCGAGCGCGGCATCACGATCAAGGCGCAGAGCGTCGCGCTCTCGTACACCGCGCGTGACGGCCGCGACTACCGTCTCAACATGATCGACACGCCGGGGCACGTGGATTTCTCCTACGAGGTGTCGCGCTCGCTGACGGCGTGTGAGGGCGCGCTCCTGGTGGTCGACGTTTCCCAAGGGGTGCAGGCGCAAACGGTAGCGAACTGCTATACCGCCGCCGAATTGAATCTGACGATCTTGCCGGTGCTGAACAAAATCGATTTGCCGGCCGCCGATCCGCAGCGCGCCATCGAGGAGATCGAGGACATCATCGGTATCGAGGCGAAGAACGCGATTCGCGCGAGCGCGAAGACCGGCATCGGCGTGGTCGAGATTTTGGAGGCGATCGTGGCGCAAATCCCGGCGCCGCGCGGTACGGTCGACGCGCCGCTCAAAGCGCTGATCATCGATTCCTGGTTCGACAACTACCTCGGCACGATCTCATTGGTTCGCGTCATGGACGGGCAACTCGTGCCGAAGGATAAGATTCGTTTGATGGCCACCGGTCGCGATTACACCGTCGACCAAGTCGGGGTTTTTACGCCGAAGCTCAAACCGGTGGACGTATTGGGCGCCGGCGAAGTCGGCTACGTCGCCGCCGGCATAAAAGACGTGCGCAGTGCGCGCGTGGGCGATACGATTACGCACAGCTATCGCCCGGCGGCAACGCCGCTACCCGGCTTCAAGGAGATCAAACCGCGCGTTTTTGCGGGACTGTATCCGGTCGATTCGTCCGACTACGACGCCTTTCGCGACGCGCTTTCGAAACTGTCGCTGAACGACGCGTCGCTCAACTACGAGCCGGAAACCTCGCAAGCGCTCGGCTTCGGCTTCCGCTGCGGCTTTCTCGGCATGCTGCACATGGACATCATTCAGGAACGGCTGGAGCGGGAATATCATCTGAATCTGATCACGACCGCTCCGACCGTGGTCTACGAAGTCGCGAGCACGGGCGGCGAGGTGTTGCGTGTGGAGAATCCGGCAAAGTTGCCGGAACCGCATCAAATCGCGGAGATACGCGAACCGATTATTCGCGCGGCGATCCTTGTGCCGCAGCAGTACGTCGGCGGGGTCATGGGCTTATGCGTCGAAAAGCGCGGCATCCAGAAGGAGCTGACGTATCACGGCCGCCAGGCAATGTTGATCTACGAGCTGCCGCTGAACGAGGTCGTGCTCGATTTCTTCGATCGTCTGAAATCGGTGAGTCGCGGCTACGCGTCGCTCGACTACGATTTTCTGGAATTTCGTCCGGCCGACGTGTGCAAGCTTGACGTGTTGATCAACGGCGATAAAGTGGATGCCCTGTCGACGATCGCGCACCGCCAGCAGACGGAATTCCGCGGACGGGAGCTCGTGAAGAAGCTACGCGAGTTGATACCGCGGCAGATGTTCGACGTCGCCATACAGGCGGCGATCGGGTCGAAGATTATCGCGCGTGAAACGGTTAAGGCGCTGCGCAAGAACGTGACGGCAAAATGCTATGGCGGCGACGTGAGCCGTAAGCGCAAGTTGTTGGAACGTCAAAAAGAGGGCAAGAAACGCATGAAGCAATTGGGATCGGTTGAGGTACCGCAGGAAGCGTTCCTCGCGGTGCTGCGCGTCGGCGGGAAGTGACGATGGATTTCTCGCTCGTTTTGTTTCTGCTCGTGTGTGCCACCGGCGTGATCTGGGCGCTCGACCGCTGGATCTGGGCGCCCGTGCGCGGGCGGAGGATTAAATCATCCGCGCGCGAGGGCGACGGCGCTTCGAAGGAGCCGTTGCTGGTTGAGTACGCGCGTGCTTTCTTTCCGGTCATCTTGATCGTGTTCGTGTTGCGTTCATTTGTCGTCGAGCCATTTCGAATTCCGTCGGGTTCCATGCTGCCGAGTTTGGTCGTCGGCGATTTCATTTTGGTGAACAAGTTCGCGTACGGCCTGCGTCTTCCGGTGGTGAACACCAAGGCGATCGGTATCGGCGAACCACAACGCGGCGATGTCGCGGTGTTCCGCTATCCGCGCGACCAATCGGTCAATTACATCAAGCGTATCATCGGTTTGCCGGGCGACCGTATCGTTTACCAGGGGAAACGGATTTACATCAACGGAAAGATGATGCCGCAGGGATCGGCGACATCCTACAGCGTGCGCGAGGACGGCACGGTGCGATATGAGACCGCACGCGTCATTGAGAATCTCGAAGGCGTCGAACACGCGGTGTTGCTCTCGCCCGGCGGCGATCAATCGACCAATGAATACACGGTGCCGCCGCGGCATTATTTCGTGATGGGCGACAATCGCGATCACAGCAACGACAGCCGCTTCTGGGGGTTCGTGCCGGAGGAAAACCTGGTGGGCCGGGCGTTTTTTATTTGGTTTTCTTGGGATCACACGCGCGACGGCGTTTGGTTTTGGCAGCGGATCGATCTTGCGCGCATCGGCAGCGCCGTTCGCTGAGCTGCTACTATTGGAACCGAGGAAATCTGTGAGGCTATCCGACATGACTCGAAACCGGCAGCGCGGCATGACAATGTGGAGCGCGGCATTCGTTATCGGCGTTAGCGTTTTCTTTTTGTTTTTGTTCTTTAAGCTGTTGCCACCGTACCTCGAGGATTTGAAGGTCAGTACCGCGCTAAATGGCCTCGCGACCGAGTCGGGAGCGGGCGCGATGTCCAAGGCGGAGCTGTTGAGCCGGTTGGAGAAGCGGTTCGACATTGACAATGTGACCAATGTGAAATCAAATCAGTTGGCCATCGAGACTCGGGGAAAGGTCAAGGTCATGCGCCTTAGCTATGAGGTCGTCGTCCCGCTGGTATATAACGTGTCGGCGCTCCTCGAATTTGATCATGTCAGCCAAGTCTCCGTCACCGAGTAGCCCGCGCAACGAACTTAGCCGACGATTGGGTTACGCGTTCGCGGATCCGGCGCTGTTGGAGCGGGCGCTGACGCATCGCAGTTACGGCAGCAATCACTACGAACGTCTCGAATTTCTCGGCGACAGCGTGCTGAGTTTTGTTATGTCCGCCGAACTCTACGGCCGGTTTCCGGCGCTGGCCGAAGGCGAGCTGACCCGGCTGCGTGCGAGCTTGGTTAAGCAGGATACGTTGGCCGGGGTTGCGCGGCAGCTCGGGCTCGGTGAGTCGTTGTTGCTCGGCGGCGGCGAACTCAAGAGCGGGGGCTTCGAGCGCGATTCGATTTTGGCCGACGCGCTGGAGGCGGTTATCGGCGCGGTGTTTCTGGACGGCGGTATCGCCGCCGCGCAGGCGGTCGTTGCACGGTTGTTCCAATCGCTCTTGGCGCAACTCGATCCTCACGCCATCCCCAAAGACCCCAAGACCTCCCTGCAAGAGTGTTTGCAAAAGCAAGCGTTGCCGACGCCGGACTATGAGTTGCTCGAAACCTCGGGCGACGCACACCATCAGACGTTCGTGGTTGAGTGCCGGATACCGGAACTCGCGCTGCGTACGCGCGGTGAAGGCAGCACGCGCCGCGCGGCCGAACAACAGGCGGCGCAGCAAGCGTTAGCGCAGCTCGGAACGAAGTGACGGCGACACGCTTTCGCGGCGGCACGGTGGCTCTCATCGGCCGGCCGAACGCGGGCAAGTCGACGTTGCTCAACCGGCTGATCGGCGAGAAAATCAGCATCGTATCGCGGCGACCGCAAACCACGCGCCATCGAATTTTGGGAATAAAGACAACCGGCGCGGGGCAAGTGATCTATGTCGATACGCCCGGTTTGCATCCCGCGAAGGGTCGACGACTCAATCGCTACTTGGCGCGGGTGGCGAGCGGCAGCATTGAGGGCGTGGATTGTGTCGTGCTGATGATTGCGGCGAGCGGTTGGACACCGGAAGACGAACAGGCGATCGCTCTTGTTCGCGGTCTTCACGTGCCCGTGATTCTAGCAGTCAACAAGATCGACCGGGTCCGCGATCGGCGTCGTTTGCTCCCGTTGACGCGTGATTCGGCGACGCGCATGGCGTTTGCCGATATTGTGCCGCTGTCCGCGCGCACCGGGGAAAACGTCGAGCGCTTGGAGCACGCCGTGCTCAAACGCTTGCCCGAACAGGAAGCCGTTTTCCCCGCCGATCAAGTGACGGATAAGAGCGAGAGATTTCGCGCGCAAGAAACAATCCGCGAACAGATTTACCATCTTTACGGTCAGGAAATTCCGCACGTGACGACGGTGGAGGCGACGCGCTTCAAACGCGGCAAGAATCGGGTCGACCTCGAAGCCGACATCTGGGTGGAACGGGAAGGGCAGAAAGCGATTTTAATCGGCAAGGGTGGTGAACGCTTGAAGCAGGTGGGTATACGTGTGCGTCACGCGCTTGAGCAGCGGCACGGCGGCAAGGCGAACGTGCGATTGTGGGTGAAGGTTCGCGGCCGCTGGTCGGACGATGCGCGAGCGCTGGCGCGTTTCGGATTTCACGACGAGCCGATGTGATGCGCGTTCAGCAACAATACGCGTTTATTTTGCACCAGCGCGATTTCAGCGAAACGAGCTTGCTATTGGAAATATTTAGCCGGCGTCACGGACGCGTCGGGCTGATCGCCAAGGGCGCACGCCGGCCGGGCGCCCGAAACCGCGGTGTGCTCAAGCCGTTTCAACAATTGCTGGTCGGCTGGAGCGGTCGTGGTGAACTGATGGTGTTGACCGGCGCTGAAACCGATGGCGCGAACTCGGAGGTCGTCGGCAATTCGCTTTACTGCGCGTTTTATCTCAACGAACTCGTTCTGCGTCTGCTGCACCGGCACGATCCGCATGAGGGTTTGTACGATCGCTATCGCGCTGCCATCGAGGGTCTGTGTCAGGCACGCCGACCGGAAGCAATTTTGCGCATCTTCGAGAAGCATCTGATGCGCGAACTGGGATACGGCCTGCTCCTGGAACGCGAACACGGCAACCGCGACCCCATCGAAGCGGATGCGATATATGACTATGTCCCCGAGCATGGACCGGTGCGCGTGCGTCATCCGGAACTCGGCGCTCGGGTGCGGGGCGTGCGTTTGCGCGGATCGAGTTTGCTGGCGCTCGCGGCCGAGCAATTGGACGATGCGACTGTTTTGCGCGAGGCGAAGGCGCTGATGCGCGCGGCATTGGCGCCGCATCTCGGCGACAAGCCGCTGCAGAGTCGGCGGTTGTTTCAGGGACGTCCGCCGGTGATGGGCGCTGCGGATACGACGGCATGATCGAGCTGGGCGTGAATATCGATCATGTTGCCACCGTCCGGCAGGCGCGGCGCGGCCACGAACCCGATCCGGTGTGGGCGGCGGTGGAGGCGCAGCTCGGCGGGGCCGACGGCATTACGGTGCACCTGCGCGAGGACCGGCGCCACATCCAGGATGACGACGTGCGGCGCCTGCGCGAAGCGACGCAGATAAAGCTCAATCTGGAAATGGCGGCGACGGCGGAGATGGTCGCGATCGCGCAGCGGATCCGTCCGGAAATGGCGATGCTGGTGCCGGAAGGACGACAGGAGATCACCACCGAAGGCGGGCTCGATATCGTAGGCCAGGAGGCGCGGCTTGCCGGCGTCGTGCGGCAGCTGGGAGATGCCGGTGTCGTCGTGAGCGTATTTATCGATGCCAGTCTGCGCCAAGTCGAGGCCGCGCGCCGCATCGGCGCGGCGGTGTGCGAATTGCACACCGGCCCGTATGCGCAAGCGTTCCACGCGCGCGGGCGCGACGCCGATAGCCCGGTGGTTGCCGCCGAGCTTGCCAAGCTCGCCGCCGCCGGTGAGGCGACACGCAGCCACGGTATGCGCTTCAATGCCGGGCATGGACTCAGCTATTTCAACGTGGAGCCGATCGCCCGGCTCGACGGCGTGCGCGAGCTGCACATCGGGCACGCCATCGTCAGTCGTGCGGTGTTCGTCGGCGTGCGCGAAGCAGTGCGTGAGATGAAGCAACTCATGCGCGCCGCCGTGGCGCGCTCATTTTCGCGCTAGCCGGTGCGCGGTCCGTCGCGATTCGACGAGTTCGTTAAATTTCTGCCGGTCAGTCCAGACGGCGATC
The DNA here is from genome assembly GCA_036396275.1 of Burkholderiales bacterium. Taxonomy (GTDB): domain Bacteria; phylum Pseudomonadota; class Gammaproteobacteria; order Acidiferrobacterales; family Sulfurifustaceae; genus JACQFZ01. The sequence continues at coordinate 26,130 of DASWLD010000148.1, forward strand.
AGTGCAGGATGATGCCGATACCGATGCCGAATCGCACGTTGGAACCGGGCTGACGCGGTTCTTCGATCGGCCAGAGGTACAACTGGTCAGCGAGCAATACCGGATACACGTAAGACGCCTCGCCGACCTTGCCCGCGCGGGTTCCGGTAACGGTGCCGGTCGCGCTGATCAGCCGGCCGGCACGATAATCCGCCGACTCGAGATATCCCGAGCGCACGATCAAGAAACGCTGCTGTGCGGCCGCGGTGCTGTCGGGTCGACCGCCGCTGTCGAGGGGGTAAGCAAGCAGCTCGATCTCGGTGGTGTCCGGGCGGTTGGTCGTGTTGATGATGCTGCCGCCCCAGGCGACGTGTCGCCCGCGCGCCGTTTCTATGTCGGTGACCGCTTTTGTTGGCGTTAATGCCGCGTCGGTGCCGGCGACGTTTATCGGTGGAGTCGTCGCGCACGCCGCCAGAAGAACCGCGCAACTCAGGATTGTCCGGATTAGTTTTTCCATATTATCGCCAGTAAGAGTAGAACGGGTACGGCGCATACCACGGGTATGGACGCCAAAACGGATCGTAGAACGGGTCGTAAAATCGATTCGGATAATAATAAGGTTGCGCCGCCACCTGCTCCCACAACTTGATCGTGTCCGCGTCAACGACCACGTACGCGTACGCATACTCCCCGATGGTTCGAGTCAGTCCGCCGCCAACAACGCCCGCCACGGTCGTGAGCCGACCTTGCGCGTAGACGGCGGGATCGAGAAAGCCCTTCACTTTGGCGATAAAGCGACCGGCGCTATCGTCGCTCGAGCGCGGCCGACCGGAACTATCCAGCGGGCGCGAGACGATTTCGAGCCAGGTTTCCTCGGCGCGATTCTCCACCGCCGCGATACTACCGCCCCAGCGCACTCGTTGACTCACATGCGCCGAAACATCGGCACGCACTTGCGCCGGAGAGAGGTCGACGACCGGCAGCACGCTAATGGCATCGGGTCCGGGAGTCGCGCAGGCGCTGGACAACACGCACAGCAGAGAAGTCAGCAGATACCCGCGCACGCCCACAGTATACGCTTGCCAACGAGACGATTGTTCGTGTTGGTTCGTCAAGCGGTTTTCCGGCACCACGATGGCGCCAGCGCGACTGCTCATGACAAAGACGAAGAATTCCGTGAAATTGATCGAATCGTGTCGACGAAAGTGTGTGTACACCCGACTAAAGTAGAGCAACAGTTTCGCATGGCAGAAGTGCTGTACATATTCAATGCGATACAAGATAAATAAAATCGGGGACCACAACAAAAGAATGTTACACGTTGGCGCGCATTGCACTGTTACGTTGATGCACCGATCTCTGATGGCGAACATCGCGTTTCGCGCACACGGATCGTCGGCTTGACCGCGAACACAAACCGCGCATAGAGTGAATGAACCGTTTCTGTCCATTCTGTAACTAGGGGCGAAACGGAAATACAGAAACGGAAACACGAGAATAAAGTGGCATGTCGGGGGCGAGGGAATGCTCCGTCATGTTTGCCGCAGCTTCCTCTCGTTCACATGTGTTCCCCCGTTAATCGGCGTCGCGATTTGTCGGGCTCGCGCGAGCGGGCCCGAACAGGCGTGACAACAGGACGTAACGGTGGATCGATAGTGAGGAGGACGTATGGAAAGTCCAAGAACATCTCTCTCGTCGAAGCGTACCTTTGTGGGTTTTTTTGCTGTAGCAGTCATGGCAGTTGGTGCGTTGATTATTCCGCAGTCGGTCAACGCGGATTTTTTCGCTCACGATCCAGGTGTGCGCGGCGGCAGTCCCGGTGCCGGTGGACACCTTCCCGGTCTAACCGCCGACCAAATTGCCTTCTTTGAACTCGGGGAGGAAGACTTCGAGGAAGCAGAAGGAGTTGGCGACGGACTGGGTCCACGCTTCAATGCGGATGGTTGTGGTACCTGCCACAGCCAGCCGGCAATCGGTGGCACCTCGCCCGCCGTCAATCCGCAAGTGGCGCTGGCCACCGCGTTTGGAGCAAATAATGTCGTGCCGTCTTTCCTGTCGCTCAACGGTCCGGTGCGGGAGGCGCGCTTCGTGCGCAATCCTGACGGTACGCCGGACGGTGGCGTGCACGGATTGTTCGTGATTAGTGGACGCGTGGACGACACCGGCGATGCGAGTGGTTGCCGGATCCGGCAAGAGGACTTCGAACGCCAGGTCAGGAACGGGAACATCATCTTCCGGATTCCAACGGCGGTTTTCGGTTCCGGGCTTATGGAATCGATTACGGACGCGACGCTGCGTGCCAACCTGAGCACGAACGCCTTCCGAAAGTTTCTGCTCGGTATTTCGGGACGTCTTAATACGAATGGGAACGACGGTACCGCTTCCCGGTTCGGGTGGAAGGCGCAGAATCAGACGCTGTTGCTGTTCTCGGGCGAGGCCTATAACGTCGAGATGGGTATCACGAACGAGTTGTTCCAGTCCGAACGCGACGAGGATCCGAACTGTCAGTTCTCGGCGGTGCCCAATGACAACCAGCTGTTCGACGTTCACGCCGGTTTTCCCGCGCTGATCACGGCGATCGAGAATTTCGCCAACTTCCAGCGCTTCCTGGACCAACCGACGCCTTCGGCCACCACACCGGGTGGTTCAGCGTCGATCAATCGGGGCCGTGCGCTATTCACGGATGTCGGTTGCAACGAATGCCACACGCCCAGCCTGACGACCTCTCCGTTCGCTACAGTCGCGGCCCTGCGTTCTCAGGTCGCAAATTTGTATTCGGATATCGCGCTACATAACATGGGACCGGGTCTGGCCGACGGAGTCGCCCAAGGCGCGGCGGCCGGCGATGAGTTCCGAACGGCACCGCTTTGGGGCCTCGGGCAACGGATCTTTTTCCTGCATGACGGTCGCACCAGCGATCTCGTCGAGGCGATCCAGGCGCATCGCAGCAACGGCAACCACGAGTTCAAGTCGTCGGAAGCTAATCGCGTTATCGATAACTTCAACCGCCTGCGCCACTCGGAACGACAGGACGTACTAAACTTCCTGCGCTCGCTATAACTTGTAAGTTTGTAAGCCATTCGGCGCCGCGGAGTATTTACTGCTCCGCGGCGTTTCTGTTTCACGCGCACGAGAGAAAATTGGCTCCCCGGGAGGGATTCGAACCCCCGACCAGGTGATTAACAGTCACCTGCTCTACCACTGAGCTACCGGGGAAAGTGGGGAAGGCGCGTATAGTAAAGGCGCGCGTTATGGACGGTCAATACGAAGAATACGCCATTTGCCGGTAGATCGTGCGTCAGTGCGATCGAGCGGTAAAATATGTGGTTGAAAACCGTTTTAGTACGATGAGCAGCGAATTCAAATTATTAAAACCCTTCGACCCTGCCGGCGATCAGCCGCAGGCGATCGATGCATTGATCGAAGGTCTGGCGCGCGGCGACAAGTTTCAAACGCTGCTCGGCGTTACCGGATCGGGCAAGACGTTCACCGTCGCCAACGTGATCGAACGCGTGCAGCGCCCGGCGATCGTGTTGGCGCCGAACAAGACCTTGGCGGCGCAGCTGTACTCGGAAATGCGCGACTTCTTCCCGGACAACGCGGTCGAATACTTCGTTTCGTACTACGACTACTACCAGCCCGAAGCCTATGTCCCGTCGTCCGATACCTATATCGAAAAGGACGCGTCGATTAACGAACACATCGAACAAATGCGGCTGTCCGCCACCAAGGCGCTGCTTGAGCGGCCCGACGCCATCATCGTCGCGACCGTCTCGGCGATCTACGGTCTCGGCGACCCCGAGGCCTATCACGGAATGGTGCTGCATCTGAAGCGCGGCATGCGGATCGAGCAGCGCGCCATTCTGCGGCGGCTGGCCGAGATGCAATACACACGGAACGACATCGAACTCGGGCGCGGCAACTTCCGCGTGCACGGCGACGTGATCGACATATTCCCCGCCGAGTCCGAGCGCCTGGCGGTGCGGATCGAGCTTTTTGGCGAGGACATCGAGAATTTGAGCGAATTCGATCCATTGACCGGCGAAGCCGTCGGCGCGCTGACGCGCACGACGATTTATCCAAAGACGCACTATGTCACCGGGCGCGAGACACTTCTCAAGGCGATCGATGTGATCAAGATCGAACTGCGCGAGCGGCTGGCCGCGTTGCGTGCGCAAAACAAGCTCGTGGAAGCGCAACGCCTCGAAAGTCGCACGCTTTACGATCTCGAAATGATGCGCGAGGTCGGTTACTGCAGCGGCATCGAGAACTACTCGCGCTTCCTGTCCGGCCGCCGGCCCGGCGAGCCGCCGCCGACATTGATCGACTATCTTCCGAAGAACGCGATCATGGTGATCGACGAAAGTCACGTCACCGTGCCGCAGCTGGGCGGCATGTATCGCGGCGACCGTTCGCGCAAGGAAACGCTGGTCGCGTACGGATTTCGCCTGCCGTCGGCGCTCGACAACCGGCCGCTGCGGTTCGATGAGTTCGAACGCCTGATGCCGCAAACGATGTTCGTATCGGCGACGCCCGGGCCGTACGAACTGGAGCACTGTCGCGGTGTCGTTATCGATCAGGTCGTGCGGCCGACAGGTCTGGTCGATCCCGAAATCGATGTGCGACCGGTGACTGCCCAAGTGGACGACTTGCTGTCGGAGATCCGGGAGCGCGTCAAGGCGAACGAGCGGGTCTTGGTCACGACCCTGACTAAACGCATGGCCGAGGATCTGACCGAGTATTTATACGAGCACGGCGCGAAAGTTCGCTATCTGCACTCGGACATCGAGACGTTGGAGCGCGCGGAAATCATCCGGGATCTGCGCGCCGGGGTGTTCGACGTACTGGTCGGCATCAATCTATTGCGCGAGGGCCTGGACCTGCCGGAGGTTTCGTTGGTGGCGATCCTCGACGCCGACAAGGAGGGTTTTCTTCGCTCGGCGCGCTCGTTGATACAAACCATCGGGCGGGCGGCGCGCAATATCAACGGCCGAGTGATCCTTTATGCCGATCGAGTCACGAACTCAATGCGCACGGCGATCGAAGAAACCGAGCGACGTCGCAACAAGCAGGTCGAGTACAACCGCCTCCACGGCATCGTCGCGCGTGGCATCGTGAAGGAAGTGAAGGAGATCATCGACGGTGTTCACGGCACGCGCTATCCGGCGCGCGGCGAGTCCGCGGGGCTCCGCGCCGCCGAAGAACCGGAAGGTTACGCCGACCTCGGACCGAATGCGTTGTCGAAGCTGCTTAATAAGTTGGAAAAGCAAATGCACAAGCACGCGCGCAACCTGGAGTTCGAGCAGGCGGCGGCCGTTCGGGACAAGATTCGCGTGTTGCGCGAACGTAACTTCGGCGTCGTCCAAGGCGGCGGGCGGCGGTGACGCGAAACTCGTGTCGCGGTGCGCCTTGAGCGTGTTGCTCGGAGTGTGCTATTTTTCGAAACATCCAGGCGCGTAGCTCAGTGGTAGAGCACCACCTTGACATGGTGGTGGTCGGTGGTTCGATCCCACTCGCGCCTACCAACTTTGTTCGTTCATCATGCGGCCTGTCGTAGTGGTCGCCACTGATTAGGAGTCACGCCATGCCAATCATCACCCTGCCCGACGGCAGCCAACGTCGATACCCCCAACCCGTCACTGCCGCAAAAGTTGCTGCCGATATCGGACCCGGTCTCGCGCGCGCGGCGTTGGCGGCGCGCGTCAACGACGAGCTGGTCGACCTCTCGCGTGAGATTGCCGAGGACGCGCGTATCGCGATCGTCACCGACCGCGACCCCGCCGGCTTGGAAGTTCTGCGGCACTCGACCGCGCATCTGCTGGCGCAAGCGGTGAAGGAACTGTTCCCGGACGCGCAGGTGACGATCGGCCCGGTGATCGAGGACGGCTTCTACTACGACTTCGCATTCGAGCGCGGATTCACGCCGGAGGACCTCGCGCGCATCGAGGGCGAGATGCGCAAGATCGTCTCGGCGGATTACCCCGTGGTCCGGACGGTCGTTGCGCGTGACGAGGCGGTGGCGCGCTTCCGCGCGATCGGCGAGGAGTTCAAGGCAGAGATCACCGCCGGCATCCCGTCCGACGATCCGATCGGGCTCTACACGCA